>CAKAGS010000003.1 GCA_916438945.1 uncultured Actinomycetaceae bacterium | reverse complement strand
AGGCCTGCCCGCCCGCTCGCCGTCCGCGCCGCGAGCTTCGCTCGGCGCGTCGTCTCGAAGCCCGGCCAGGCCCAGCAGGCCTCGCGCCGCCCTCCAGTCGGGCGGCACGTACCACCTGGCCCTGCCACCACCCACCGGCACCGCAGCCACCTTCACCCCATCAGGCCTCGCGCCGCCCTCCAGTCGAGCCGCTCGTACTACCTGGCCCTGCCGCCGGCCACCGGCACCGCAGCCACCTCCAGCCCACAGGCCTCGCGCCGCCCTCCAGTCGGGCGGCTACTGCCACCTGGCCCTACCACCACCCACCGGCACCGCAGCCACCTTCACCCCATCAGGCCTCGCACCCATCCATTCGGACACCAATGGGGGTTTTGCAGCATTAGGAGCTCCGTGCCGGCGTGTCGTCGGCGTGTCGGGGTTCTAATGGCGCTATTCCCCCACTGCATGTCACCTGGGCAGCAGGCCAGGACCGACAGCACTCACCCTCAGCTCCTCCACACGACAACCACCATCTCTCCCCCACGTAACGACGTTATGACGACAACTTGCGGATAGGTTATCGCTATGCGGATAGGTTATTTCGATGCGGATAGGTTAATAACCTATCCGGATGCGCCTAACCTATCCATAACGTCACAACCTATCCACATGCAGCAGGATTTCCGTTGCTCCCTCGCTGTCCAACGGCGCAGAGCACAACCGCGGCAACACCAGGACGGCCTCGCACCACCCTCCAGTCGGGCGGCTACTACCACGCGGCCACTACCACCTGACCCTGCCGCCACCCACCGGCACCGCAGCCACTGACTCACTTAGCTAACGCGCCGTATTCACGGTCCAAGCCGTTCATTTGAATCTATTTGTTATCACGAAGCCGCATACAAAGGAGGGGTGGGCACAATGTGCCCACCCCTCCTGAGGAAAGGGTCAAGCTCAGACGTTCGTCGGGAAGTTCATTCCGACATAGCCAACCTTCTCGCCACGCTTGGGCCAACGGGTCGTGACGACCTTGGCCTTCGTGTAGAAGCGCACGCCCTCGGGGCCATGGATGTGGGTGTCGCCCAGCAGCGACTCCTTCCAGCCACCGAAGGAGTAGTAGGCGACCGGAACCGGGATCGGCACGTTGACGCCGACCATGCCAGCCTCGACGTCGACGACGAAGTGGCGGGCGGTGTCACCGTCGGAGGTGAAGATCGCGGAGCCGTTGCCAAACTCGGAGGAGTTGACGATCTCGATGGCTTCCTCGTAGGTGTCGGCATGCACGACGACCAGGACGGGGCCGAAGACCTCTTCGCAGTAGACGCTCAGGTCGCGATCCACGTTGTCGATGATCGTGGGGGCCAGCCAGAAGCCGTCCGCATACTCCTCGCCCTCGGGGCGGTAGCCACGGCCGTCGAGGACGATGTTCGCACCCTTGGCCTCGGCCTCGTCGATCCACTTGGTGATGCGCTCCTGGGAGGAGCGGGTGATGACCGGGCCCATCTCGGAGGCCGGGTCGGTGCCGGGGCCGACGACGATCTTCTCGGCGCGAGCCTTGATCGCGGGGAGAAGCTTCTCCTCGACGCCGCCGACGGTGACGATCACGGGCAGAGCCATGCAGCGCTGGCCGGCCGCGCCGAAGGCACCGGCGCTGATGTGCTGCGCAGCAAACTCAATATCCGCGTCGGGCATGACGATCGCGTGGTTGTTCGCGCCACCCAGAGCCTGGACGCGCTTGCCATGGGCCACGCCCGTGTCCTGCACGATGTGGGCGACCGGGGTGGAGCCGACGAAGGAGATGGCGTCGATACCGGGGTGGGTGAGGATATCGGTGACCAGGTGACGATCGCCGGCAATAACGTTGAACAGGCCGTCGGGCAGGCCGGCCTCCTTGTAGAGGCGGGCGATGATCAGCGAGGCGCTGGGGACGGTCGAGGCAACCTTGAGAATGAAGGCGTTGCCGGTGGCCAGGGCGACCGGGTGCATCCACATGGGGACCATGGCCGGGAAGTTGAAGGGGCAGATGCCGGCGACGATGCCGACGGGCTGGCGCAGGGTGTGCACGTCCACGCCGGTCGAGGCCTGGTCGGTGAACTCACCCTTGAGGGCGGCGTTGATGCCGCAGGCAAAGTCGATGGTCTCGCGGCCGCGGGCGATCTCGCCAAGGGCGTCGCCATGGGTCTTGCCGCCCTCGCGCACGATGGCGTCGGCGATCTCATCCTGGTGATCGATGACGAGCTGACGGAACTTGAACATGATGTCCACGCGCTTGGCCAGGGCGGTGCGGCCCCATTCCTTCTGCGCGTTGCGGGCGATCTCGACGACATGGTCGAGGCAATGCTTGTCGGCAAGGGCAAGCTGGTCGACGACCTTGCCGGTGGCGGGGTTTTCGACGCCGATGGTCTTCTCAGTGTGAGCGACGTACTCTTCGCCGTTGACCCACAGGTTGATTGTCATTGGTTTTACCTTTCTTCCCATTCATCCACGAATGGTGGAACAGCTTTGTTAGGACAAAGGGTAGCATGTTTCTGCAACCAATGTCGCGATATCCGCAATACCGGCACATACCTGGACCCAATTGTCCCGTCTATCAGACACGAGCCTCGCGCTCCCCGAACGAGGCCGTGGCCGAGCCTGCCCCATCGCACACTCCCCACCCCCACCTCGTCCCCTCGACAAAAAAGGGGGCGGCCCCGAATTTCCTCCGGGGCCGCCCACACAGTCTCACAACCTCACAGGTAGTGGCGCTGCGGCTTGCGATCGTTCTGATAGTCCTCGTACGCACGCTGCGTCGACTCGAGGACAGACACCTCCGAGATCGCCACGTCCCACCAGGAGGATCCGGGCGGGTTGGGGCCCATCAGATCGGTCTCGATGTGGATCATGGTCGCACGATCCGAGGCGGCGGCCGTCTTGTAGGCTTCCTTGAACTCCTCGATCGTGCGGACCTCGAGCACATCGATGCCCCAGGAACGAGCGTTCGCAGCGATGTCCACGCCAGCGATCGTGTCCGCATCCTCCAGGTGCGAGCCGGTCCCACGCTGGCGGTACTTCGTGCCGAAGCGCTGGGAGCCGCGCGACTCGGACAGGGCGCCGATCGACGCGAAGCCGTAGTTCTGCAGCAGGACGTAGATGACCTTGATGCCCTCCTGGGCGACCGTGGCCAGCTCCATCGGAAGCATCTGGTAGGTGCCGTCGCCAACGATCGAGACGACCTCGGACTGCGGACGCGCCAGCTTGACGCCCATCGCGGCCGGGACCTCGTAGCCCATGCAGGAGAAGGCGTACTCGACGTGGTACTGGACGGGGGTCTTCGCCTGCCACAGGGCCTGCAGGTCGCCGGGCATCGAGCCGGCGGCGTTGATGACCACATCCTCGTCGCCCATGAGCTCGTTCAGCGCACCAAAGACCTCGGTCTGCGCGGGCAACGGGGCGTTGCCCACGTGGTAGCACTGCTCCACCTTGGCGGCCCAGGCCTCGCGCTCGGCGGCGATCTCGGCGGTGTAGGACTCGTCGACACGGTAATCGGCCAGCTCCTCGGTCAGGGCCACGAGCGCCTCGCGGGCGTCGGCCACGACCATCTCGGCGCTCTGCTTGGCGGCATCGAAGGGCGTGATGTTGATGTTGACGAAGGAGACGTCGGGGTTCTTGAACTGCGTCTTCGAGGCCGTCGTGAAGTCGGAGTAGCGCGTGCCCACGCCGATGATCAGGTCGGCCTTGTCGGCGAGGTGGTTGCCCGAGTCGCCGCCGGTGGAGCCGACGCCGCCCACGGAGCAGGGGTGATCGCAGTTGATGGCGCCCTTACCGGCCTGCGTGTCGGCGACCGGGATGCCGGTCGCGGCGGCGAATGCGCGCAGCTCCTCGGAGGCCTCGGAGTAGATGGTGCCGCCGCCGGCGATGATGAGGGGGCGCTTGGCGGCGCGGATCTTGGCGACCGCGCGCTCGAGGGCGGCGCGCTCGGCCGGGGGACGGCGCACGTGCCACACGCGCTTGGCGAAGAACTCGATCGGCCAATCATAGGCTCGGCCTGAACGTCCTGGGGCAGGGCGATCGTCACGGCACCGGTCTCAGCCGGGTCGGTCAGGACACGCATGCCATTGAGCAGCGAGGGGATCAGCTGCTCGGGGCGGTTGATGCGGTCGAAGAAGCGCGAGACGGGACGGAACGCGTCGTTGACGGTCACGTCGAGTGAGGTCGGATCCTCGAGCTGCTGGAGAACCGGGTCCGGGATGCGGGTCGCGAACTGGTCGGAGGGGAAGATGAGGACGGGCAGGCGGTTGGTCGTCGCCGTCGCGGCGCCCGTGACCATGTTGAGCGAGCCGGGGCCGATCGACGCGGTCGTCATCCAGGTCTGCAGGCGGTTCGTCGTCTTGGCGAAGGCCGCGGCCGCGTGGACGGCACCCTGCTCGTTGCGGGGCATGATGTAGGGCATCGGGTTCTCACCCTCGGCGGGCGCGATCTCGTTCTGCAGCAGGGCCTGACCGATGCCGGCGACGTTACCGTGGCCAAAGATGCCAAAGGCGCCCGCGATGAGGCGATGTTCGACGCCGTCACGCTCGGTGTACTGGTTGGACAGGAAGCGAATGATTGCCTGTGCAACCGTCAGGCGCACGGTTCCCTTGTAGGCTTCTTTGCTCATGGGTTGTCCTTTCGAGGCTTTCTTACTTGTTCATGGGCAGACGGGGGTCCACTTCCTGGTTTTCCCAGGTCGCGCGGATCCAGTGGTGCGCCGGATCGTCGGGTGCGAGCCACACGAGGTCCTCGTTCGGGCCGGCCATGACGTTCAGGTAGTACATGTCGTAGCCGGGCGCCGCGACGCAGGGGCCGTGGTAGCCGTGGGGCACGAGGGCGACATCACCGTCGTGGACCTCGCAGCACAGGTCGATCGGGCGGCCGGGGCTGCCGTAGGTGCGCGGTGCAGCCCAAAGCCCTTGGACCCCTCGGGGCCGTCTTCGATCTCGAAGTAGTAGATCTCTTCGAGCTCACGCTCATCCTCGGAGTCCTGCTCGTGCTTGTGGGCCGGGTAGGAGGACCAGTTACCGCCGGGGGTGATGACCTCGCAGGCCAGCAGGTGGGAGGTGGTGACACCCTCGACGGCCAGGGAGTAGTTGTTGACCTGGCGCGAGCAGTCGCCGGCGCCGCGCAGGTCGACGCGGACCTGACTCTTGGGGTAGTAGGCGACATCGATGTCGCGGGTAGCGATCGCGGAGGGGAAGGCGAAGCGGCCCCCGCCAGCGGAGATGATGGTCAGGCTCTTGCCCCGTCCGACGTACAGGTAGTCGGTGACGCCGGAGAAGACGCCGCGACGGCCCTCCAGCTCAAAGTTCTGCCCGTCGACCTCGACGGTCGCGCCGCCGGCGAGGGGCAGGACGAGGAGCTCGGCCTCGCCGGTCTCGACGACCTGGGACGCGCCAGCCTCGAGAACGAGAACGCGCAGGCCCGAGAAGGCCCACCCGGCACGCTGGGGGTCAATATCAACGGTGAAATTGCCGTGGCCGGAGGAGCCGGCGGGAACGTAAATGTCGGGAAGAGTCATCGTAGTCTCCTGAAAGTTGGGCATCGGTGCCGCTGGATGAAAAGGGGGACGAGGCTGGGGCAAGTCGGGTGGGTTACGGGAGGCCCCCCGTTTCGACGAACGAGTGCAGCTGCTCGAGGGTGGGCATCGCCGTCGAGCATTCGATGTGCAAACACACGTAGGCTCCCGCGGCCGAGGCGTAACGGATCGTGCGCTCGAGGTCCCACCCTTCGACGAGGCCGTGGATGAGCGTGCCTCCGAAGGCATCCCCCGCGCCCAGTCCGTTGACGACGTCCACGTCCCAGGCGTCGACCCACACGCGCTCGTCGGCGGTCTTGGCGAGAGTCCCCTTGGGCCCCTGCTTGACGATCGCGAGCTTGACGCCCCGTTCGAGGAGGGCGTCAGCCGCGCCTTCGGGGTCGGAGATGCCGACGGCCATCTCGCATTCCTGGCGGTTGCCGACGGCGACGTCCACACGGGACAGGACGGCTGCGACGCGCGAACGCGCCTGGGCCGTCCCGCTCCACAAATTGGAGCGGTAGTCGAGGTCGAGGATCGTCACGCCGTTGGAGCGGTCGCGGTGATCGAGGGCGCGCAGGTGCAGGCCAAAGGAGGAGTCGCGCGACAGGCCGGTCACGGTAAACCAGAAGATTCCGGCGCGCTCAACGGCGTCCCAATCCACCTGGTCCTCCCGCAGCTCCAGGTCCGGTGCGCTGGGTTCGCGGTAGAAGTAGAGCGGGAAGGAGTCCGGCGGGAAAAGCTCTGCGAAGGTCACGGGTGTGTGGAAGTCGCGCACGGTGACGACATGGTCGGAGGAGACGCCGAGGCGCTCCAGCTCCCGAGTCACGAAACGGCCGAAGGGGTCGTCCCCCACGCCGGTGATGACGCCGGAGCGATGCCCGAGGCGCGCGGCGGCGACTGCGACGTTCGTCGGGCTGCCACCGAGGAACTTTCCGAAGGTCTCGACATCTTCGAGGTGGGCGCCAACCTGGAGAGGAAATGTCAATACCGGAACGACCCATTGTCAGAATGTCGACATAGCGGCGCTCGAGAGACATGGTGCCTCCTTCCTCTCCATTGGGGTGGCCCGTAAACCTTTCGTTCCAAGGATGCACTATCAACAGGCAATCGTCAAACTTTGTCTATACAATATGCAACAGCGCGTCACTCTTCCTCCTGACATCAACACTGATACCATGTAACCGTATTTAATTGACACAGCCGTCGCGCCGCACATGAAGGTTTGACATGTCCAAAGCAACGCCCACCTCGGAGAACACTCCCTACGTTCCAGACATTACGCTGGATCGCTCCTCCCCCGTGCCGCTGTACTTTCAGATTTCGGAGCCCATCGCACAGCTTATCAACTCCGGCGCACTGCCCGCGGACACGCGCCTCGAGGATGAACTGTCAATGGCTGCACGACTGCACGTCTCCCGCCCCACGGCACGACAGGCTCTCCAGCGCCTGGTCGACCGCGGCCTCCTGACGCGCCGTCGCGGCGTCGGCACAATCGTGTCCCCGCGTCACGTCCACCGCCCCATGGAGCTCACCTCCCTCATGCGCGACCTCGTCGACGCCGGCCACAAGGTCCACACGACGATCCAGCGCTACGAGGCGCGCCCAGCCAACGCTCAGGAAGCCGACGTCCTCAAGATCACCGAGGGCACCCTCATCGTCCACATCGAGCGCACGCGTTTTGCCAACGACGAGCCGATCGCCGTGCTCACCAACTTCATCCCGACGGACATCGCGCCGACCATGCAAGAGCTCGAGTCCGGCTCCCTCTATGACCTCATGCGCGAGCGCGGGGTCACCCTGGCCTCGGCCCGCCAGGTGATCGGCGCCCGCAGCGCGACGACGAAGGAAGCCAAGCTCCTGTCTGAACACCGCGGCGCCGCCCTGCTCACGACACAACGCACGACGTACGACCCCTCGGGGCGCATCGTGGAGTACGGCAACCATATCTACCGAGCATCGCGATACTCCTTCGAGGCCAGCCTTTTCGCACAGTGACAAAGTATTGACACTTTGTCCTAACAAACTGTTGACAGGCGGAAGCGCTCGCCGTAGACTTGTTCCCGACGGAGAAAGTCGAAAGCAATCACAAAGGAGTGCTTCCCGCCATGTCCATCGAGTACACCCCCGGCCCCCTTCTGGACGCCGCGCGTCACACCCCTACCGCCCTGTGGAACGATTCCTCGGATCCGGGCGAGCTGGCGCAGTCCATCTCCTTCGGCGGCGTTGGTGCTACCTGCAACCCGACCATCGCCTACACCTGCATCAACCAGCGTCGCGACGTGTGGCTGCCCCGAATTGCGGAGCTCGCCAAGGAAATGCCCAACGCCACCGAGTCTGAGATCGGCTGGCAGGTCGTGCGCGAGCTGTCCCTCGAGGCCGCCAAGCTCCTCGAGCCCATCTTCGAGGCCGAGAACGGCCGCAACGGCCGCCTGTCGATGCAGACAGACCCGCGCCTGGCTCGCTCCGCCAAGGCTCTGGCCGACCAGGCCGAGGAGTTCCACAACCTCGCCAAGAACATCATCGTGAAGATCCCCGCCACCTCGGTGGGCATCGAGGCCATCGAAGAGGCCACCTACCGCGGCGTCTCCGTCAACGTAACGGTCTCCTTCTCCGTCGCCCAGGCCGTCACCACGGGCGAGGCCATCGAGCGCGGCCTCAAGCGCCGCGAGGCTGAGGGCAAGGACACCTCCCAGATGGGCCCGGTCGTCACCCTCATGGTGGGCCGCCTCGACGACTGGATCAAGGAGGTCGCCGAGCGCGACGCGATGTTCCTGGATCCGGGCCACCTCGAGTGGGCGGGCATTGCCGCCTTCAAGCGCGCCTACCAGGAGTTCCAGAAGCGCGGCCTGCGCGCCCGCATGCTCTGCGCTGCGTTCCGTAACGTCATGCACTGGTCCGAGTTCGTCGGTGGCGACGTCGTCATCTCCCCGCCGTTCAAGTGGGCCAAGCGCATCAACGACTCGGACTACAAGATGGAAGAGCGCATGGACATCCCGGTACGCGAAGACATCATGAAGACGCTGCTCTCGATCCCCGAATTTGTCCGCGCCTACGAGCCCGACGGCATGACCCCGGAGGA
Organism: uncultured Actinomycetaceae bacterium; assembly: GCA_916438945.1. Lineage (GTDB taxonomy): Bacteria > Actinomycetota > Actinomycetes > Actinomycetales > Actinomycetaceae > Pauljensenia. The sequence goes on along the minus strand of CAKAGS010000003.1, from coordinate 179,503 downwards.
GTTCGACACCTTCGGTGCCACCGTGAAGACCCTGCGCAGCTTCCTGCAGGCAGACGCTGACCTCGACGCCCTGGTGCGCGACGTCATTATGCCCGCTCCGTGATCCACTCGGTGGCCCCACATCTACGGTGTAGGGCCACCACCGGTCACGGTTTTTCTGCTCTCTAGCACACCGCTCTCACTAGAAAGAAGCAAAGATGCTCAACATCGCCGTTATCGGCGCCGGCCGCATCGGCCACGTCCACGCCAAGACCATCGCCGCACACCCCGGCGCGACCCTCGCCCTCGTTGCCGATCCTTTCGGTGATGCCGCGAGCAAGCTGGCCGAGGCCTACGGTGCCCGCCACACGACCGACGTGGACTCCGTTTTCACCGACGAGGGCGTTGACGCCGTCGTCATCGGCTCGCCCACGCCGCTGCACATCCCCCACCTGCTCGCCGCGGCCAAGGCCGGCAAGGCCGTGCTGTGCGAGAAGCCCATCGCCCTGGACATGAAGGACGTCGAGGCCGCCCGCGATGAGCTGGGTGCCGTGTCCGTGCCCGTCATGTTCGGCTTCAACCGCCGCTTCGACCCCTCCTTCGCCGCGGTTCACGCCCAGCTCGAAGAAGGCAAGATCGGCGACCTGGAGAACCTACTCATCATCTCGCGTGACCCCGCCGCTCCCCCGGCTGAGTACGTGAAGGTTTCCGGTGGCATCTTCCGCGACATGACCATCCATGACTTCGACATGGCCCGCTTCTTCCTGGGCGACATCGTCGAGGTGCACGCCTTCGGCCAGAACTTCAACGAGGAGATCAGGGAAGCCGGCGACTTCGACGCCGCCGTGGTCACCCTGAAGAACGCCGCCGGCGTCGTCGCGACCATCGTCAACAACCGCAAGTGCTCGTCCGGCTACGACCAGCGCCTGGAGGCCCAGGGTTCGACGGGCACCCTCAACGCGGACAACATCCGCGCCACCACCGTGCGCCTGTCCAACGCCGAGGTCACGGATGCGGCCGAGCCGTACCTGGACTTCTTCCTGCAGCGCTACGCGGACGCCTACCGCATTGAGCTGACCACGTTCATCGACGCGGTCGTCACGGGCACCAAGCCCACGCCGTCCATCGACGATGCGATCGAGGCTCTGCGCCTGGCCGAGGCCGCCACGGAGTCGGCGAAGACCGGCAAGCCCGTGTCGCTGGCCTGATATCGTCTCGAAAGTCCCGGCGGGGTTCCCTCCCCGCCGGGACTTTCGTATCGTGTGCGGGTAAAGGAGGTGCCCGTGGCCACACGCGAGCGTCCCGTGACGCAGTCCGACGTCGCGAAAGCAGCGGGTGTCTCCCGAGGCCTCGTCTCTCAGGCGCTGTCCGGTGGCGGTCGCATGAGTCCCTCAACGCGCACCCACGTCCTCGAAACAGCTGAAAAACTCGGTTACTACCCACATTCCGCAGCGTCCGAGTTGGCCGGTGAACATTCGAAGCGCCTCGTCCTCATTCTTCCGTACCTGACCAACCCGTATTTCGATGAGCTTTCCATCCATCTACGCGTTGCGGCGTCTGCGCGCGGCTACTCGCTCATCGTCATGGTGTCGGACCTGATGAGCCACGGGGCGGACCTGGCCCAGTACGTCGTGGGCGCATCGACTCGGTCAGCGCCATCACCGATACGTTCATCAAGGAGCGCCCGATTCCCCCGAAGATGGGTGTGGGTAGCTCCGGCTTCGAGATCGGCGACGAGGTCGGACCGGTCGAAAACGAAGACTATGTCGCAGCTCTGGTGCGCTTCGACAACGGTGCCATCGGCCCCCTGGAATCGTCTCACGTCAGCGTCGGCCCTCGCGCCGAATACGTTGTCGAGATATACGGCACACAGGGCAGCGTGCGCTGGAATTTCGAGCGATTCAACGAGCTGGAGGTCTGCATCGGAGACGGTGGACCCACCCACGGTTACACGCGCGCCATGGCAAACCCGGCGTGGGGTCTGTGGGCTCACTTCCAGCCCGCCATCGGCACCTCGATGGGCTTTTGACATGAAGGCGATTGAGGCCCAGCAGTTCCTCTCCTCGATCGCCACCTCCACTCAGCTCGCCCCCTCAGCCGCGGACGCATGGTGCACCGCGGAAGTCGACGAGGCAGTGGTGGCCTCCGCAGCGGACGGCGCCTGGCACGCTGTTCCCCGTGTCTCGGCCCCCACCACCTTCGATCAACAATTATTCTGGTCTAAACACGTACTTAAGGAAATCCATGTCCAGCAAGAACCTGTCGCTCGCGACGGTGACGCCAGCTCAACTGCATGACGCGGTTGAGAAGACGCCCGCCTCCGGGCCCCGCCGTGGCGTTTGCCATCGCCGCCGTCGCCACCCTCGGCTCCCTGCTCTTCGGTTACGACACGGGCGTTATCTCCGGTGCACTGCCCTACATGTACATGCCGTTCGGCGCTCACGGCCTCGGCCTGACCGCGCTGGAAGAGGGCGGCATCTCCGGCGTCCTCCTCCTCGGCGCAGCATTCGGTGCCCTATTCGGCGGCATCATGTCCGACCGCTGGGGCCGTCGCCACAACATCACGCTCCTGGCGATCCTGTTCTTCTTCGGCGCCATCGGCAACGCCATCTCCCCCAACGTGTGGGTGATGTACATCTTCCGAGCCATCCTCGGCTTCGCCGTTGGCGGCGCTTCCGCCACGGTTCCGGTCTACCTCGCTGAGACCGCCCCCAAGCGCATCCGCGGCGCCATCGTCGCCGTCGACCAGCTCATGATCGTCACCGGTCAGCTCCTGGCCTTCTCGATCAACGCGCTCATCGCCACGATGCGCGGCGGCCCCGAGCTGACCGTCACCGCCGACCCCTCCGGTCTGCTCCCCGCCGAGTACATCGGCCAGACGATCAACTTCGACACCCTGGCCCTCATGCAGGCCTCCCGTGGCGGCACTCTGGGCACCGCCGAATACCACGAGTTCCTCGCGCAGCTGACCGTCACCGCCGGTAACGGCGACACGTGGCGCTACATGATCATCCTGTGCTCCATCCCCGCCATCGCGCTGTGGATCGGCATCCGCCTGATGCCCGAGTCCTCGCGCTGGTACGTGGCCAAGGACCGTCTCTACGAGGCGATCGGTGCCCTCAAACGCGTGCGTAACGAGGCCGTTGACGGCCCCATCGTGGACGAGCTCCAGGAAATCGTGACTGTCTACCAGGCCGAGACCTCCAGCGAGCACAAGGGCTTCGGTCACGTGTGGCGCACCCCGTGGCTGCGCAAGCTCATGATCGTCGGCATCTTCCTGGGTACGACCAACCAGCTGACGGGCGTCAATACCGTCATGTACTACGCGCCCAAGGTCCTGCAGTACGCGGGCATGGACACCTCCTCCGCGATTGTCGCCCAGGTTGCTAACGGCGTCATGTCCGTGATTGGTTCCGCCCTCGGCATCTGGCTGATTCTAAAGTTCCGCCGCCGCCAGATCCTCATCGCCGACGTCATCGGCGTGGGCATCTGCCTCCTCGCGATTGCCGCGGTCTTCCAGTTCATGATCGCCCCCTACATGAACGCTCAGCAGACGCCCCCGGCGTGGGCCGCCTACGTCATCCTCGGCCTCATGGCCGTGTTCATGCTGATCGTCCAGTCCTCGAACGGCACGATCGTGTGGACCATGATGGGTGAGATCTTCCCAAACAACGTGCGTGGCGTCATGAATGGCACCGCCGTCTTCTGCCTGTGGATCGTCAACGCCATCGTCGGCTGGACCTTCCCGGTCATGATCGAGGGCCTGGGCGGTGGCCTCACCTACACCGTCTACGGCGTCGTCAACCTCGTGGTCGCCGTCATCCTCTTCCGTGTGATGCCTGAGACCTCGGGCAAGTCGCTGGAGGAAATCGAGAAGGAGATGGAGAAGCGCTTCTCCTGATCGATAGGGCGGGAACGCTACGGTGCCCCCGCCCTCCTCTCACCCTTAGTTTGTCTGAACAAACTACCATTCTCTGTTAGAATTACACGCACCGGCACACTGGCCAATGCAACACCGCGACTCATAGGAGAGCTGCAATGACTCACGTCTACGATCCCGCAACCGCGATCAACGACCCCAATGGCATCACCTGGGGCATGCACCCCATCGCATGGCGTAACGACGACATTCCCGAGGTCGGCGAATGGAACACCATCGACGTCATGTTCAACGACCTGGCCGAGGCCGGCTTCGCTGGCACCGAGGTCGCCGGCTGGTACCCCTCGGAGGAAGAGACCAAGGAAAAGGCCGATGCCGCGGGTCTGAAGATCGTCGCACAGTGGTTCTCCAGCTTCATCGTCCGCGACGGCGTCGAGGCCGTCATCCCCGACTTCCGCGCCACCTGCGAGTACCTGCAGTTCCTGGGCGCGACCCGCGTCGTCGTCTCCGAGCAGACCGGCTCGGTGCAGGGTATCCGCGACATCTGTATCTTCGAGAACAAGCCCGTCCTCAAGGACGAGGAATGGCCGGTCCTGTCCCAGGGCCTGAACAAGCTCGGCGAGATCGCCCACGAGTACGGCCTTGACCTGGTCTACCACCACCACCTGGGCACTGTCGTCCAGACCAAGGATGAGACGCTGCGCCTGCTCGAACTGACCGATCCGGACAAGGTCTCCCTGCTCTTCGACACGGGCCACGCGTTCGTGGGCGATGGCGACGTCATGGGTCTCCTGCGCGGCGCAATCGACCGCATCAAGCACGTGCACTTCAAAGGACGTGCGCCCCGCCAAGATGGAAGAATCGCGAGCGGCCAAGCGCTCCTTCCTCGACTCTTTCCTCGCCGGCATGTTCACGGTCCCCGGCGACGGCACCATCGATTTCACCGAGCCCTATGCGTTCCTCGTTGAGCACGGCTACAAGGGCTGGATCCTGGTTGAGGCCGAGCAGGATCCGAAGATCGCTCCTCCGCTCGAGTACGCGCACATCGCGCGTGACTACGTGTTGGGCACGCTGCTGGGTCAGTGAGCAGCTTCGCGCGGTTCCTCAACTTCCCGCGCGAATCACCCGGGGGTGGAAGCGACTCATTCGCTTCCACCCCCATCAATCTCACGCGCCGCGAGCGCATCGCACTCGAGCTGCCACGATGACTCGCGATCATACTCTTGCGCTGTGTCATGCTCGCCCTGCTCCTTGTCATCGCGACGACGATCGTGGCGACGGTGCCGCTGCTCGTATAAAAGGTTGTCGGCGCGAGCCTGAAGGCCCGCGCCGACAACCTCGTCTCACACTCGAGGAGCTGTGATCACCAGCGGCAGAGCATCGCCGCGAGCATCGATCGGAGGATACTCCCCCGCCTGCAGGGTCAGGCTCTGGCCATCCCCGGCGCACGCCGCACCCGGCGTGAGAATCACGGAACGCGAGTAGTCGAATCCGCTCGGCAGACCCGACACCCGCGTGACGGACGCATCCGCCACCACGGCAACGTGGTCCTCGTGAACGAGAAGACGCACCCAGGCCTCGTCCTGCGAGGACTGCGCGGTAACGGCCTCGAGGTCCTCGGCCGACGCCGCTCGCACGCCGCGCAGCTCCGAACCGTACAGCTCGTTCCAGGCACCCAGGCCCTCGAGGCACTCGCGCTGCTCGCGCGGGATCGTGCCATCGGCCTTCGGACCCACGTTGAGCAGGAGACGACCGCCGCGCGAGACCACGTCCACCAGGTGGCGGACGGCGGCCGCGCCGCTGAGGTACTGGTGCTCGCCCTCGGCGCGGTTGTAGCCAAACGACAGGCCGACGCCGCGGCAGTTCTCCCAGGGTTTCCCACTCGTCTCAGAGTCGCCCATGTGCTGGTATTCGCTCGTGAGGTAGTCCGCGTGAACGCCGCCGTAGCGGTCGTTCGTCACGCCCTCGGGGCGCGCCGCGTAGAAGTACTCGAAGAGCGTGCCCAGGCCGTGGGGGCCGAAGTTCTTGCCCTCGTCCGGCCACTCGATGTCATTCCAGATGACGTCGGGCTGGTAGCGGTCGATCAGGTCGCGCACGTGCACGAAGCAGTAGCGCGCGTAGTCCGCGTCCTTGGGGCGGCACAGATCCTTGCAGTCGTCTTCGGAGAGGATCGGGCGGTGGGGGCGGTAGTGCCAGTCGAGGCCGCCCGAGTAGTACAGGCCAACCCGCAGGCCCTCGTCTCGCGCGGCATCCGCGAAGCCCGCCACGAGGTCGGTGCGCGGTCCACGGCGCACCGTGTTACGCGTGCCCGTCTCGGGAGCGTCCCACAGGGTCACGCCGTCATGGTGCTTCGTCGTGAGCACCGCGTATCCGGCGCCCGCACGGTGGAACAGGCGCATCCACTCGGCCGGATCCCATGCGTCAGGATCCCACGCGTCCAGGAAGGCGTCGTACGAGGCCGACCCATACAGGTCCTTGTGGCGCTGCGCGGCCGGGGAGCCCGGAATGCGGATCGTGTTGAAGTACCACTCGGCGTAAGAATTGTGGGTGAACCAAGCCTCCCAGTCATCCTCGACGCCCAGCTCGCCATGGTCCTCGGCCCACGCGGGCACCGAGTAGGGGCCCCAGTGGACGAAGATCCCCAGGGGAGCGTCCTCGAACCACTGCGGGGTCGGGCGGGACAGCGCACTCCAGCGCTCGGCGTCCGCCATCAGCTCGCTGTTCTCGCTCACGCTCATCACCGTCCTCCGAAGGCGCCCAGAGTGACGCCCTTTTCCAGCTGCTTCTGCAGGAACACGACCAGCAGGATCGACGGGATCGTCGTCATCGTGACCGCGGCCATCAGCGGACCCCAGTCGGTGCCGCGCTCACCCGAGAACATCTGCAGGCCCAGCGGGATCGTCGCCAGCGTCGAATCGTTGACCACGATGAGGGGCCACAGGAACGCGGACCAGTAGTCGATGAACGCGAACACGCCAACCACCGTGATCGGCGCCTTGAGCAGGGGCAGCAGGATCTTCGTCAGGATCTGCCAGTCGCTGCAGCCGTCGATGCGGGCGGCTTCCTCAAACTCGAGGGGCAGGGACATGAGGAACTGACGGATCAGGAACGCCCCGAACGCGCCGAACGCGAAGGGCACGATGAGGGCGAAGTAGGAGTTCACCAGGCCCATGCGCTGCATGCCGATGTACAGCGGGATCACGAGGACTTCCTGGGGCAGCACCAGCGTGCCCAGGAACAGCATGAACAGCTGGTCGCGACCCTTGAAGCGCAGGCGAGCGAACGCGTAGGCGGACAGGACCGACACAACGACCACGAGGGCCGCGCCAGCCAGCGAGACGATGAACGAGTTGAGGACGACTCGACCGAAGGGAATCGAGTTAAGAGCCGACGGATAGTTGTCCCAGGCGATCCTGCTACCCGTCGGGCTCAGGCTGAAAACCTCGGTCGTGGGCTTGAGGGAGGTCGCCACCATCCACACGAAGGGGAAGAGGAAACCGACCGCGATGCTCCCGAGCAGGACCACCGAAATGATCGTGGAAAGACGCTTCTTGTTATGCATCGTAATTCACCCACTTCTTCTGGCCAGCGAACTGCAGGGCCGTCACCGTCATGACAATCACGAAGAGCACCCACGCCATGGCGGACGCGTAGCCGAGCTTGTCGAAAGAGAAACCGTTGCGGTACAGGGCCAGCACGATCGTGTTGGTCGCCTCTCCCGGGCCGCCCAGCGTCAGGAAGTAGGGCTGAGCGAAGACCTTGAAGGCGCCGATGATCGTCATGACCGTGCAGAAGAAGACAGTCGGGGAAATCATCGGGAAGACGACCTTGAAGAAGCGCTGGACGCCGTTGCAGCCATCGATCGTCGCGGCCTCGAGCACCGAGGTGTTCAGGCCGTTGAGACCAGCCGTCAGGACGACAATGTTGTAGCCCAGGCCCTGCCACAGGCTCATCATGAGCAGCGAGCCCATCGCGAGCGCCGGGTGGTTCAGGAAGGGAATGTGCTCGATCCCGAAGATGGCCAGAGCCGAGTTGACCACGCCGTTGTCGGAGAGCATGAGGCGCCAGATCAGCGCGTTACCGACCATCGGCGTGACGACCGGAATGAAGAAGATGACGCGCAGGACGCGGCTGAGCCATTCGGGAACGCGCTGGAGCCAGTAGCTCAGGCCGATCGAGATCACCAGGTTCAGCGCTGTGTAGCAGGCGGCGAACACGACGGTGTTGCGCATGACCGTCCAGAACGCCGGGTCCTCGCCGCTGAGCATGCGCCGGTAGTTTTCCACTCCGATAAAGCGGCCGCCTCCGAAGATCGACCAGTCGAAGAAGGAGATCACGAGGGATGCGATCAGAGGCAGGACGATGAAGACAAGGAAGCCCGTCATTCCGGGCGAGAGGTAGACGAGGGCGCGCAGGCCATCGCCCCGCCGGCCCTCGGCGCGCGCGGAGTCTTTGCCGCGCTTGGAGGCCTTCGCCTCCCCCGCGTCCGCCGCGCCCGAGGACGCCTCGCGGCCGGGTTTCACAGTGTCAACGCTCATGAGCTATGCACACCTTTCGTCGAGTATCAGTGGGTTCCACAGTCCCGCTCACGCCACCGTTAGCGTTAACGGATAGAAACCCACGAAACGAGGCCGGGGAACCGAGCGGTCCCCGGCCTCGTTCATGGTGAGCTGGGCTCAGCCAGCGGAGTTCTGCAGATCGGTGAGGATGTCCTGAGCGGTCTTGGTGCCGCGGAAGCCCTCAGGCGAGTACTGCTGGAAGGACGTGTTGATCTGGTTCCACGTCGACGTGGTCACGAGCGGGGTGCCGTTCTCGAGGAGGACGCGCACGGCCTCGGCGCTGTCCTCGGGCTTGTTGGCCGCCCACTTGTCCATCGCGGATTCGACGGAGGGAACGGTGCCCTGCTTGTCAGCAACGGTGCCGATGACCTCGGGGGTCACGAGCTCCTTGAGGACATTGAACGCAGCCTGCTTGTCCGGGCAGGACTTCGAGATGCCGAAGCCGGAACCCTGGATGACCGCGCGAGGCTGACCGGTCGGGGTCGGCAGGACCGCGACGCCGAGCTTATCGCCCAGCTCCTTCTCGAAGGAGCCGTACATCCACGGGCCGTCCACGATCATCGCGGCGGTGCCGGAGGTGAAGGCAGTCTGCGCGGGGCCATCGTTGTCGGCGGCGTTGGGGGCAACCGCAACCTGCTCCTTGTGGACCAGGTCGAAGGCGAACTGGACACCCTCAACGAACTTGGGATCCGTCAGAGTGTTCTTGCCGTCCTTGGAGACCTGGCCACCAAACGCGATGCCGAAGTCACCGGGGGCATTGCCCAGGAGGGACGGCTTGACGGCGACGCCGTACTTGCCGTCCCCCGTCAGAGCCTTGGCGTCCTTGAGGAACTGCTCGGTCGTGTAGGAGGTCGAGGGGGCTTCCAGGCCGGCCTTCTCGAACATCTCACGGTTGTAGTACAGGACGTCGGGCTCGGCATCGTAGGGCAGAGCCAGAACGTGTCCGTCCACCGTCATACCCTGCATCATCGCAGCGTTGTAGTCGGAGGCCTTGATGCCGGCGGCTTCCATGTAGGAGTCGAGAGGCTCAAGCAGGCCGGACAGCTCCTGCGCGCGAGCGGCCTGAGTCGTGAGGATGCAGGGTGCGTCGGAGGCGACCATGCGGGTCTTAACCTTGGTCCAGTAGTCGTTAAAGGCCGGGCCGTCGAAGGTCAGGGTGAAGTTGGGATCCTTCTCCTTGGCCGCATCGACGAAGGACTGCCACTGGGCGCGGTCGTTGTCCGTGGAGACCCAGGTGTACATCTGGTGGACCTGGTCAGCACCAGATCCGTTGGACGCGGTGCTTCCGGAACCACACGCTCCTGCCAGCAGGGCGAAGGCCGAGGCGGTCGCACCGAGTGCGAGGAACTTGGAGATAGTGGGGCGCACGCTGCGCTCCTTCCTTGTCAGGGGCACCGGAGTTCCAGGTCTCGCGCTGCCTCTCTGTAGCGCGTGTCCGGGAACGTTCCCGAAAGTGCCGTCTCTCGTCATTGAAATTGACAGGACAACTGTACCAGCCTCCGAACAGGACACACAAGCTATATTTTAAAATTCATCACACCTGACGATTAAGCACGACTCACCTGTGAAGCCCTGACGACGCACAGCTAACAGTCTTTTCAACCGTTTTTGACAAACTCTTATCCGCCTGTCACCCCTCCACTTCGATTAAACAGGGATTTAATTGTCGAGAACATCCCGTAGCGCATCATCCAGGGATGACGCGCCCGCCCCGAGCATCGCCTCGAGGCTCTCGAGCGTGTGGTGCGAGGGGCCCGCCAGGAAGGCGACCATCGCACCCACCTCGGATGCATCCACTCCCATGCGGGCCGCCCACGCGCGCTGGTACAGGCGCAGCTGGGTGACGAAATAGGCGACCTTGTCCGGCTTGGTCGTCGCGCTCACCGGGCGCCCGCTCTTCCAGTCGACGACCAGATAGCGGGGACCATCCCCGCTCACGCGTTCAAACACGGCGTCGATGCGCCCCTGGACGGACACTCCGCCCACCTCCACCGAGAAGGCCTCCTCGATCGCGACAGCCCGGTAATCCGCCAGCTCGCCCGCAACAAAGGCGCGGAAGTTGGCGCGCAGCCGCTCCAGGCGCTCGCGCTCACCATCCGTCAGCAGGGCCTCGTCCACGACATCATCGCCCCCGGCCAGCGCGCCGTCCTCCCCCGCGCTCACGCCGGGGCTCTCAGCAGTCTCCGAGGCTGGATCCGCACTCGCAAGGTGGAGCTCGCGCTCCACCCACGCATGAAACACCGTACCCAACGCGGAGAACGAGCTGGGGCGAGTCGGCATCGGCCTGCGCATGTCGCGTGCAAACTCATCAGCGTCCTGTAGGAGGGCCGACACTGAGGTCGCGGGAACACGCTCCGCCCACAGATCGACAACTGGCGTCTCCCGGGACAGGAGGTACTCCTCGATGAGGGCAACCGTATCGCGCACCGCCGGGTCCTCCCCCAACTGCGCCAAGGCCTCGTACACGTCCTGGTCCTCGGGCATCGCGTCGATCTGCGCCTGCACTGCCGCAGCGGCAGCCGCAACGCGCTGACGCGAGGGGCCAGGCGCAGGCGGGAAGGTCTCCGAAGCCGTCGGGCTGCTCAGCTCCACGCGGTCTTCCACGCCCGGGACCGGCGTTATCAAGCATGCCCCGCCCCCCATCGCAGGAGCAACACCCATGTCGCGCCAGGTGCCGCTGCCCCACATTCCCGGATCCTCCACAGATTCGATAGTGCCGGCGGACGGTTCCGGTGTGTGCTCAAAGAGCTGGGCGCTTGCTTCCATCAGATAGCGCGCCGGGAACTTCGGCGACAAACTGCCAGGATAGAGCCACGAACCCACCAATAGCTGTGCACTACGCGCACGCGTCATCGCCACGTATGCCAGTCGGCGCTCCTCGCGCTCCGCATAGACGCCAACTGCACGCCCGTACTCCTCCTTCATCCACTTCACGTAGGCTGCCGACGGCTTCTTCGCGCCCTCGACATCCAATTCGAAGGGAGGCAAGTCCGCGTAGTCTCCGCGCAGCGGGTGCGGCAGATCCCCGCCCTGCGTCAGCCAAGCCTTTTCGTAGGGCGGTTCATCTTGCCACGCCACGGACTTCTTGCCCTTCCCGTGGGAGGGAAAGACACCGTCGCTGAGACCAAAGACGACGACCCCGTCCCACTCGAGCCCCTTCGATCCGTGAACCGTCAAAATCTGTACGGCGCGCGGGTCGGGTTCACCTAGCGGCGCTTCCAAGCCTTTTTCTCGTTCGTCGGCCACCCGCAGGTACGCGAGGAACGACCCGAGCGACGCGCCCGGGGTCTCCTTATCGTATGCGGCGGTCACAGCGATGAACTCATCGAGAGCTGCGCGCCCACCCATCGACAGCGGATCCGCGATCACATCGTCCAGGGTGCCCATGATGAGGATCGCCCGCTCCACCTGCTCGGTGACCGAGCGTCCCACACCCTCGCGCACCTGACGCAGCCGTTCGCCCAGCAGACGCACGCGGCGCACCGCCTCCTCGCTGATTGCGGGCCGCCCCTCTGCCGCCCACCCGGGCTTCGGAGGGGAATCCACCGCATCCAAAAGAACCGCCTGATGAGGGTGAACACCCTCCTGACGTGCCAGGAAACGCGCCCAGTCACCCAGCGCCATCAGGTCGGCCGCACCCAGGTCAATGCCAGCCAGCAGACGAGCCAGCCACGGGGATGCCTCCACGTCGTATGCCAGTTCCAAGGCGGCGCGCACGTCCTGCACGGCAGGCTGATCGAGCAGACCACCCAGGCCCATGATCTCCGTAGGGATGCCAGCATCGCGCAGCGCGGCATCGATGAAAGGGAAGTCCTTGCGCCGCCTACTGAGGACGGCAACCGTGCGTCGCTTACCGTCCTTCGTCGGCTGCGAGCGTACACGCCGCACGAAGTCGACGGTCGCGGCCAAGGCCTCGTCGTAGGACTGCGAATACGCGATGTCCACCGTGCCGCGCCCCGCCCCACCCCTGGGAACCAGGACGGGCGATTGCGCCTTGAGCGCATCCTTTCCCTGCTGATAGGACGCCACTTCCCGCAGGGGTGCCGCCACCCTGTTCGCAGCGTCCAGAATCGACACGTCGTTTCGCCAGGCCGTGGATAGGGTGAGCGTCTGCCCCTCTTCCGATGCGCCGGTCTGGAAACGCTCCAGGAAAGACTCCAGGGACGAGGCCGAGGCCCCCCTCCATCCGTAAATCGCCTGATTCGGGTCTCCCACCGCGGTCACTGCGTGGTCGCTAAACAGCGTGGAGAGGAGGTCCATCTGGATCACCGACGTGTCCTGGAACTCGTCAAGGAGGACCGCGTGGAATTCCTCGCGCAGAGCCAAACGCACGGCCGGAGCCTCGTGCACAATGCGGTTGGCCAGGACCAGTTGGTCGGAAAAGTCCAGGACACCCATGTCACGCTTGCGCTGCTGATAGGCCTCGATCGGACCGAGAAAAGCGATACGGCGACGGTTTGCACGCAGCAGGTCCCGCGCATCGCCATTCGTCTCGCCCACCTGCTCGAGCTCGCGCCCCAGCTCCTCCAGGGCCTCGCGCGCACTCTCCACCGTGTACCCATGTTCGGCGAGTTCGCCCGACAGATGCAGGACCTTTTCCACCGCGCTCAGCGGCTTGAGGTCATCGTCTAGGTCTGTCGGCCACGACTCAACGATCTGCGTCATCAGGTCGATTGCCCCCGCCTCGGAGAGCATCGAAAAGTCCGGGTCGATCCCGATACGCATGCCATGCTCGGAGACGATGCGCTCCGCAAAGGAATTGTAGGTCAGCGACACCGGGTCCTCGTCGAGACGCTCACGCAGCTGCGGCATCTCGCGTGAAAGCAGACGGATGCGTTCACGCAGGCGCTCCCCCAGCTCGCCGGCCGCCTTGCGCGTGAAGGTGAGGCCAAGGATCGACGACGGGGTCAGATCCGGGTGGTTCGCCAGGAGCCAGAGGACCCGCATCGACATGGTCTCGGTCTTACCCGACCCGGCGCCCGCGACGACGAGGAGCGGGCGGCGCGGAGCCTCGACCACGCGAACCTGCTCCGGGGTCGGAGTCTTCGTTGCATCGACAATTGCCTGAATCTGCAGGGCGCCAAGATTCATTGCGCTGTCCTTTCCCACGTCACTCCACCACCTTATGGCCGCGCTCGCGTGCCGGGCACAGCCGATCGAACGAACAGTACGCGCAGGCCGCATCCGAGGGGCGCGCCTCAAAGTAGGGGCCTCGCGCGGACTCAGCGACCTCGCGAACCTTATTGCGCCACTGCGCAAGCGCCTCACCCTGCAGTGGCTTCTGATCGAACGTCTGAGGCTTCTTCTTCGTGCCAAGCAGCGCGATACGAGCGCCCGCAACGTCCTCACCCGAGGCGAGAAGAGCCAGCTGGTAAGCCGCAAGCTGCGCGTTCTCATCAACCTTTCGATACGGATCCGAATTGCCCCCCGTCTTCAGGTCGGTGACGCGAACCCCCTCATCGACGTGCTCGAGGCGGTCCATGCGCCCCCGAATGGTCACTCCCTCGACCTGAGCGGACACCGCCTGCTCGACCTCAACCGGCCCGGGAATACCCTCCAGGTAGGTGGCCAGGTTGTTCACGATGTCGCGGGCGTGTCGATCGGCGACACGCCCCGCCCACGTGTCCAGGTTGTAGCCCAGCTCCTCGATGCGGGCCTCAAGGGCCTCGGTGAGTTCCTCCGGTGTGCCGTGCGGGTGTTCCTCAGCCACGGCGTGAATGAGAGTGCCGAGGCTGGCCGCCGCGTTCGATGGGCCGTCAGCGCCGATGGTGGTGAGGAACCAACGCAGCGGACACGCCAGCGCGCGCTCAAACTGCGAGGGGGACAGCGTGAGCTCACCCGTGTACTCCGCGTCCGTCGTGGGTGTACCGCCGGCGCCCAGCCACCGCTGCGGCTGCGCGGAGAGCACGTCTTCGCGCGCCATCAGGGCCAACAGCGTGGCCGCGAGCTCGGCGTCTACCGGATCGTCCGGCGAAGCCGCACGCGCACGAAGGTCCGCGATGTGCCCGGACAGCGACAGCGGCGCCTCGACCGGATCCACCGGCACGATGTCATTCTCTCTGTGTGTGCCCGCCAGGCGCGCCACCAGGTCGAAAAAGACCGAGGGGGCCGAGTCCTCCGAGCGCACCGCGCCGGCGTGCACGACGCACCGCGCGCGCGTCACGGCCGCGACGAAAAGGCGATACTCATCATCCAACACCGCACGCCGGGCGGCACGGGTTGAATCGATGAGCTTCTCACGCCCGTCCTCTCCCACGGCGAACCTGCCAGCCCCCACGTCCGCCAGCAGGTCGGCGCGCAGGATCCGATCGCGCAGACGCAGGTTCGGCCATGCCCCATCCTGCAAGCCCGCGAGAACGACCACCTGCCAGTGGCGCCCCATCGCCTGCGCGGGGGTAAGTACTTCGACACCGCCCGGGCGCACGCCCACGCGCGAGATCGTGTCAATAGGGACCGAGCCAGCCAGCAGCTCGGAGGCGAAGCGTACGGCCGAGCCGGCGGGGTTGCGCTGCTCCCACACGTCCGCGACACGCATAAGTGCGACGACAGCGTCCAGCTGGTCGTCGTACCAGCCCGACGATTCGTCCGACGCGATCGCCCGATCTCGCCAGTCTTCGCCGACACCACACGCCTCCCACAGGGCCCACAGGCGTTCCTGGGGACGCTCCCCACCCGACACTGCAAGCTCCCACATGGCCGCCGTCTTCGTCAGCGCCCGCGCAAGCGAGCGGTCATTCCACCCGCGCCGCCCCGGCGCCTCGGCTCCCTTCTCGAGCGTCGCGCGCCACGTCTCAGGATCAGCGACGAGGTCGGCCATCGTCAGCGGGATCGGCGCGGCCTCGTCGCCCGCCTCCTCAGCGGCCAGGGCGCGCGCAGCGTTGAGGCGGCGCAGCAGCCTGTGGACGGCCAGGGAGTCGGCGCGCACGAGGGGCGAGGGCAGGAGGCGCTCGGCGAGCTCGCGGCGCACGGCCACGTCCGTATCGCTCTGGCCCGTCGGCATGGTCACCAGGTCCAGGAGCAGGCGCGTCGTCGGCTGGGTCGCGAAGTCGAAGGCCCGGCTGCCGCCCGCGACAGGCACGCCACCGCGCGCCAGGTAGCGGCTGGTTTCGGCAACCATCGAGGAGCTGCGCACGATAACGACCTGGTCCGAAAAGTCGATGCCGTCGTGCAGGTGGTGGGACCTGAGGGCGCGCGCGATGAGGGCCCCCATCTGCGAGGGCGTGGCTCCCAGGTGAGTGACGAGCCGTCCGTCCGGGGCGTCGTCCGCGACGCCGGCCTCTCGCCGGGCCGGCGATCCGGACTGGGCGATACGAGCGCAGGCCTGGCGAGCCAACTCGCGCACAGCGCGCGACGTATCGTAGACCTGGCCCAGCTCAGCGATCTCAACGCCAAGAGCACTAGCGAGCCTGCGGTCCAGGTGTGGCTCACCGCCACGATACCCGGCCACGGCCACATCGGAATCCGAGAAGGCAACGATGCGGGCACCCGCGTCGCGGCACGCCTCCAGCAGCCTCAGCGTCGAGGGCGTGCAATCCTGCAGGTCATCGACGATCACGACGTCGGGCACCGGGCACGGCGCCTGCACGCCGCGCGAGGGCGCTTCCTGCTCCCACGCGTTGATCAGGTCGGCCGCGAGCGCCTGGATCCGCGACAGGTCCACGCGCAGGGTGCGCGGATACTCCGGGGAGCGCTCGGGCCCCTCCTCCAGCGCCGCGACGATCGCGCCCGCACCCTGCCATTCCGGGCGGCCAAACCGGGCCCCGGCCTCGGACAATTCGGACGCGCCCATCCCGGCCTCGCCCGCGCGGGCCACCAGGTTACGCAGCTCAGCGCGGAACGCCGACATCGCACGCATCTGCGGGCCAATGTCCTGCGGCCACGGGGCCTCCACCGACTCCAGGGCCTCGGCGAGCATCTGATCCTGGGCAGCGCCCGTCACCAGCTCCACGCCCTCCAACGGCACGTCGCGCTGGGTACGCCACGTGGCCACCACCTGATAGGCGAAAGATGCGGGCGTGCGCACCGGGCGCACCGCGTCCGGGCCAAGCGCCTGCGCACGCGGGGTCAGCACGTCGGCACGCGTGCGATCAGGAGCGAGAATCAGCGCGGAGCGGCCCCGGGAGACCGCCTGCTCGAACACGGCCAGGGCACACGTGCTCCGTCCCGACGACGGCGCGCCGCGCGCGATCACGTCACCCGAGTGCGCCGCGTCCACGACCGCGCGCTGGTTCGCGTTCAGCTCCGGCAGACGCCACCAATCGGCGCTCCGGCTGCGCAACCTGACCTGAATTTCGCTCATAACGCAATACTCGCAGACCCCACCCACATCTGCGGCACATATGATGGCCATGACGATATTTACCAGCAAGGAGTCATCATGGAGATCCTCATCGGCATCCGCGGCAACAAGAACCTGCTCGGCCTCGACGTCGACATGAGCGAAAACGAGCTCATGGCCAAGGTCAACGAGGCCCTTGCCTCCCCCCCACGGCGTCCTCGACCTCACCGACACCAAGGGCCAGCGCACCCTCGTACCCGCCCACGCCATCGGCTACGTGCAGATCGCCGCCAAGACCGAGCGTCGCGTCGGCTTCGCGCTCCACTAATTCGCGCCCAGACAAACGAGGCCGGGGAACCCGAGCGGACAGAAACCGCCCGAGGAACCCCGGCCTCGTCTATACCCCGAGCCTCAGGCCTTCAGGTGAATGTCCTTCATGCGCTCCCCGTGACGCTTGATCACGTACTCCGTGATCTCGTCGACGTTCTCCGGGGATGCCGCCAGCGACGGGTAGGTGAACAGCGTCGCGCGGACGAGACCGAGGGCCTCACCCGCCACACGGCGACCCCACAGGGACAGGCGAGCCGCCAGCTGCTCGTCAGCCTCGATCTGCGGGCCCAAGTGCGCGCGCACCCAGTGCCCCTGCTCGAAGGGCCACACGTCCTCAATCCCATCAAACAAGCCATGCACCTGCGCGACGCGGATCAGCATGTCACCGAGCATTCCGCGGGTAATAAACGTCTTGACGGCCCGCTCCGCGAACGTGGTGGGACGCGTGCGCGCATCCAGGTCGTCATACGCGCCCGAGAACGCATCACCAGCCGCCAGCAGGTCAAAGCCGCGGTGCTCACTCCACACCTCCAGCTGCTGGTAAAGCTTGAAGCAGCGTGCCGCCATACGCGCATGCTCCACGTGGGCCTCGAACGTGGGGGCCTGCTCGCCGTCCTTCGCCAGGCGCGTCATGAACGCGAGCGACGAATAGGCGAGAATACCGAGGACTTCGGCGTCGTCGGCGGGGACGGAATCAAACTCGTGTGCCATGACTCCAGCATAGTGCCTGACAAGCTCCACGGCCCGCCGCATCGGACCCTGTTCTGCCCGATGAGTACCCGTCTCTGTGACCAGCCCCTCCCTCGCGAACTCCTCCCACACCATTACACTGAAAGGTGACCACCGGAAGACCGGTCGCATTCTTAAGACATAACACGTACGCGCGGACGAGTTTCCCCGCGCCAGATAATGCGCGATCGGCACCGACCCCAACCCCGGAAAAGCCCGGGAGACAAGGTAGATCGTGACCAACACGAGCACTGAGGCAACTGTGCCCACCACCGACGTTGACGCCACCGAGAAGGCCGCCCCGGCCTCGTCCGTCGAATACTCCGCAGGCGTCGTCCGCCTCGGCAACATCAAGCCCGCAGCCCCCGAGGTCGAAGAGGCCACCCCGGACATCACCGGCAAGGGCGGCGAGGACCTCGACAAGAAGTCCTTCGCGGACTTTGGCGTCACCGACCCGATCGTCGACGCCCTCGAAGACAAGGACATCACGCACCCCTTCCCCATCCAGGCCCTGACGCTCGGCCCCGCGCTGGAGCGCCACGACATCATCGGCCAGGCCAAGACCGGCACCGGCAAGACCCTCGGCTTCGGCATCCCCGTCCTCGAGGACGTCATCGCGCCCGACGAAGAGGGCTACGAGGACCTGCTCAACCCGAACAAGCCGCAGGCGCTGATTATCCTGCCGACCCGCGAGCTCACCAAGCAGGTCGCCCAGGATCTGCGCGAGGCCGCCAAGTACCTGTCGACCCGCATCGTCGAAATCTACGGCGGCGTCGCCTTCGAGCCCCAGATCGAGGCTCTCGAGCGTGGCGCCGACATCGTCGTGGGCACGCCCGGACGCCTCATCGACCTGCTGCGCAAGGGCCACCTGCACCTGTCCGGCGTGGAGACCGTCGTCCTCGACGAGGCCGACGAAATGCTCGACCTGGGCTTCCTGCCCGACGTCGAGACGTTGCTCAGCCGCGTCCCCGAGAACCGCCACACCATGCTGTTCTCCGCGACCATGCCCGGCCCCGTCGTCGCCCTCGCCCGCCGCTTCATGGTCCAGCCGACCCACATCCGCGCGCAGGATCCCGACGACCAGAACCAGACCGTCAACACGGTCAAGCAGGTCATCTACCGCGTTCACGCCATGAACAAGGTCGAGGTCGTCGCCCGCATCCTCCAGGCGGAGGGTCGCGGCCGCACCGTCATTTTCTGCCGCACCAAGCGCACCGCCGCCCGCCTGGGCGAGGACCTGACCGCCCGCGGTTTCGCCGTCGGCTCGCTGCACGGCGACCTGGGCCAGGGCGCCCGTGAGCAGGCTCTGCGCGCCTTCCGTAACGGCAAGGTCGACGTCCTGGTCGCCACCGACGTCGCCGCGCGAGGCATCGACGTCGACGACGTCACGCACGTCATCAACTACCAGTGCCCCGAAGACGAGAAGATCTACATCCACCGCATCGGCCGCACGGGCCGCGCGGGCAACTCGGGCACGGCCATCACCTTCGTCGACTGGGACGACATTCCGCGCTGGTCGCTGATTTCCAAGGCCCTGGGCCTGGGCGTGCCGGATCCGCTCGAGACCTACCACACCTCCCCCCACCTGTTCACCGACCTGGACATCCCGGAGGGCACGACGGGTCGCCTGCCGCGCGCCAAGCGCACGCGCGCCGGCCTGGACGCCGAGGTTCTCGAGGACCTGGGTGGCTCCGCTCCCCGCTCCGAGGGACGAGGCCGGGGCGGCTCGCGTTCGGGTTCTGGCGGCTCGCGTGGTGGCTCGCGTGGTGGCCGTGGTCGTTCGTCGCGTGGCTCCTCTTCCGAGTCATCGCGTTCGCGCGGCTCGCGTCGTGGCGCCCAGGACGGGGATCGCAAAAGCTGAACGCCGGCAAGGCCGGCCGTTCCGATCGCGGCACTCGTGGCCGCGGCCGTGGCGAGCACTCGCAGCACGCTGATTCCGGTTCTGCTTCGGCTGGTGCTGAGCGCGCGCCCCGCGCCCGCAAGCGCATCCGCCGCCGCAAGGGCGGCGAGTGAGGCGCTAGCGCCGTGCACTACTCGCTCAAGTGCTGGCGCGTAGCGTCGGCGTGAAGCGTGGCGATCGCGCTGCGTTCGCACAGCTACGGGAGGGGTCCGAGCCACACGGCTTGGGCCCCTCCCCTGTTGCTTGTTGCCCTCCTATGCATCCCTGCTGCGCCGCTTACGCACGTAGCTCTGGCTCGTGCACGCGGGTGTGGTGAGCATTGAAGGCGGCCACTGCGCCCCACGACCGTAGTCTGAGTCCGTCGCTGACGCACTCCACGCCTGTTTTACGAAGGCCACGCGAGAGGCGCTGCACCATTTAGAGAGCATTACACCAGTTAGGGAGCATTACACCACCTCCGAGCTGGTGCAATACCCGCTAAGTGGTGTAACACCACTTAGCAACAAGCCAACACGCGGCAAGGTGCACCCCCTATCCCTCAACAAGCCTCCGGCCAAACCAGACCGGGCAGCCTTGCACCCGTTACGTCGCGATACACCCGTTCCGTCGCGATGCACCCGTTACGTCGCGCTACACCCGTTACGTCGCGATGCACCCGTTACGTCGCGCTACACCCGATCAGAAGGGGTGTAATGCCTACGGATCGGGTGCACCATCTCCCGCAACAAGCACGACTGTGGGCTTTTCCTCCCGACAGACCCCAACCGGCAACATCGGACGCATCCACACATCCTCGAAATGCTCGGCCCAGCTCCGCACGAGAGGCGCTGCACCAGTTAAGGAAGCAATGCACCACTTAGGGTGACATTGCACTAGCTACTAAGTGGTGCACAGCTGCGCCAAGTAGTGCAGTGTCACTGAGCAACAAGCCAACACGCGGAAAGGTACGCCCCCAAAGCTCTTCAACGAACAACCATCCCAGCCTCGGCAGGCAGCGCTGCACCAGTTAGGGAGCATTACACCAGTTAGGGAGCATTACACCACCTCCGAGGTGGTGTAATACCCCGCTAAGTGGTGTAACACCACTTAGCAACAAGCCCACACGCTGTCTCACCGCTCCAGCGGCAACCCCAAACGCCTGGCACCCGTTCTACGCCCACAAACCGCCCCGGCTCACTCCTCGTCAGCGCCCGGAGCCCCGCGCTTCGCACGCTCCGTGAGGACGCGCTCAACGACCTGCGGCAGGCGGGCCGGAGTGTTGCGGTGGCGGCGCAGCGTCAGGGTGAGGCGCAGGCGAGTGAGCAGCGAGACGCGCGCATACGCCGGCCAACGCATCGCCACGTACTGCACGGCATCGGTCACGTCGAGGCGCCGCGTCGAGTTGCCGACGCGCACCCACAGCTCGGCCTCGCCTTTGCCCTTCGGGCCGCGCAGGTACACCGGCCCCAGGGCGGGCGGAATGGTCACGCGGCACACGTCCTGGGGTCCGTAACCCTCCTGGGGGTCCGTGGCCTCGGCGAAGTCGAGGAGGGGCAGCGCGGCCGCGTTGGTCCCCAGGCGCTGGCCCCACAGGTCGCGGATCCACAGCTCGAAGCGGTCGGCGTCCGGGGTCTTGAGGGTCGCATAGTCGGGGCCGAGGCCGATGAGGCGCCCGTCGTCGTCCACGCCGATGAGGAGAGTGCCGCCGCCGGAGTTCATGAACGCGGCGACGGTCTTCGCGATGACGGTTTCCATGGCGTCGTCGCGCTTGCCGGCGCGCATGTTCCAGCGCGCGCTCGACTTGAATTCGAGGGAGTCGGATTCGCCGCGCTTGGCTACCTCCGCGATGGGGTCGAGGCCGGGGCGCGGATGCAGGTACGCGACGACCAGGGAGACGATGACGACGACGACGAGGGCAACCAGGGCGGCAACCCCGATCATGTAGGGGCGCCACATGTCGGAGGATGAGAAGATCCAGCCTGCGACCAGGAGGCCGCCCCACAGGCCGCCCAGGCCGGTGAGCGTGGCCGAGGCCGTGGACATCGTCATACGCGAGGACAGGAGGCGGCGCACGACCATGCCGATCACCCAGGCGATTGCGAGCAGCAGGACCTGAATGCCGATCCACCGCAGCAGGTCGGGGTTTTGCGGCGTGGTCCCAAAGTGGGGTCCCTCGGCGGTCATCTGCGCTCCTCATACAACAAGTCGGCGGTGGGTCGGATATCGAAATCCTATCCCACCGCCGACTGGCGCTCAGCGGGTCATGCCCTCAGCGCAAGGACGTGTGCTTCTCGATTGAGCGAGAGGCCCACAGGCCCATGGCCAGCGCGAACAGGGGCACGAGGACATAGGTGCCGATGCCGATGACGTTCGGTTGCCCCTCGGTTCCCATCGTCGCCAGGTACGAGGTCCACATGATCTCGGTGCTGAAGTGGCCGTCAGTCGTGACGGACAGCGGAACGAAGAACGTGCCCACCGTGGAAAGCACCTGGTTCACGATGTACACCAGCACGAAACCGATGATGGGCGCGCCGAAGCCGAGGTGATTGAAACGCCCCTGGGCACCAATCGACATGACGGCACTGCCCTGCACGAGCCACGACAGCGACACGAGCACCTGCGCCACAATCATGATGACGACGGTGGAGGTCGGCAGTCCGGCCGCGACGGAACGCGGCCCGGCCGTGTACTCAGCGAGGCTAATGCCATCGCTCCACGCGGCAGCCGAAGCGACGGCGATAATTCCGCCGACGGCCAGGGCGAGGGCCAGGAGGCACTCGATCACCATCCGAGTGATCTTTGCCCAGAAGATGGCCGCACCGGAGATGGGCAGGCTCATCGTGAAGTAGCCGCGCTGCCCGTACAGGGTCTTCCAGTAGTCGGCCATCGCCGCGATCGCGCAGGCGACCGGCGTGAGCGCACACAGGGCGTAGGAGAGGACAGCGGTGGATCCACTGATCCCTGGCAGCCCCGCGGCGACGATTCCCGACGCGACGGCAATGGTAACGATGAACGCCCCGAAGGAGCGCGCATCCGCGCGGAAGCGCGAGCGGATCTCGTAGGTAAGCAGCTTGGTGAACATCAGCGGTACTCCTTCCGGAAGATGGCGTCGAGGGAATCGCCGTGGGCGGCCCGCAGGTCGTCGGCGTCGCCGCGCAGGAAGACCTGGCCGTCCTTCATGAAGAGCGCGTAGTCGACGAAGTGCTCGATGTCGGTGATGAGGTGGGTGGACATGATGAGCAGCGAGGCGGGGTCGAACTCGCGCAGGATGCCGTCGAGGATGACGTCGCGCGTCGCCGGGTCAACGCCGCTGATGGGCTCGTCGAGCAGGTACACGCGGGCGCGCCGGGACATGATGAGGCTGATCTGGAGTTTCTCCCCCATGCCCTTACTCATCTCGCCGAGGCGTCGGTCGGTGGGCAGTCCGAAGAAGTCGACCATTGAGGCGGCCTTGTCGGCGTCGAAGTCGGCGAAGAACGTGGAGTAGATGCGGATCGCGTCCGCAGCCGTCCACTCGGTGTTCAGGAAGTCGGCGTCGGGCAGGTAGGAGACGATCTGCTTGGTGGCGACGCCGGGCGCGTGCCCATCGATGGTCACGGTGCCCTCGTAGTCGGAGAGGACTCCGGCGAGGATCTTGAGCAGCGTGGTCTTGCCGCAGCCGTTGGGGCCCATGAGGCCGACGATGTGGCCGGCTTCGAGGCTCAGGTTGAAGTCGCGCAGGGCAGGGGTCGCTCGGTAGCTCTTCGTCAGGCCGGTGACCTCGACGAGGCCGGGGCCAGCCGCGCTCGCGTCTGTGGGTTGGGTGGTCATGAGAGTGATTCCTCCTGGTTTACAGGTCCGCATTCCAGCGTTCATCGACGAGGCCGTGGGCACCTTCAACGTCGACGCCGAGGGCTCGGCAGGCGCGGATGAATGCATCCGCTGCCGCGCGCGCATCCTCCTCGCGAAGGGCGCTGAGCGCGGAGTCGTCGGTGGCGACGAATCGTCCGGCCGTCCGTTTGGAGACGGTGAGGCCTTCGTCGTCGAGGGCGGCGAGGGCTCGCTGGACGGTGTTGGGGTTGGTGCCGGCCTCGATGGCGAGGTCGCGGACGGAGGGGATCTTTTGGCCGGGCTTCCACGTGCCGTCGGTGATGCGGGCGCGGAAGCTGTCGGCCAGCTGGATCCAGATGGGGCGGGTGTCATCAAAGCGCATCGATGCATCCCTCCTGTCTTGCTGTATTAATACACTAATACAATGACACAGATACCCAACTGTGTCAACTCACTAATACAGTTAGGCCGCATGCTGATACACCCACACAGCCACAAGCAACAAGGGAGGCCCGGAACCATGCGGTTCCGGGCCTCCCCTACGCGAATGCGTCAGTCGATCGGCTCACCCTCGATGTGCCAGACCTCGCGAGCGTAGTCGGAGATCGTGCGGTCCGAGGAGAAACGGCCGGAGCGGGAGATGTTCGCCCACACGCGGCGGTTCCAGGCCTTCTGGTCGCGATAATCGGCGGCCATGCGATCCTTGGTCTCGCGGTACGCGGCGAAGTCGCCCAGGACGTAGTACACGTCGGCGGGATCATAGCCACCCTCGAGGATCGAGTGGCGGATGTCGTGGAACCAGCCGGAGTTGGAGTCGTCGAGGGTGCCGTCGGTCAGGGCGTCGATGACGCGCTTGAGCCCGGGGACATTCTCGTAGTGCCAACGGGGGTCGTAGTGGCGACGCAGCTCGGGCAGCTCGTCGTCGGTCGCGCCGAAGATGTAGGCATTGTCCGCGCCCACGGCCTCGAGAATCTCGACGTTCGCGCCGTCGAGGGTGCCCAGGGTGAGGGCGCCGTTCATCATGAACTTCATGTTGGACGTGCCCGAGGCCTCCTTGCCGGCCATCGAGATCTGCTCGGAGACGTCGGCGGCGGGGATGATGTGCTCGGCGGGCGAGACGTTGTAGTTGTGGACGAAGACGACCTTGATGCGGCCGTTGATGTCCTCGTCGTTGTTCACCAGCTCCGCGATGGCGTTGATGAGCTTGATGATGGCCTTGGCGCGGATGTAGCCGGGGGCAGCCTTCGCACCGAAGATGAACACGCGGTTGGGGGTGTCCAGCGTCGGGTCGTCCTTCATGCGGAAGTACAGGTCCAGGACGTAGAAGGCATTAAGCAGCTGACGCTTGTACTCGTGCAGACGCTTGATCTGCACGTCGAAGATCGCGTCGGGATCGATCTCAACGCCCTCGCGATCCTTGATCCACGCGGCGAAGTCCACCTTGTTGGCGTGCTTGATCTCGGCCAGGCGCTCGAGCACCTCGTCGGTGCCAGCCTCGGTGAACTTGGACAGCTCAGTGAGGTCGCGGACCCACGCGTCGGAGCCGGTGACCTCGTCGAGGAGGGCGGCCAGGCGGGGGTTGCACTGCTTGAGCCAGCGGCGCGGGGTCACGCCGTTGGTCTTGTTGTTGAAGCGCTCGGGCCAGATGGCGTACCACTCCTTGAGGGTGTCGCGCTTGATGATCTCCGTATGGAGGGCGGCGACGCCGTTGATGGAGTAGGACGCGTAGCAGGCGATCCAGGCCATGCGCACGGTGTTGCCGGCGACGGGGGCCATGTAGTCGATCGTGCCCTGGTCGAGGCCGCGCTCGGCCATGTCGATGCGGAAGCGACGGTCGATCTCGCGGACGATCTCGGCGATGCGCGGGAACAGGCGGTCGAAGATGTGAATGTCCCAGGTCTCCAGGGCCTCGGCCAGAACCGTGTGGTTCGTGTACGCGAAGGTCTTAGAGACGACCTTCCAAGCCTCTTCCCAGCCGAGGCCGTGCTCGTCCATGAGGATGCGCATGAGCTCGGGGATGGCGAGGACCGGGTGGGTGTCGTTGAGCTGGACGGCGTTGTACTCGGCGAAGCCGGTCAGGTCGGTGCCGTGGTGACGCACGTAGTTGGCGACGATTTCCTGCAGGGAGGCGGAGCAGAAGAAGTACTGCTGGCGCACGCGCAGGACCTTGCCCTCGAACGTGGTGTCGTTGGGGTACAGGACGCGGGAGATGTCCATGGTGCGCTCACGGTCGACGATGGCGTCGGTGAAGCGCTGGGAGTTGAAGGCGTCGTAGTCGAATTCCTCGATGGGCTCGGCCTTCCACAGGCGCAGGGTGCCCACGTTCTTGGTGCCGTAGCCGGTGATCGCAATGTCGTAGGGGACGGCGCGCACGGTCAGGTCGGCGTAGGAGACGATGCGGGAGCGCTCTTCGCGGCGGATAACGAAGGGGGTAGCCCTCTTCCATCCACGGGTCCGGGTGCTCGGTCTGGAAGCCATTGTCGAAGAGCTGCTTGAACAGGCCGTAGCGGTACAGGATGCCGTAGCCGCGCACGGGCAGGTCGAGGGTGGCGCAAGAGTCCAGGAAGCAGGCGGCGAGGCGGCCGAGGCCACCATTACCGAGGGCGGCATCCGGCTCCTCTTCGAGGACCTGGCCGAGGTCGAGGCCGTAGGCGGCGAGGGCTTCGCGGGCCTTCTCGACGAGGCCGAGGTTCGACAGGTTGTTGAGCAGGGCTCGACCCATGAGGAACTCGGCGGGAGAAGTAGTGTTCCTGACGGCCCTTGGCGTAACGCTCCGTGGTGGCGGCCCAGTTATCGGCGATCTGATCGACGATTGCGGCGGAGAGCCCCTGCCACACTTCCATCAGGGTCGAATCTTCAACGGGGCGTCCAGAGGTCGCGCGCACATGAGAGGGCAGCGACTGCGTCAGATCCAGCGTCATACGATTTCCTTTTGTGTAACTGCGCCATGCCCACCACGAGGGCGAGCTCCCCAGGTCGGGGCTGGCTTCATCTCTAGAGGGTAGCGAGTATGTGGCCCATTTCCCTGCTCTGACACAGCACTGGGAGAAACCCCACCTCCGGCCACGTGACGGAATGCACCTGTCAAATCCAGCCCATGACTAAAGGCCCAGATTGGCACGCATTTACAAACGGCAAGCAATCCCCCACCTGCAGCAAACTGCGAAATACTCCCTGAATGATTTTTCGCAAACGTGAGACATGGTCAGCATTCATGTACTAAGGTTCTCATGTAACCAATGCTGACCGGGCTAACAACAGCCCGCCACGGCCAGTATTCTTGAGAATGAATCACCTTCAACACGAGGAATACGATGAAACTGACGCATAGTTGACCATCGCGACCGCTCTGAG
Organism: uncultured Actinomycetaceae bacterium; assembly: GCA_916438945.1. Classification (GTDB taxonomy): domain Bacteria; phylum Actinomycetota; class Actinomycetes; order Actinomycetales; family Actinomycetaceae; genus Pauljensenia. Next base: position 152,705 of record CAKAGS010000003.1, on the reverse strand, counting down.
CGCCACGCTCGCCACCGCCCTGATCGCAGGCCCCGCCATGGCCTCGCCCTCCGACGAGAACAAGCCCACAGGTCCCGGCACCGTTAATGGCGACAATTCCACCGCGTGCCGCGCCGACTGGACCGCCGCTGCGATCCTCGACACGGACATCCTGGCCCACCACCCCGAGCTGGTGAACCCCGCCGACATTACCCGTAACTCCGACGGCACCGTCAACAAGATCGCCACCGGCTCGAACAACGGCTACACCTCGAAGATCTCGACCAACTTCAACACCGAGACCTACAAGGCTCCGGGCATGTTCGAGGCCAACCACTGGATCGCCGGTTCCATGCAGAACTGGCGCTTCCCCGTGGCCACGAAGAACAAGCTGGCCGCCGGCACGACGATCACCGTCGACCTGCCGGACGACATGACCAACACCTCCTTCATTGGCAAGCTCGAGACCCGCAATGGCCTCAACGCCTTCATGCAGTCGTGGGGCCCTCGCGAAGCCGAGTACACCTGGAATGACGGCGACTTCACGGCTACCCTGACCGACGCCGCGAAGAACATCTGGACCATCACGCTGAACAAGGGTCTCGACGCCAACACCGGCACGGTCTTCCAGTTCACGGGCACTTTCCCCGAGGGTGCCGAGTCCTCGACCGCGACCGCCAACCTGGTCGGCGCCCAGCCCCAGGCCAACGGCCAGCTGTGCGGCGATCTGCCCACGCCCAAGACCCCCGAGCTCACCAAGTGCCAGGTGACGACCGTGGACCGCACCGTGTGGAGCCCCTACTCGCGCGACATCAACGAGCGCTCCAAGTACGCAGGCTCCTGGGGTTCTGAGGACCCCAAGTGGGGCGAGGCCAACGCTGACGGCTGGTTCGTCGCCACCGGTACCGACCCGAAGGCTGGCGACTCGCGCACCCTGCGCCTGTACGGCGCGACCCACAAGGACCTCACCAACGCGACGCTGACGATCAAGGCCGTTCAGGGCCTGAAGTTCGACGCCTCCAAGATCAATACGATCTCCAACCCCGGCGCTGGCGCGCTCCAGGGCAACGGCTTCACGAACGCCGTCGAGGGCCTGGGCGACATCATGGTCAGCGAGGACGGCAAGACCATCACCGTCACGATCGACCACATGCCGGCCAACTCCGGCTTCTCCTTCAACATCAACGGCACCCTGACCGGCGAGACCCTTGAGGGATCCTCGCTCCTGGCCCCGATCGTCCTGCACAACTGGCTGACCGGTACGGACAGCGAGTGCAAGGTTCCCACCGAGGAGCCGACCACGCTGAGCACCGTCGGATTCCCCGACGCCCGAGCCGACGACCCCCGCTCCCACCCCGTCCGCAACCCCGAGCGGCAACCTCGCTCGCACGGGCGCTGACACCCCGATGCTGGCCGGTGCGGCCATCATGGCAGGTCTGGCAGGCCTGGGAGCTGTGGCTCTGCGCCGTCGCCAGCGCTGACGGATTGTCCCCCGCAGGGCGCGTCCCTGCGGGGGGCACGCTCCGCAGGGACGCATAAACAGGAAAGTGGCACCGCTCTTGATGAGTGGTGCCACTTCCCATCACCGGTTCATCATGAGGGCTCAATTCATGGTGACTTTCGGTAGTTCCATTGTGCCTGTGACGCACGCATCAAATCAAGGCGAAACAGCCACTTTTCGGTGCAAATTCGCGGTTCATCGATGCACATTTGTGCACAAACTCCCCTCGATCTGCGCAAACTAGACAAAACGCGGGCCCGCTCTTATCGAGCGGGCCCGCGATGCTTGTCAGGCGAAGAAGCCTCAGTGACGCTTGCGCGCAACCACGAGGGTCACGCCACCGGCCAGGGCGATGACGCCAGCGCCAGCGGCGATCGACGCGGCGGAACCGGTGTTCGCCAGGGTCGGGGCAGCCCCACCCTCGGCACCGGTGGAAGCCGGAGCGTTCGTGTTGCGGATGCCGCCACGAGCGGAGACGGGGGCCGGGCCGTTGCCGGTCGCGATCTGGCCGCGGGTGGACACGCCAGCGTTGCCGACGGGGCCGGAAACGGCGCCAGCGCCACCCTGATCGGCGGCGGGGGCCGAAGAATCATCGGAAGCGGGCGGCATCTCAGCGGAGCCACCGGTGTTGTTGTCGTCAGCGCCGGTGTTGTCGTCGGCCGGGGTCGAGGGCTGCTCGGGGGCAGGCGTCTCTTCGGCCGGGGTCGAGGGCTGCTCGGGGGCAGGCGTCTCTTCGGCGGGGGCCTCGGTGGCCGGGGCCGAAGGCTGGTCGGTGACGGGGGTCTCGGCGGCGAAAGCAACGCCGGCCGAAGCGGCGATCAGACCGAGCGCCGCGGTGGCGGCGAACAGAGACGAGGTCGTCTTCTTCATTGTTTCTCCTGGAACAATTGTGGTGAGGGATGAATGCGTGACCCTGACCATAGCGGGCCGTGTTGCGTCACGGCGTTCTCCCCCACCCTACAACACTTCCTGACCGATACGCACAGATTTTCGAAAATCACCCGTCGGCGAGTCGCACCTCACGATGTCTCGGGGCCTCGATCGACCCAACCACGACGGAAAACTGCCAGGTCAGGAGAGCTTCGCAGCCGCAATGAACTGGAAAATACCCTCCATGATGAGCTGCGTCGCAATGGCCGCCAGCAGCAGACCGGAGATCTTTGTCAGCAGCATGATGCCGCCGGGCCCCAGGAGTCGGGACAGCATCAGAGAGAATCGCATGGTCAGCCACATGACCAGGTGCGCCAGGACGACGGCGACGATCACAGCGATCCAGGACCCCACGTTCGTACCGGCCTGTCCGACGGCCACCATGACGGCGACGATCGAGCCGGGGCCTGCGAGCAGCGGCGTACCCAGCGGAACGAGCGCGACGTTCACGCCCTCGTCCCCCGTATCCGGAGAGGACGAGTCCGTGCCCATGAGGAGTTCCATGGCGACCAGGAAGAGCAGGACGCCGCCCGAGAGCTGGAGGGCCTCCATCGAGATGTGGAGGAGGCGCAGGATCTGCCCGCCCAGGATCGCGAAGGTCAGGATGACGCCGAAGGAGACGGATGTGGCCTGAATGGCCGCACGGCGCTGCTTGGGCTGAGAGTATCGGGCGGTGAGGCCCAGGAAGACGGGCACGGTCCCGATGGGGTCCATAATGACCGTCAGCGTCGCGAAAGCGGTCGCGAAGAGTGTGACGTCGAAGAGGCTCACGGCTCGACCACCTCGATGGTGCCCTGCGCGATGACCTCGGCGATCACCTGCGGGTCCGTCGTGTTTTCGCCGATGCGGTTGGGCTTACCTGTCCCGTGGTAGTCGGAGGAGCCGAACATTGCCAGGCCCATCTCGCGGGCCATGCGCTCGACGTCGGCGCGATCCTCGGGAGCGTGGTCGCGGTGGTCGCGCTCGATGCCAAAGAGTCCGGCCGCCGCCATATCGGCGATGACGGCCTCGGGCAGCAGGCGCTGGCGCTTACGAGCGCGGGGGTGGGCGAGGACCGGAACTCCCCCCGGCCTCGCGCACGCATCGCACGGCCTCGACCGCGTCGGGCGCCCAGTGATGCACGTAGTAGGGGCCCGACGGGTGCAGGGCCGCAACGAAAGCGGCGCTACGGTCGGGGAATGCGCCGGCTGCGACGAGCGCGTCGGCGATATGCGGGCGTCCCACGGGGCCACCCTCGGGCGCGAAGGCGGCCACGTCCTCCCACACGATCGGGTAGTCGGCCGACAGGTTCTCGACCATGCGCACGGCGCGCGTCTCGCGATCCTCGCGGGTCCGTCGGAAATTATCGACGAGGCCGGGGCTGGCCGGGTCGAAAAGGTAGGCCAGCAGGTGCACGGTGATCCCCGAGGACGAGCACGACATCTCGGCGCCCCGAATGAGGCTCACGCCCGTGTGCGCGACGGCGGCTGCGGCCTCGTCCCATCCGGTCGTCGTGTCATGGTCCGTCAGCGCGATAGCGTCCAGCCCGGCCTGAGCGGCAATAGCCAGGAGCTGCGCGGGCGTATCCGTCCCGTCTGAATACGCGCTATGAGTGTGGGGGTCAATTCGCTTCACCATTTGAGACTACCCCATTAATCCGATCACACAACCGCGCGGGTGAACGCCTTCCGCGGGCGCCACGCGCCTCACCAAAGAGCCCGTATTTGCTTGAATGTGACCTTGTTGTCTGCACGTTCTCCCGCCTCAACACCATCGTTTTTGACTAACCTCCCACCTGCGGCGGCGGGCTGCCCGCTGTAGGAAACTGGCATCACACGGCCGTTTGGCCTCCCTCAACACCGATTGGAGTACACGCGTGTCTGACAAGGATCAGACCCAGGTGTCCACCGCGACTGACGCGGGAGACGCCGGGTACAACAAGGCTCTGAAAAACCGACACATCCAGATGATCGCCATCGGCGGCTCGATCGGCACCGGCCTGTTCCTGGGCGCGGGCGGTCGTCTCGCCCAGGGCGGCCCCGTGCTGGCACTGTCTTATGCGGTGTGTGGCGTCTTCGCGTTCCTGATGGTCCGCGCCCTCGGCGAGCTCGCGGTGCGCCGCCCCTCCTCGGGCGCGTTCGTGTCCTACGCCCGCGAGTTCCTGGGCGAGAAGGGCGCGTTCATCACCGGCTGGTTCTTCTTCCTGGACTGGGCAGTCACGGTCATGGCCGACATCACCGCTGTCGCCGTCTACATGCACTACTGGAAGATGTTCGAGGGCATCCCGCAGTGGGCGATCGCCCTCATCGCGCTGGCCCTCGTGTTCGTCCTGAACATGATGAGCGTCAAGGCCTTCGGCGAGGCCGAGTTCTGGTTCGCGTTGATCAAGGTCGCGACGATCCTCATCTTCATGGGCATCGCCATCTGGGCGATCATCACGCAGGCACCCGTCGGCGAGTACACCGCGGGTGTCCACAACATTGCCGAGTCCGGCGGCTGGTTCCCCGCCTCTCTGCCCGTTGTCTTCGCCCTGACCCTGGGCGTCGTCTTCGCCTTCGGCGGCACCGAGATGGTGGGCGTCGCGGCGGGCGAAGCCAAGGACGCCGCCACGATCCTGCCCAAGGCCATCAATTCGATGGTCATCCGCATCTTCTTCTTCTACGTCGGCTCCGTGACGCTCTTCGCATTCGCGCTGCCCTACACCGCTTACTCTGGCGACGAGTCCCCCTTCACGACGTTCTTCTCCGGCATCGGCGTGCCTCACGCCGGCGACATCATGCAGGTCGTCGTCCTGACCGCGGCGCTGTCCTCCCTCAACGCGGGCCTGTACGCGACCGGTCGTACGCTGCGCTCGATGGCGCTCGTGGGCGAAGGCCCGCGCTTCGCGTCCCGCCTCAACAAGCACCACGTGCCCTACGGCGGCATCATCATCACCGCATCGCTGGGCCTGCTCGGCGTCCTGCTCAACGCCCTCGTTCCGAGCAGCGCCTTCGAGATTGTGATGAGCCTGGCTGGCATCGGGATCGCCGGCACCTGGGCGATGATCCTCATCACGCACCTAGCGTTCCTGCGCAAGGTCAAGCGCGGCGAGTCGCAGCGTCCGCAGTTCCGTATGCCCGGTGCCCCCTACACGAACTACCTGGCGCTGGTGTTCTTCGCGGTGGTCGTCGGCTCGAACGTCATGACGTTCGAAGGCCGCGCAACCCTCGCGCTCTTCGGCGTGGTCATCATCCTCATGGTCGCGGGCTGGTACTACGTGCGCGGGCGCGTCGGTAGCCTGACCGACGAGGCCGCCACCTCGCTGCAGGGCGAGGAAACCCTGGTGGCAGGCGAGTAAGAAAGGACGAACAGTGCGTCTTCACGTCACGTATGCCGGTGGCACGATCGGCATGGTCGACTCTCCCGAGGGTCTGCGCCCGGGCGCTGACCTGCAGGGGTGGTTCGGCTCCCAGCTGGAGGGCATCGAGCTGGCCTCGAACATCACGATGTCGACGCTAGACCCGCTCATCGACTCCTCGGAGGCTACCCCCGAGGACTGGCAGGCCATCATCGACGACATCAACGCGCATGCCGACGAGGCCGACGCCTTCCTGGTCCTGCACGGCACGGACACGATGGCTTACTCGGCCGCGGCCCTGTCCTACGCGCTGGCGAGCATGGGAAAGCCGGTCGTCCTAACCGGGTCCCAGTACCCGCTCGGCGTCGTCGGCTCGGACGCGTCGGCGAACGTCACGGGTGCGCTGCGCGCTGCGATTTCGCGCCACGCCCGCGGAGTCATGCTGTTCTTCGGGCACAAGCTCCTGGCCGGCAACCGCGCCACCAAGACCTCGTCGTGGGCGTTCCGCGGCTTCGAGTCGCCCTCCGTGTCCCCCATGGCGCGCACGGGCGCCCCGTGGCGCTGGTACGGCGCTCCGAGCGCGGGCACCGGCTGGCAGGATCCGAGCCCGTACAAGCGCCAGGATGTCGCCGTCATCGACGTGGTGCCCGGCATGAGCGCCGCGCGACTGCGCGCCATGACGACGCCCCACCCGGACGCGGTCATCCTGCGCACCTTCGGCGTAGGTAACATCCCCGCCTCCGAGCCCGGTCTCGTGGACGTCCTCACCGAGCTCGCGCAGGGCGACGTGCCAATCATCGTCGCCTCCCAGTGCTACCAGTCCGAGGTCATGCTCGGCCACTACGAGGCCGGCAACGCCCTGGCGCGCCTCGGAGCGATCGGCGCGCACGACATGACGCTCGAAGCCCTCTACGCCAAGACCGTCTTCCTGCTCTCGCAGGGCAAGCGAGGCGCGGATTTCAAGCGGTGGATGGATCTGTCCATCGCCGGAGAGCTCACCCTCCAGGACTGAGCCTCCTCCACCCGACACGACCCCGGCCTCGTTCCCAGCGCAGCGCGCCACAGGGACACGAGGCCGGGGTTTGTCATGACCATCGAACCCGCCCGAGGAGCCGAGGAGCCGTAGAATAGTGGCCATGAGTGAAGAAGCCTCCCAGTCCATGGCCGATCGCGGCGAAAACCGCTCCCGCCAGCCCCAGTCCTCCGCCTTCCGCGATTTCATCGGCTCCGGATGGGGGCCTCGCCCCACCGAACTACCCGAGCGCGAGCGCGTCGCCGACTTCCTGGCCGACCGCACCCTTAAGGCCGGCGCCCCCTTCCCGGGTGAGCGTCTCGTCGTGCCCGCGGGCCCCTTCAAGGTCCGTTCCAACGACTGCGACTACCGTTTCCGTGCGCACTCCGCATTCGCGCACCTGTCGGGCCTGGGCGGCGAGAAGGAGCCGGACACCGTCCTGGTGCTGGAGCCGAACGAGGACGGCACTCACACTCCCCTGCTCTTCTTCAAGCCCCGTGCCTCGCGTTCCTCCAAGGAGTTTTACGCGGACGCCCGCTACGGCGAATTCTGGGTGGGCGCGCGCCCCTCGCTCGAGGAGCTAAGCGCGCAGACCGGCCTGGAGACCCGTCACATCGACACGCTGCGCGACGTGCTGGCCAAGGACGCCGGGACCGTTCAGCTGCGCATCGTGCGCGGTGTGGATGGACACGTCGAGGCGATGGTCAACGAGGTGCGCACCCAGGCCGGGCTGCCGGCAGGCGAGGAAGCCCGCGAGGACGACGAGCGTTTCGAGGAGCGCCTGTCCGAGATCCGCCTCATCAAGGACGCGTTCGAGCTCGAGGAGATGGTACGAGCCGTTGAGGTGACCAAGGCCGGCTTCGAGGACATCATCCGCGTCCTGCCCCGCGCCGTGGGCCACCGTCGCGGCGAGCGCGTCATTGAGGGCGCATTCCGAGCGGTCGCCCGCGAGGAGGGCAACGGCGAGGGCTACGAGACCATCGCGGCCTCGGGCAACCACGCGAACACCCTGCACTGGATCGACAACGACGGCGAGGTCCGTGAGGGCGACCTGGTGCTCGTCGACGCGGGCGTCGAGGTCGATTCCCTCTACACGGCCGACATCACGCGCACGCTGCCCGTCAACGGCCACTTCACCGAGGTGCAGGCTCGCGTCTACCAGGCCGTCCTCGACGCCTGCGAGGCCGCCCTGGCACGCGCAGGCGAGCCGGGCTGCCGCTTCAAGGACGTGCACGACGCCGCCATGAAGGTCATCGCCGCCCGCCTGTACGAGTGGGGCATCCTGCCCGTCACCCCGGAAGAATCCCTGGCACCCGAGGGCCAGCAGCACCGTCGCTGGATGCCGCACGGCACCAGCCATCACCTGGGCCTGGACGTGCACGACTGCGCGAAGGCGCGCGCGGAGCTCTACCAGGGCGCGCTGCTGGAGCCGGGCATGGTCTTTACGATCGAGCCGGGCCTGTACTTCCGCTCCGACGACCTGCTGATCCCCGAGGAGTACCGGGGCATCGGCGTGCGCATCGAGGACGACGTCGTGGTGAACGCCGACGGCACGGTCACGCGCATCTCGGAGGACATTCCACGCACGATCGCCGACGTTGAGGAGTGGATCGCGAGCGTTCAGTCCCGCTGAGCCGCGCGCAGACGCTGAGGTTACGCCTCGGTCTGGTCCTTTTCGGGGGACGAGGCCGGGGCGTCCTCGTGTCCGGACGCCGCGCTCTCGGGGGCGCTCACGGTGACGGGAGCGGGGGCCTCGGCCTCGTCGCTCGCGGCCGTTCCAGCCGGAACCTCCCCGTCCTTGGTCGCCGCGCCGAAGCGAGGACGGCCGTCGGGGAAGAAACCGACGGAATCCTTCTTCGGGCGCGCCTGCTCCGTGCGCGGGCGCACGACGCGTGCGCGGTTGCCGGGGGTGCGCTGCAGGATCTGATAGGCGCGGTCGATGTCGGCCGAGGCCAGGACCGCGTAGCGCAGAGCAACAACCTGCTGGGAGGACACCAGGTCACGGCTGCGACCCCGGATGAGGAACGCCAGGGCGGACAGTGCCATACCTGTCAGCGCGCCCACAACGATGCCGCCCACGACCCACGCGCCCGTGCCGCCAGCGTTTTGTCCGGCGGACATGAGCATGCCTGCGAGGGCACCCCACAGGGCGCCGCTCGACGCGCCGGACATCGAGGCGCGGGCGATCGTCATGCGTCCCGTCACCCGCTCAACCAGGTGCAGATCCGTGCCCACGATCGTGATCGATGAGACGTCAAAACCGCTGTCCGACAGGAAATCGACGGCTGCGCGTGCCTGCGCATAGGTCTGGTAGGAGGCTACCTCCGTGCCCGTAGGCATCTGCGGGTCCATCACGACAGCCATACATTCTCCTTCGTCACGGCCTCGGTGGCATGGAACGCATTGTTCATGCGGCGACCGGCTCGTCGTTACTCTTTCTTTGTCAACAGCCTAAGATGATTGTGTGAGCATTGCATCTATTGAACTAGGCACAAAGGGTCGGCGCGTCTACATCGGAAAGCTCGCTGGCACCAGTGTTTTCGACCCTTTGGGCGACCAGGTCGGCAAGATCCACGATGTCGTTGTCATCTTTCGGCTGAAATCCGAAGCCAACGTCATCGGCTTCGTCGTCGAGGTTGGCCCGCGTAAGCGTGTCTTCCTGCCGCTCACCCGCGTGACCGCGATCGAGTCCGGTTCCGTCATCACGACGGGCCTGCTCAACATCCGTTCGTTCACGCAGCGCCCCATCGAGACCCTCGTGCTCTCCGAGCTCTTCGACCGCGTCGTCACCATGAACGACGGCTCGGGCCAGGTGCGCATCCTCGATGTCGCGATGCGCCAGCGCCGCCCCAAGGACTGGGTGATCTCCACCCTGCACGTCCAGCGCGTGCGCACCTCCTCCCTCGGTTTCACGCGCAGCGGCGAGACCCTCACCGTGGACGTGTCCGAGGTATCCGGCCTGCTCAAGACCGACACCAACCAGTCCGCGACCGCGCTCGTGCAGTACACGGAGGACATGCGCCCCGCAGACCTGGCAGACTTCATGCACACGCTCCCCCAGGACCGCAAGATGGCGGTCGCCATGCAGTTGACGGACGCGCGCCTCGCCGACGTGCTCGAGGAGCTGGGTAACGACGACCGAATCGCGATCGTCTCCGCGCTGGAAGCTGCCCGCGCCGCCGACGTCCTGGACGTCATGCAGCCCGACGACGCGGCCGACCTCGTCGCCGAGCTGCCCGAGGCGCAAGCCCAGTCCCTGCTCGCCCTCATGGAGCCCGAAGAGGCCGAGGACGTGCGTCGACTCATGACCTACGACGAGTCGACGGCGGGTTCACTCATGACCACCGAGCCGGTCATTTTCGGCCCCAACGCCACCGTCGCGCAGATGCTCGCGGCCGTGCGCCGCGAGGATATCCCGGCCTCGATCGCGACCGTCGCCTTCATCGCCCGCCCGCCCCAGGAGACCCCGACCGGCCAGTACCTGGGCATGGTCCACATCCAGCGCGCGCTGCGTGAGCCCCCGCAGACGCTGCTCGGCACAATCCTGGACCGCGACATCGAGTCCGTGGACCCCAACGCGCACATCGCGACCGTGACGCGTCTGCTGGCAACCTACAACCTGACGGTCCTGCCCGTCGTCGACGAGGACGGGCACCTGCACGGCGCCGTCTCGGTCGACGACGTCCTCGACGAGCTGCTGCCCGAGGACTGGCGAGACTTCGACGACGACGTAACCGACCGCATGATGGCAAGGAGCATCGATGGCTGATCGCCTGGATAACCCGATCGACAAGCGTCGGTGGTTCTTCCGCCGCTCGTCGGGCAGCGGCGACGGCTTCGGCCGCTTCGCCGAGGCCACCGCCCGCTTCATGGGCTCGCCCCGCTTCGTCCTCTACATGACGATCTTCGTCATCGCGTGGATCGGCGCAAACCTGATGCTCGCCGGTATCAGCGAGGATGCCGCGTGGGATCCCTACCCCTTCATCCTCCTGAACCTCGCGTTCTCAACCCAGGCCTCGTACTCGGCCCCGCTGATTATGCTCGCGCAGAACCGCCAGGACGCCCGCGACCGCGTCGTAGCCGAGCAGGACCGCCTTCGCGCGGAGCGTAACCTCGCCGACACCGAGTACCTCGCCCGCGAGATCGCCGGCCTGCGCTAGCGCTTCAGGACGTCGCCACGCGCGACTTCGTGCGCTCCGAGCTGCGCGACATGCTCGAGGACCTGCGCGCGGAGATCGCCGCGGACGCGGCCAACGCCTCGTCGAACGAGGCGGAGGCTGAGGTCGAGGCCGATGGTGCCTTTCGTCCCCTAGAAGATGGGCACACCGGCCAGTAGAGTGGAGTCCATGCCAGTCACGCTTGATTCCGTCATGGAGGCTCTCGGCCAGGTCATCGACCCCGAGATCCGCCGCCCCATCACCGACCTCAACATGGTGACCCCCGACCTGGTCACGATCGACGGGTCCTCCGTCGCCGTCAAGGTCCTGCTCACCACCGCCGGATGCCCTCTGCGCACCCAGATCACCAAGGACGTCACCGAGCGCGTGGGCGCCGTCGAGGGCGTCGAGAACGTCTCCGTCGAGATGGGCGTCATGGACGACGCCCAGAAGAAGGCACTGCGCGAGAAGCTCAACGGCGGTCGCCCCGAGCGCGAGATTCCCTTCTCCCGCCCCGACTCCCTCACGCGCGTCATCGCCGTCACCTCGGGTAAGGGCGGCGTCGGCAAGTCCTCCATGACCGCGAACCTGGCCGCCGCGCTCGCCGCGCAGGGCCTCAAGGTCGGCGTCATGGACGCGGACATCTACGGCTTCTCGATCCCGCGCATGCTCGGCGTGGACCACGACCCGCAGGTCATCGACGGCATGATGATCCCGCCCGTGGGCGCGGGTGGCGTCAAGGTCATCTCGATCGGCATGTTCGTGCCCGACGGCCAGGCCGTCATCTGGCGCGGCCCCATGCTCCACCGCGCCCTCCAGCAGTTCCTCGCGGACGTGTTCTGGGGCGACCTGGATGTCTTGCTCATCGACATGCCTCCGGGCACGGGCGACGTGGCGATCTCGATCGCGCAGCTGCTGCCCAACTCGGAGATTCTCGTGGTGACAACCCCGCAGGTCGCTGCCGCCGAGGTCGCTGAGCGCGCCGGTTCCATCGCGTCGCAGACGAACCAGAAGGTTATCGGCGTCGTCGAAAACATGTCCTTCCTGCCCCAGCCCGACGGCTCGCGCCTGGAGATCTTCGGCGCGGGCGGCGGCGAGTCCGTCTCGCAGCGCCTGACCGCGCAGCTGGGCTACTCCGTGCCGCTGCTGGCCCAGGTGCCCATCGACATCGCGCTGCGTGAGGGCGGCGACCGCGGCGAGCCCGTCGCCGTCGCCTCGGGTCCTGCCGCCGAGGAGCTCACGGCCCTCGCCAAGCAGCTCTCTTCGGCGAACCGCGGCCTGGCGGGCCGCCCCCTCGGGGTCTCCCCCATCCAGCACTGAGCCCACGCGGCTTCGCCCCGGCCTCGCCCCTCTCGACGAGGCCGGGGTTTCGTCTGCTTATCAGCTAAGGTTTTCGCGTGTTTTCGGAGCGCCAGCGCGCCCGTGCGCATCCTCGCCTGTACCCTGATGCCTGGGGAGGCATCAACGCGCACGCGCGCCTCACCCAGGCGATCAAACACGAGTGAGGATACGGCGATGGCGGACAAGGCCCAGACGTGGGTGTACACCGAGGACTACGTGGCGGAAAGCGATGCGCTGACTGCCGCGCGCGCTGTTGCTACCGAAATGGGCGCCACTCCTGTCTCTCCCGGAACGGGCGCGGCCCTGCGCATGCTTGCCGCTGTGTCCGGCGCTCGCGCCGTCCTTGAGATTGGTACCGGTGCGGGCGTGTCTGGCCTGTGGATCCTTGACGGTATGGCCTCCGATGGTGTCCTGACAACGATTGACTCCGAGTCCGAACTCCTGGGGCACGCGCGCCGCAACTTCGCCGCCGCTGGCCTGTCCTCTCACCGCACGCGCCTCATCGCCGGGCGCGCCCTCGATGTTCTGCCGCGCATGGCTGCCCGCGGCTACGACATGGTCGTCCTGGACGGCGACCTGGAAGAGACTCCGCAGTACCTCGATCACGCGGTGCGTATCCTGCGCCCCGGCGGAACGATCGCTTTTGTGCATGCCCTGTGGCGCGACCAGGTCGCTGACCCTGCGCGCCGCGACGCGCACACCGTGGTCGCCCGCGAGGTCGTCAACTACCTGCGCGACTCCGATGAGTTCGTGCCCGCGCTGCTGCCCGTTGGCGATGGCCTGGCGGTTGCGGTCAAGCGCTGAGCGCCCCTTTCATGAGAAGCGGCGGAACAGGAGATCCTGTTCCGCCGCTTCTTCACTATCTGTCAGATGGCCGCGCCGAGCGCTCCGGCAAGTTCTGCAGCTTCGTCCGGGGTCAGCTCGATGACGAGACGCCCGCCCCCTTCCGTGGGGATCCGCATGACGATGCCGCGACCTTCAGCACTGACCTCCAGGGGGCCATCCCCCGTGCGGGGCTTCATTGCTGCCATGTCTACACTCCTTCTCAGAGTTATGCCCGCGCCTACTCCGGCGGGGTAACAGACCCATTTTACCGGATAAGCGCCAATTTTCCTTAACAGCTCGCAAAGAGAAATCAAAAGAAAATAGGCCATCCGATCAATTAGGTCTTATTTCGCAGCATTTTCAGCGATAAATCCTCCCACAGAAAGAAGAACTAACTACTAGGCACCCGTCGCGAGACGAACTGCCTCTTCCGGATCATCAACGACGTGGAGCAGGTCCACATCACCGGGAGAGATCATCCCGGCCTCGACCATGGAAGATCGGATCCAGTCGACCAGACCCGACCAGTAGTCAGTACCCACGAGGACCAACGGGAAGGAACGAATCTTCCCCGTTTGCACGAGCGTCGCGGATTCGAAAAGCTCATCCATGGTCCCAAAACCACCGGGCATCACGATGAAGCCCTGGGAGTATTTAACGAACATCGTCTTGCGGGCGAAGAAGTATCGGAAGTTCACGCCAAGGTTCACCCACTGGTTCAAGCCCTGTTCGTGGGGAAGCTCGATGCCCAGGCCCACGGACGTACCACCGGCCTCCCAGGCGCCCCGGTTCGCAGCCTCCATCATGCCCGGACCGCCACCCGTGACCACGGCGTAGCCGCGCTGCACGAGAAGCTCACCGATGCGCTGCGCACACGCGTAGAGGGGATCGTCGGGGCGGGTGCGGGCGGACCCGAAGACAGAGATCGCGGGGCCGACCTCCGAGAGGGCCTCGAAGCCTTCGACGAACTCGGACTGGATGCGCAGGACGCGCCACGGGTCCTCGTGCTTCCAGTCGGCGCTCTGGTCCGACTGGAGCAGGGATGCGTCAGCCGTCAGGCGCGGAATCTGGTCCCCGCGCAGGACGACGGATCCGCTGCGGTAGGTGTTCGTCGGCTTGGTCATGGTCATGCCTCCTCGTGACTGTCGGCTGCGGTGCCGACCGATGCGAGCACGAACGCGCGCAGCGTATCGTGCACTCTGACAATATCCGATACCGGCGTGTGCTCGTCGCGCGTGTGCGCCAGCAGCGGGTCGCCGGGACCGAAGTTCATGGCGGGCACGCCGACCTCGCTGAAGCGCGCGACGTCGGTCCATCCGACTTTCGCGCTCAGCCGCAGCTCGCTCCCCCGTGCCGAGGCCACGGAACGCGCGACGGACAGGAAGCGCTCAGCCAGGGGCGAGTCGGCGCCGGGGCGCGCCCCCTCGCACAGATCATCGACGTCGATCGTGGCGCCCGTCCCCTCGAACAGCTCGCGCACCTTCTCCAGGGCGTTGGCGGCGCGCATCGAGGGGGCGAAGCGGTAGTTGACGGTCATTGAGGCGGCCTCGGGGATCACGTTGTTGGCAATGCCGCCCTCGACGCGAACAACCGACAGGGATTCGCGGAATTCAAGGCCATCGACCGTGACGACGGGGTTGCCGTAGGCTGCGATGCGATCGATGACGGGAGCCATCGCGTGGATCGCATTGACCCCCATCCACGCGCGCGCCGAGTGGGCGGCACGTCCCGGGAAGTGCGCGATGACGCGCAGGGTTCCGTTGCACCCGCCTTCCACGTGGGCGGCGGTAGGCTCGCCCAGCAGCGCGAGGTCACCTGCGAGCCACTCGGGATGGTTGCGCTGCACCCGCCCCAGGCCGTTGAGGTGAGAGGCGACCTCCTCGTGGTCGTAGAAGATCCAGGTGACGTCGGTGCTCAGCGCAGCCTCGTCGCCGGAACGGAGGACGGCACCGACCTCGCAGGCGAGTGCGAGAGCAGCAGCGCAGCCGCCGAGCATGTCAACCGAGCCGCGCCCCCACAGGACCGTGGCCCCGTCGCGCTCCTCAAAGCGACCGGGAACATTATCGGCGATGGGCACGGTGTCGAGGTGCCCGGCGAGGACCACACGCTGGCCGAGTCCGAGCCGGGTCCGCGCGCACACGGCGTCCCCGTCGCGCAGGATCTCCAGCGACGGAACCGATCCGAATCCGGCGCCGCGCAGGGCCGCCTCGACGGCGTCAGCCAGAGGCCCTTCGTCTCCCGACACCGAGGGAATGTCGATCATCTGGCGCGTGAGCTCGACCGGGTCCGTCAGGTTCGTCAGCTGCATGGTTCCTCCTTCGTGGATGCCTCCAGGATAGCGGTGGGCTCCCCCACCTGCGTCCCTCCGCCGTTTCCCGGGAGCGAGCCCCGGCCTCGTTCCTGATACCGGTTTTTGCACGAGACACCCGAGGTGTTACCCTCAGCACATGACACGCTGTGCTAGCCCGTTGCTGTTTGCGGGTATCGCTTCTTTCCTGTCCGCGCGTACCGGTGGGCGTTTCCGCCTGATTATCGGCTATGAGACCCCTGAGAACCATGACCTGGCACGCGACGGCGCTGCGATCATTGAGGCCAGCGGAGGTCATGCCCTCCTCATGCCGCGTGCGCTCCCCGCTCCCCTGACAGCGTTTTCGGTGCGCATGGTCATGGCGGACGGCGCCGTGTACGTGAGCGCGTCGGGCGAGGCACTCGTCTACCTGGGCGGGCGCGCGGTTGATCGCTCGCGCGAGGGGGCGCTGGCTCCCGAGGCTGAGCTGGCCCTCATCGACGAGGCCGTGGCCGCGTACGGCAACGAGGCGTCCCTCCCCCGTTCGCAGGGAGGCTGGGAGTCCGTGGGCGACGGAATGATCGGCGCGTACGTAGATCGCTGTGCCTCGCGCATCGCATCTCTGGAGACTTCTGGCGCACGCGTGGCCTCAGTGTCGGTCGACGAGGCCTCGGGGCTGCTGGCAACTCTCCTGGAGCGCATGGGTGTGCCGGTCGCCGAGGAGGGCGCCGCGCTCTCCCTGAGCGTTTCCACGGACGGGCGCGCCCTGAGCGCCTCGCTGCCCGAGGAGCAGATCCGCGCCGCACTGGCCGACGCACTCACGACCTCCCCGGCCGTCCCCACGGGCACCGGCCTGTACTGCGTAGACCCAGCCTTCGTACTCGACGCGGATGCCCTGTGCGCTGGCGCGGCGTTGGCTGTGCTGGAAGAGAGCTAGTTCCATATCCACAATCGTTAGCGAGACGCAGATGAGCATGGCTGATCGTAGCCTGCTCGTATGAGTGAGAACACCCCTGCGACCGAGAAGGTTCGGCGCTTCGACCTGCTCCCTGCAACTGCCATTCCCCTACAATCATCCGGTAGACACAGTGGCGGAAGGTGGAACATGGCTCTGACATCGATTGAGATCTGTGCCGGCGCTGGTGGCCAGGCGCTCGGCCTTGAACAGGCAGGGTTCGATCACCTCGCCGTCGTCGAAATCGATCATCATGCCTGTAATACCCTTCGTGAAAACCGCCCACACTGGAATGTCATCGAAGGCGATGTTGTTCCATGGATTAAGGAACACGCGCATGAGTACCGCGGTGTCGATCTGGTCGCAGGGGGTGTTCCTTGTCCGCCGTTCTCCTACGCCGGAAAGCAACTCGGCGCCGACGATGAACGCGACTTGTTCCCCGCAATGATTGAACTGGTCAGAGTCGTCCGCCCGCGTGCCATCATGATTGAGAATGTTCGTGGGCTCCTCGATCCCAAGTTTCAGGAATATCGCCGAGGCGTTGAGGAGCACTTGGCGGAGATCGGCTATTCCCTCCAATGGAAACTTCTCCAGGCCTCAGATTTTGGTGTCCCTCAGCTTCGTCCGCGTGTCATTGCTGTTGGTTTCCGCGATGACGTGTCAGTTTCTTTTGCCTATCCCACGCCTCAGCAGCTTCCTGCCCCAACGGTGGGAGAAACCTTGGTCGATCTCATGGCTGCACGCGGGTGGAAGGGCGCACAGGCCTGGGCCGCTCGGGCCAACCGTATTGCTCCAACGCTCGTCGGCGGTTCTAAGAAGCACGGAGGCCCAGATTTAGGACCAACACGCGCACGCCGCGCATGGGCCGAACTTGGCGTCAACGGATCAACAATCGCACCAGAGGCTCCCGATCCTGACTTCTCTGGTGATCCTCGTCTGACTGTCCGCATGGCCGCTCGCATTCAGGGTTTCCCTGATGATTGGGTGATCACCGGAGCAAAAACACATGCGTATCGTCAGGTGGGCAACGCGTTCCCACCGCCGGTTGCCCGCGCGGTTGGCATCGCGATCGCCTCTGTTCTCAGGGCAGACAGCCGCGAGCAGGAGGCTGTCGCATGACCATCAATCTCCTCGACGAGCGTCGGCTCTTCCACCGCCAGCTCACGCAGACACGCACTCTGTCGATTAATGCGGAGGGGGTGGCAAGCAACGCCGACAAGTCCCAGCGTTTGTCCTGCGAGGTCGCATTGTCCATCGCCCGTCGCCTCGGCGCTGAAGAAGGCGTGCGCAAGCTGGACGGACAAAGTGCCGGAAAAAACTTTGAGGCAGCAGTCTCTGCATTCGTCAGCGCTACCTCCCTGCACTGTCCGTACTGCGTCCAGGCCAGTGGGAGGTCCTCAACGTTGGGAGCAGTCGTCAGGGGCAATTCCTCGCCCAGTTTGAACCCTATCGTCATCTAAGCGAACTGACGGAGGCGATCGAACGGAATCCAACGCTGGCAACCGTCCTCGGCAACTCCTACGATATCTCTCCTGACGTCTTGGTTTTACGTCACCCCATTCAGCCACAGGTCCTGGCAGATTCCGGGATCGTCATTGATGGAGTCGCCGCATATTCTCCTCTAATTTATCGTTATTCCAACGCCCCCATCGTGCACGCGGTCATCTCATGCAAGTGGACGCTACGTTCGGATCGCGCTCAAAACGCTCGCTCTGAGGCATTGAACCTGATCCGGAATCGCAAAGGTCGTACCCCGCACATCATGGTTGTCACCGGTGAACCCGCACCGTCGAGACTCGCCTCCCTCGCACTAGGAACAGGTGACATCGACACCATGTATCATGTCGCGCTTCCCGAATTGGTCGAGGCCACCCACGCCTCGGGCAACGCCGAGGCTATCAAGACGCTGGACAACCTCATCGACGGTCAACGTCTGCGTGACATCGCCGATTTGCCCCTCGACTTGGCGATCTAGCAGTACGTCCCTCGCATGAACAGTGGCGCTCCGAACGCTCTCATGTCCGGAGCACCACAGACAACACGTTTCAGATCACACGTCGAAGGGCGTGGAGATGACCATGCCGCCCGTCTCGATCTGGCCGGCCATGTCCGACAGGCCCAGCTTCAGGTCGGAGGAGAGCATCGGCGTGTAGGCGCCGAATCCAGTCAGGATCACGCCGCCCGAGGCCAGGGACACCGGCACGACGGCGGCCTTCTCACCCGCGTTCGCCTGGGCGATGAGGGTGGCCATCGCCTCCTTGTAGTCGACGACGATGCCGGTCAGCACGGGAGCGCCGATGGCGGAGCGGACCTCGTCGGAGATCTGGATGTAGCTGAAGGCGTCTGCGAAGGACTGTGTGTCCACCTGCTGCGACACCGCCGCGCCGGACTGGCCGGACATCGGGACGCTGTCCGCGGACTGCGCCTCGTCGCGGGTCAGACCCTTCAGGTCGGCCTTCGTCAGGCCCGACCACACGAGGCGAACCATCGGGTTGGCGGCCTCGGTAACGGCGCGCGCGGCGCCCTCGTTTGCCTCACCGGCGAAGGGGGGCGATGATATCCGCGCCCTGAGCGATGAAGCCGGAGGTCGCAGCACGTACCTCGTCGACGTTGCCCGCGTACGTGCCCTCGCTGGTCACGGGGTTCCAGCCGAGCACGCTAATCGACGTGCCATTCGCCAGGTTGTAGGCGTCCACGCCCTGCGAGAACGCAGACATCTGCGAGTTGGTGACGTTCTCGGATGCCCCGCCAATGACGGCGAGGGTGCCCGTGGTCGTCATGCCCGCAGCGGCGTATCCAGCCAGGTAGGCGGCCTGCGAAGCGTCCACGTCGACGACGGAGCCGTTCTTCAGGGAGGTTGCACTGCCCTTGCTATCCACGAAGGACGCGCCCACGAGGGCGAAGCGCACCTTCGAGTTGTTGCGCGCAGCCTCGGAGACGGAGGTGGCCATGGTCGAGTCCGTGCCCACGATGAGCGTGCAGCCCGATGCCACGAGCGATGCCGGGGCATCCTCACCGCTGGCCGCCTCGTAAGCGACAGAGGCGTCGTTTGCGGCGTCCGCGAGGGCAACTGCGACAGGATCCGTCGTCGTGTCGCCATGAACACCCGAGACGGCAGCGCACACCTTCGCGCTGTCTGCGGGGGTGGCGGCGGGCGTCGTCGAGCAAGCTCCAAGGGCCAAGGAGGCCGCGGTCGCGGTGGTTGCGAGAGCGGCGATGGTCCGCTTGTTCACGTGTGATGCCTTTCGTCGGGGCTTCTTTGCTGCCCATCACGCTACCAGCCTCGCGCCTGTAGGCGGCGGGCGAGGCGGTGCACCTCACCCGAGAGCGAACAGGCACGGCGAGGCCGAGGCCCCGGTCTGGGAGATGCTTCAAAGCGCTCGGTGGCGGCGCGTCAGAGCAGGTCGGAGCGCCCCTGCTCGGCGAGCTGATCGACGACGGCCTTCACCGACTGCGCGCGGTCGCGACGTGTCACGAGGATCGCGTCGGGGGTCAGAGCGACGGCCACGTCGGGCACGCCGACGAGCGCGACGAGCGGCCCCTCGCCGTCCTGCGCGAAGGAATCGAAGACTGCCGCGCCATCGGATTCGATACGCAGCGCCTCACCCAGGTTGCCGCTGCGCGCGACGATGCCTGTGAGGGCCTCGAAGTCGCCCAGGTCCGTCCACCCCAGCTCGGCGTCGGCGGGAACGACGGCCACTCCCCCGTCGGCGGCGACGGGTTCGGCGATCGCGTGGTCAATGGCGATCTTCGTCAGGTGCGGCCAGTTGTCCGCCAGCACCTCGTCGAACTCGGGGGTACCCCACGCGCGCGCGATAGTCTCCAGGCGCGCGTGCATGTCGGGCAGCAGACGGGCCAGATGGGCGGCGAGCACGCCCGCCGACACGATGAACATGCCCGCGTTCCACAGGTAGCCCTGCGACACGTAGCGGGCGGCGGTGTCGGCGTCCGGCTTCTCCACGAACTCGGCGACCCGGTGGGCGCCACGCTCATCGGCGGCATCCCCGGAGCCGTCGGCGAGGGCCGGACCGGGCGCGATGTAGCCGTAGGCGGTCGAGGCCTCGGTGGGCGTCAGGCCGATCGTCACGACGTAGCCCTCGCGGGCGGCACCGATCGCCGTCTGGACGGCGTCGCGCAGCAGCTCGGGGCGGGCGATCAGATGGTCGGCCGCGAAGGACCCGACGATCGCGTCGTCCCCGAAGCGCTCGCGCACGACGTAGGCAGCCAGGCCGATCGCGGCCATGGAATCGCGGCCCGACGGCTCGATGAGGAGCGTGCGATTATCCGACGAGGCGAACTCGGGCAGCTGGGCGAGCACACCGTCTCGGTGCGCCTGGCCGGTCACGATGGTCACTGACGAGGCCGACTCCTCCAGGCGGTCCACCGTACCCTGCAGGAGGGTGCGGCCCGTGCCCGCCAGGTCGAGGAGGAACTTGGGGCGGCGGCGGCGCGACAGCGGCCACAGGCGGGTGCCGGCGCCGCCGGCGGGGATGATCACGTGGAGGTCACTCATGCCCCAAGTATCGCAGATACGACGAGGGGGCGAGGCATCAGCCTCGCCCCCTCGTGGAAAGCGTGTGCTACGCGAGTGTCACTCGGCGTCGCCCTCGGCGTCGCCCTCAGCGGCGGCCTCGGCGTCGCCCTCTTCAGCGGCTTCCTCATCCTCTTCAGCGGCGGGTTCCAGAACGGACACGACGACCGTCTCGGGGTCGAGCTCGACCTCAACGCCGGCGGGCAGCTGCAGGTCGGAGACGTACACGGCGGAGCCGGCCTCGAGGCCCTCGATGGAAACCTCGAGGCTCTCGGGGATGGAGGTGGCGGCGGCCTTCACCAGGATGGTGAACTCCTCGAGCGAGTGAACGGTGCCAGGGGCAGCCTCGCCGACAACGACGACGGGGACCTCAACGTCGACCTTCTCGCCGGCCTTGACGGCCAGGAAGTCGGCGTGCAGGATGTCGCGGCGCACGGGGTGAACCTGAACGTCCTTGACGAGGGCCAGCTGGGTCTTGCCTTCGATCTTCAGCTCAACGAGCGCGTTCTTGGTGCCGCGAACGATGAGGAAGAGGTCGTGGCCGGGAACGTCCAGGTGACGGGGCTCGGCGCCGTGGCCGTAGAGGACCGTGGGGACCTTGCCGGCACGGCGGGCGCGGCGGGCAGCGCCCTTACCGAACTCGGAACGCTCTTCTGCAAGCAGGACGGGGTTGTCGCTCATGTGTCTTTCCTTCGTTTCTCAGGTCCGGCGTCGGTGTCGGCAGAGTGAAGGAAACGCGTGGCATTTCGATTCAGGCCCTGTCGATAACGGCGGATACGGATCCGCCCTCGCCGGAGCAACCCCAATAGGTTACCTCACGGCGAGGGCGGATGTGAAGCGGGAGCCGCTCAGTTAAAGAGCGATGTGACCGAACCGTCTTCGAAGACCTCCTGGATCGCGCGGGCCAGGAGCGGCGCGATGGAGAGGACGGTCAGCTGCTCGAAGCGCTTCTCAGCGGGGATCGGCAGCGTGTCGGTGACGACAACCTCGGCAGCCCCGGACTCGGAGAGACGCTTCGCGGCGGGGTCGGAGAGGATGCCGTGCGTGGCAACGACGATGACCTTCTTGGCACCGGCATTGTTGAGGACGTTGATCGCCTCGGTGATCGTGCCGGCGGTGTCGATCATGTCGTCCACCAGGACACATTCCTTGCCGGCGACCTCGCCGACGACGCGGTTTGCGACGGCGACGTTCGGGCGGGTGGTGTCGCGAGTCTTGTGAACGAAGGCCAGCGGCGCGCCGCCCAGCTTCTTCGACCACTTCTCGGCGACGCGGATACGGCCCGCGTCGGGAGAGACGACGGCGGTGTTGGCCAGGTCGACGCGGCCGCGCACGTAGTCCACGAGGACCGGCATGGCGAAGAGATGGTCGACCGGTCCGTCGAAGAAGCCCTGCTCCTGCGAGGCGTGCAGTCGACGCTCATGATGCGGTCGGCACCGGCGGTGCGGTACAGGTCAGCCATGAGGCGAGCGGAGATGGGCTCGCGGCCCTGGTGCTTCTTGTCCTGACGCGAGTAGGGGTAGAAGGGAGCGACCACGGTGATGCGCTTCGCGGAGGCACGCTTGGCAGCATCAATCATGATGAGCTGCTCCATGATCCACTTGTTGATGTCGCCCTCGATGGACTGCAGGACGAACACGTCGGCGCCGCGAACGGACTCGTTGAAGCGCACGTAAATCTCGCCGGAGGCGAAGTCGTAGGCCGTCACCGGCGAGACCCCACATCCGATTTCCTCGCCCACGGCGTGAGCCAGGTCCATGTGAGCTCGTCCAGAAACGAGGACGAGGTTCTTCTCTCCGGTGGTCACCAGTCCGCTCATGCGGTTGTCTCTCCTTGTGTTGGATCAGGCGCGAGGCGCCGCGATCAATGTGCCGATGGTGCTGTATGGCGTGACCATCGTATCGGCTGCGACGCAGCCCTGGCCGATCCATGCGGTGGGAACCACAGCGCGGTCCCCAATTTCCGCATCAATCAGCGTGGCGCTAGGACCGATTTCACAGCCGGTCCCAACGGTGGTTGTCCCCCGCAGGCAGGTGCCGGGGTAGATGGTGGTGTCGGCACCGACGCTCACATCGACGTCGATCCAGGTGGAGGCCGGGTCGACGATCGTGACGCCGGCGCGCATGTGGGCTTCGCAGATGCGGCGGTTCATCTCGGCGCCGAGTTCGGCCAGCTGGACGCGGTCGTTCGCGCCCGCGCTCTGCCAGTGGTCGGTGAGCTCGAGGGCGCCCGCGGTGCGCCCGGCGGGGGCCGCTGCCGCGAGGACGTCGGTCAGGTAGACCTCGCCCTGATCGTTGTCGGTGCCCAGGGAAGCCAGGGAGGCGCGCAGGAAGTCCGCGTCGAAGGCGTAGATGCCCGCGTTGATCTCGTTGATCGCGGCCTGCTCGGGCGTGGCGTCGCGCTGCTCGACGATCGCGGTGACCGTGCCCGACGCGTCGCGAATGATGCGGCCGTAGCCGGTCGGGTCTTCGACGCGCGAGGTCAGGACAGTGACCGCATGGCCCGCGCCCTCGTGGGTGGCAACCAGCTCGGCCAGGGTGTCGGTAGACAGGAGGGGGACGTCGCCGTAGGTGACGACGATGGTGCCGGAGACGGGCTCGACGGCCTGATCGAGGGCCTCGAGGCCGCACTGGACGGCGCGGCCGGTGCCGGGGATCTCATCCTGGTCGGCGATGATGGCGCTGGGCAGCACGCGCTCGATTTCTGCGGCGACGACGTCTCGCTGATGACGGACGACGGCGACCAGATACTCGGGGTCGAGGCCGTGGGCAGCGCGCAGGGCGTGTCCGATCATGGACAGGCCAGACAGGGGGTGAACGACCTTGGGGAGGGCAGATTTCATGCGCGTTCCCTGGCCTGCGGCCAGGACGATGACGGCGGCGGGGCGAGACATGTTCCTCCTCGGGGGTCTGCGGTCCCATCGGGACCGGTCGCTCCGCCCCTAGGATTCGAACCTAGACTAAAGGCACCAAAAACCTCTGTGCTGCCGTTACACCAAGGCGGAATGCGTCCACTGTGATGATACCTGCACCCCGCGCGCGCTTTCAAACGCGGCCCCACGCTCGCTGGATGGTCCCCACGCTGCTGGACCCAGGCCTCGTGTGATACTGGGGGCATGGCTGAGAAGAGGACACGAATGAGCGGCTTCGCGCGCCGCGAGCAGCTGGTTGCTGTGGGACGTTCCCTGTTCGCCGAGAAGGGCTTCGGCGCGACCAGCGTCGAGGAGATCGCCGCCCGGGCGAAGGTCTCCAAGCCTGTGGTCTACGAGCACTTCGGGGGCAAGGAGGGCCTGTACGCGGTGATTGTGGACCGTGAGGTGCAGGCGCTCATCTCCTCGCTCCAGTCGTCCCTGGAGTCCTCGGAGCGCCCACGCTTGATCCTGGAGAACGCAACCCTGGGCCTGCTCGACTACATCGAGCGCAACACGGACGGTTTCCGCGTGCTCGTGCGCGACGCCCCCTCGGACCGCACGGCGGGTTCCTTCTCCTCGGTCATGGGCGACGTGGCGACCAGCGTTGAGCACATCATCGCCGAGCAGTTCAAGCGCTCGGACTTCGACGCGACCTGGTCTCCCCTGTACGCGCAGATGCTCGTCGGCCTCATCGCGCAGGTCGGCCAGTGGTGGCTGGACGACCGCCGCATGAAGAAGGACGAGGTCGCCGCCCACGTCGTCAACCTCATCTGGAACGGCCAGCGCGGCCTGCGCCCCCACCCCACGCTGCGGGTGCGCTCGGGCGAGGGATGCTGAGTTTTCCGTACTTTCCATACGACGAGGCCGTGGCGGGTAGTCCCAGCCACGGCCTCGTCAGTGAGTAAGACTCAGCGCGCCTCGTAGGAGAGGCAGTCCGCGGTGCCCGCGCCGACCGAGATGGAGGCGGCGGTGCACTCGAGGGCGCTGTTGTGGGCGCAGTCGGCCTTCTGGCAGGCGCCGACGAAGGTCTCGGCCTTGGCGAGGCCGCCCTTGACGGTCAGCGGGATGAAGGTCGTGCAGGAGGTCGAGTAGCCGACGGTGATCGCGGCGGCTCCGCAGCTCTTCTCCTTGTTGTAGGAGCAGTCGGTAACGGAGCAGTCGAGGATGCGGGGCATATCTGCCATTGGAGTGTCCTTTTCAACGTGGCCCCGTGGGGCCGAAATGTAGCCGGTCGCGGCCGGGTTGGCCGCGCTGTTGACTCCAGTGATACGCCTTTTCGCAACATATCCCAAACGTGGCGAGTTTTCGTTGAAATTCCAAGGGTGTTCGCGCGCATTTCAGGGGCTATTTTCGCATTCACCCCATCACTAATTACGCAAATAAATGCGGCATTTCTTTTGCGTAATTCGGATAGGTGAGCCTGCGCTGCGCGGGTGTGGCAAACCTAGCCTGATCGGCCCTCACGCAAGGAATCGCCCGCGCTACCAAGGGGCAGCGCGGGCGATTATGGACCGGAGTGGTCAGTCAGGAAGCGATCACTTCGCCAACCAGAAACGGATCACGATCGTCGTGCCGTCGTCGGCAGGCCACGAGCGCTCCAGATCGGCGACATAGTCGTAGGAGCCGGAGAAGTCGGTCGACGTCGGCAGGTACTGGGGCAGGTCAGCGAGGGCCACGTTGTAGACGCGCTTGCCTCCCTCGACGGAGTACTCCATGTCGGGCGTGATGTCCACGCCGTCCGCCTTGGAGACCCAGTAGCGGTCGATCGTGCCGTGAGCGCCGCGCTCGTCGCGCTGGTACCAGTAGAGGCTGTAGTTCTCCGTCTCGGGGACGGTGCGCACGACCTGATCCCCCACCAGCACGTGGTTGACGATCTGGGCCTGCTCGGGGGCCACGGCCTCGTCGTCGCGCTTGTTGTCGCGCAGCGTGATGCCATGCTTCCTCAGAGTCTCAGAATCGAGATCGAAGTTCGCGCTGATCTCTTCGGCGTAGGGGCGCACGATGAGGTTATCCGTCACGGAGACGTTGAGAACCTGCCCCACTTTCAGGTCTTCCTCAAAGTCGATCGCGCCCCGCTTCTTGCCATAGAAGTCATCGGTCGTACCCGTGCGGACGAGCTTGTTATGGGTGATCGTCATGCCCGCGTGGTTGTACGTGAAATTACGGCCTTCGAAGACGGTGCTGATACGAATGCCCGCTCCGGAGAAGTTATTGACAATGAGGTTGTCCTTCACGACGTGCCCCTCGCCGCCGAACAGGCCAATGCCGCCCGCTCGCCATCCAAGCTCGATGGTGTTACCGACGAACGAGTTGAACTTCGAAGCATCAGCATCACTCCGGGAACGCAGATCATTGCTCGCCCAGGAGGCGAGACTATCGTCGCCATTGCCGCGCACGGAGGAGTTCCGGACCGTGGAATTCTTGGTGCCCTGCACGAAGTTGACACCATCCGCGAAGTTGTTGCGAATACGGGAGTTCTCGATCACCATGCCATCGGTGTACGTCATGAACCGATGCTCACGATAGTCACCCATCCAGAAGCCACACTCGAAGTGCTCAACCCACACATTGGACACTCGGGTGTTTTCACCGGCCACACCGGCGAAGCCCTTGTACTGAGCCCCTTCACCGAAGCGAGACTTCAGGTTTGAGGACATGTAGAAGTCGGTCAGCGTCTCGTTGCTCGCACCGGGATTGAAGACGATACCGCCGCCACCCTTCTGGTCGGAGGTGAAGAAGACGTTGGTGTACCAAAGGCCCGCGCCCTGGAACGTCAGGCCAGGGTGATCGATGCCGATCTTGCGGGAGAATTCCCACGTGCCTGCGGGAATGTAGACCACCTTGGAGGAGGTGTTCGCCGCCGCGTCCATCGCCGCGATGAGCGCATCATCGTCGGCAACGCCATCGCCGGGTTGCGCGCCGTTGTAATCGGCAATACTCACGGCGCCTTCGGGGCGCTCGATGGCGGGCGCTGCCTGCTCGAGCTCGATAAAGTCGATGCCGTAGGCGTTCTGATCGTCGCCAACCTTGACGATGCGCACGTGGTCGCCCTTCTGAACCTGCCCATTGAGCAGCGTGTGCACCTCATCGAAGCGGAAGCGCCCGTGCGCAGTCCCCGGCGCCAGGGTCGGCTCGTCGTAGACATTCTCCTTATAGACGTACTGCCAGGCGGTCTCGGAGGACAAGCTAAGGTTCGCAGCGAGGTCATCATTGATATAGACCTGCACTTGACCTGACGCATGATCGGGCAGGGTGAAGCGCAGGTCGAGGGCGTTGGCCGCGGTGCTCGCCGTGAAGTCCAGGGAGGAGTTCTTGCTCTTCAGCGCCACGTAGGACTGGCCCGAGGCCTCGATGGCCGTCGATTCGAGGTCGTCGGAACGTTCGAGCGTCGTCCCGTCGGAACGGCTCGCCTCCTCGGCCTCGTATCGCGTGTAGGGGACGGTCGCGCCGTACTGCTCGTCGGCCGCGACCGCACTGGGGACCAGTGCGGGCACCAGCGCGATGACGCCGAGCAGGCCTGCTCCGGCGATAAATGGTCCGCGTTTCATCTGACTCTCAAGCCTCTTTTCATGCCCTGAAGGGCGCTCGAAGCGCCGCTTCGCTCCTAGGTTCCGCTTGTTGGAAGGAACCCGGGCACATAGTAGCGGAATCTGACCACTGTCAAAGAGTTGCTCAGAAATTTTCCCAGGCAAGAGCCGTGAAATATCAACGAATAAGCTACGGGCCAATATTTGCACTGTAAATATAATTGTGAGATTTCGACGCACTGGCAGTGATTGCGAACGGGGCGAGGAGGCTTCGGCTGATACTACGCAAGGGCGATTGCCGTGCTAGCGGCGATTGCTGCCGGCGCGACGCATCAGCGACGCCACGCCGGACAGGCTCACCATCACCTCAGGTACGGATATCCCAGCCACTGCCGAAGCAGAGGCCCGCCGTCGGGAATCATGTACGCATTGAGCAGCTCGGAGGGAGACACGTCGTAGAGCCAGGCGAGGGACACGCAGTAAGACGGAGCCCCCACCTCGAAATCGAGACGCTCGCCATGAGGACCATCCAGTCGGTCGTAACGAGCAGCCGCCTCCTTATGCAAAGACCACCCCTCCGGGAGCTCCTCAACTTTTGTCGGAACACCCAACACCGGGAGCCCCAAACTATGCCGCAAAATCGAGACCGTGTAGTTAACCATCACCTTCTGCGTCAACTCGACCGACGCCGAGGCGATAATGCCACCCTTTACGACCTTTCCACGCTCTTCTTCATCGAAGCAGTATTGCCCGTCCTCCAACCACAGGAGCATTCCCGATCCGAACCCCGCATCGATCGACAGGCCGGTGTGTCCCCGCTTGAAGCCGTTGTACACCTCAAGCCCGGTGTGCCGGTTCATGACCGCCGCGTACTCGTCCAGGAAGGCCATCGGGTCATTCCTATCCCCAGAGGCCCCCCTACCGAAGATTTTCCCCCATGCATTCAGCACCGTCTTGCTCCTTTCGAGCAGAAACTACACACTTTCTCAACCGCGCCCCATGTCGACATGAACGACATCAGGAAAGCCACTGACGCAGGAGAGGGCCCCCTGATGGATCCATATATCCGGCGAGTAGCTCATCGAAATCTATTTGCATCACCTGGGAGAGTTGGTTGAGTTCCGGATGCACAGGAAAAATTGTGCGCATCTCCATTGGAATGTACGCACCATCCAAGGTCAGGCGGCCGGTGATAGGGGTGAGCTGTTCAAAACCCCATTGAGGCGACACACTTTCAAGCCCCGCAGGGACATCGATTCGCGGCCACCGACGACGCCACCGCGCCTTTTCACCGATACACATGATCGCCCATTTCAACATGATCTCGCCATAGTCGCTAATCATGGTCGGCACGCGTGGCTCCAAATACTCGCTCTCACCATAGAACGCTTGAGGACGACGCGAGTTCTTCGTATCCCAAATGTGCTGCCAGCTTCGTCCCGAATCCCAGGTGAGCGCAATGCCATTACCATTGTAGACCGAGGAAATCGCACCGCTAGCCCGGGCAAAATCGACCAGATCGGCTGTCACAGACATCAGTTACTCCCTTTCGCTTCAAGTATGCCAAGCTGCAAACACTCACTCGCAGTAAGCAGGTAGTCACCAAGCATGAATTGCACCTGCCGCGCACCCCCCGGCATTGAGAACTGCGGGACATTAATTCCCGTCCGAATAGAGAAACCGGTCGGCAACTCCACAATCCGGTACTGATAGTAGGGATCATTCATCGCAAGAATATCGAGAGCTCGTTCTTCCAATGAAAAGGGGCTCCCATTTTCAGGCAACTGCCAGAAGTACTTTCCATAGGGCAGACCGAGCCGATCCACGTAGGGACCAAATGTCTTCGTATAGGCAAGGAAGCTCGTATAGGTCTTCACAGTGCTTCTATCCATTCGAGCGAGCACTGTCGGCCCATCCGGCACCCATTTCAAGACTCCCGAATTAGGGAAGTCCGGCGAGTGAACGTCAGGGATCTGATTAACTTCCATCTTTCTCTTCCTTTCTATTCCATTCACTTACGCAAGCTTATATACTTACGCACTTCATTGATACTCACACACATGAGACTCTCATCGAACATACGGACGCCCAAGCCATCGCCGAAGCAATGGGCCACCGTCGGGAAGCATGTAAGCGTGCAGCAGCTCAGACGGAGAAACGTCGTAAAGCCACGCTAACGGAACACATAGGCGCTCGTCAGAAGCCTCAAATCCAAATGCTCACCATTGGGGCCATCAAGGGCAACATAGCGCCATATTGGGGCTTCTTGAAGCTGCCAACCATTTGGCAATTGATCTTCCTCCATTGGTAGACCTAGCCACTCAAACCCGAGAGCATGTCGCAAGATCGACACCGTATAGTTCAGCATCACCTTCTGCGTCAAATCGATCGAAGGTGAATTGAACATCCCTCCGCTCCGCACCTCCCCACGCTCCTCTATATCAAAACAATATACACCATGGTCACACCAGAAGCGCATGTAAGAATGATTGCCATAATCAATACAACATTGACACCCCTTGCTATGGGCACCCACAAACACTTTCAAGCAAGCATACTTCTCCATAACAGACTTGTATTCATCAAGAAAGTCCAACAGGATGCTCCTTTCCTTTAAGAATCTTGTGCTTAATCAAGTCATTGACTGACGCAAAACTACCGTCGTCCTTAATCACCTGCAGCTGCGTTGCCCCACCCGGCTGCTGCCCCCAGGGAGCGACCTTCCCCGACTTGATGGTCCACCCTTCTGGTAAAGGATCCTCAGTGAACTCATACTGGTAATAGTGATCGTTCACCGAGTCCGGGCGCAGGGAGCGCTCCTCGAAGGAGGCGGGGTGGCCGTCCACGATGGCACCCAGGTAGTTACCGTCAGGATGCCCAATACGATCCACATCCCTACCGTAGTCCCGGATGTATTCCTCGACCGAGGAATACACAGTCGGCTCCCCGTCGTACCCGCCGTTCGGAGGCCAATCAATGATTCGTTTCTCAGTTCCGTCGGGCATCACTTTGATATACGAGTGCGCTTCCTCCCATTCGGCATACGTACGCGAACTCCCATCCGGATTCACGCCCAGGACCAGCTCGCGTCGGCGTGCCATGTCCGCCCCCATCACGTCATCTACCAGCCCTTCATGCGGCGCAGGCTTGCCATCCAACTGATACGAATTAAGCGGCACCCTCGATGCCAGGTCCTCCGCACTTCGTGGAAGGACGCGTAGTCGTTTCTCCTTCCATTCATTGGCAAGATCTTCCATGCC
The DNA here is from genome assembly GCA_916438945.1 of uncultured Actinomycetaceae bacterium. GTDB lineage: Bacteria > Actinomycetota > Actinomycetes > Actinomycetales > Actinomycetaceae > Pauljensenia. The sequence goes on along the minus strand of CAKAGS010000003.1, from coordinate 122,173 downwards.
ATGCGTGCGCAGATAGTCATCCAGATGCGAAGACAACCTTCCTACGGCCCCATCCGCGCCAATACCAAGATGACCCGCACCCTTCAGAGCAAGAGCACCTAGCCCCATCCCCATATCTCGCAGCATCATGCCTTCGCCAATGACAGGCAGGGATTCAAGCACTGCAGCAGCCCGAGCCGCATTTCCACCACCAGCGGTGAGCGCAGCAAGAACTGTAGCCGGCACAAGTTCACCCAAGGCAGCGCCGGGATCGTCTTTCCAGCCGTCAACGTTGATCAGTGCAAGGCCCATTTTCTTCGCGAATCCTGCCGGGTCTGCCATGATCGCGTCACGTAGCGCAAACAAGTCCTCCGGTGAGATTTTGTTCTGCTTCTGCTTCGCTTGCAATTCGTCCCAGGTGATCCACCCCAGCATGTACCGCCCATAGTCCCACATCCCTTCAAGAGCCATGCCATACTGCATGGACAAGAGGCCCCACACACCATCAAAGATGCCCGCTACGGTACGTTTCGCAAAATGAACAGGGGCCCACGACGGATCCGGAGAACGGTTAGCCTGTTCGTACAAAGTCTGAGCAAGAGTCTCGCCAGCAGCATCCGTGTCACTCACTGCTGCTTCGAAGTCGGCAACCGCCTGCGCTTTCATTGCCTCGCCGGGACGCGTGTCACGCTCAGGATGGTAGGACATGTCAAACACAGGCATTCCAAACATATCCTGCTTCGGATGCGCTGCTGCCCATTGCTGCTCGGCAAGTGCCGCTTCCACGGAAGCAACACCTGCCTCGTATGAAATCTTCGCCTCCGCAGCGCGCGCCTGTGCTTGCTCGAGCGTCGAGGCGTAGTTCTCCCACGCATCAGCCGCCCGACCGAAGGTCGCTGAGGCGCACCACCATTTTTCCGGCTGTAGCTTGAAGTGTTCATGAAAACGATCAGCTGCACGCCCACTCCAGCCGGATACTGAAATCTCCTGGAGTGACCACGCGATGCTCTCACAGTCGGATGCGCGATCACGCATCACCGCAATACGTCCTCGAATGGAGCCGGGATCACCCTCGATCTCGAACACGGGAGCACCCGTGTGTCTCACGCTCACGTCAGCCTCCCAGCACCAGTTGTTGCGTCGAGATGCCAGCCGCCGCATCGCGGGCTCGCGCCATCGCTTCCTCACACGCGTCCATGTAATCCGAATAGATCCCGGCAACTCTACCTAATCGTCCGGACGCCTCAGAAATATCTCGGAGCATACCGTTGAGCCCCTGATCCCACTTCGTATTAAAGCTCTCCAGCGCTCCGGCTACGACGGGATCGCCAACCATTCCAGAGTTGGGCGTATAGTCCGCAACGTCATACGTTCTATTGCGTTCCTGCAGGTCACTCAACTCTGATACGGCAGTACCCAGCGCTTCAAGATCGACTTCAAAGTCATGACTTCCCATGCCACTTCACCCTAATCAACGGCAGCGAATGCACGGGTTTCGGCGTCAATGCCCGAGCCTGTCAATTTTTCTGTGTATGGGGGTTAGAGGTAGGGGGTGATTCGGTCGGGGTAGGCGGTGGTGAGTTGGGCGAGGGCTTGTTTCCAGTTGGTGGTGGTGCGTCCTTGGATGAGGCGTGTGGGGGCTGTTCGTTTGTTGGCGGGTTTGCCTGCGTCTGTGAGGCGCTGGGTGGCTCGTTTGTCTTCGATGTTGCAAATTCCCAGCCACAGGAGTTTGATGGCGGCTTCTTCGCTGGGGAAATGCCCGCGGTTCTTGGTGATTTTACGTAGCTGGTAGTTCAACGATTCGATAGCGTTGGTGGTGTACACGACGCGGCGCAGCATGGGCGGGAACGCCAGGAATGGCGTGAAGCGCTGCCAAGCACGCTGCCAGGTCGCAACCGTTTGGGGGTAGCGTGCTCCCAGGTCGCTGGCCGCAAACTCTTCCAGCGCCGCTCGGGCGGTTTCTTCGTTGGGCGCGCTGTACACGCTCTTGAGAGCGGCTGCGACGGCCTTGCGGTCCTTGTAGGACACGAAACGCATGGACGCGCGGATTAAGTGAACGACGCAGGTTTGGACCATGGACTGGGGCCAGGTCGCTTCGATGGCTTCGGGCAGGCCAGCAAGTCCGTCGCAGCACACGATCAGGACATCGCGCACGCCCCGGTTGGCCAGCTCGGCGCATACGTGGGCCCAAAAAGCCGCTCCTTCATCGGCTTGGACCCAGATGCCCAGCACATGCTTGACGCCCTCCATGTCCACTCCCACCGCCAAGTGAGCGGCCCGGTTCTCCACGGTGTGATCGCGTCGGATTTTGATGCGGATCGCGTCCAGGTAGATCACCGGGTAGAACGCTTCTAGGGGGCGGTGCTGCCACTCCAGCACGGCGTCGCACACCGCGTCAGTGATCGTTGAAATCGTCCCGGCACTGACCTCCACGCCGATGGTGGAAGCCAGGTGATGACGGATATCGCGCACTGTCATTCCCCCGGCATACAAGCTGATAATCATCGCATCCAAGCCATCAAGGCGCCGCTGTCCTTTGCGTACCAGGCGTGGGGTGAAAGAGCCTGCCCGATCCCGGGGAACCTCGATCTCAAAGGCTCCCACCTCCGACATCACGGTCTTCTTCGTCGTGCCGTTCCTCGTGTTCGAGCGCGCCTGCGTGCTGGCTTGGCCCTTCTCATACCCCAAGTGCTCAGAAAGCTCAGCGGCAAGCCCGCGCTCCAAAGCCTCCTTCAGCAACGCGGGCAACAACCCCTGGCTGCCCGTCATCTCGACCTCGCCAGCATCAAGACGCTCAAACAACGCATCCAACGCCCCCGAGCGACGCAGCTCCTCCACAGCCTCACGCCCACTAGCGCCAGACACAACAACATCATCATCATTCATCATGCATCAATCCTTTCAAACAAAAAGACGGATACACAGACAATTGAACACGCCCCAATGCCCGCCTGACGAATTTCTTCGAATGCCTGCTTCAGGGAATCCAAGGCACCGGCCATGTCCTCCACTCGAGCATCCATACGTTGCGCACACTCTATTTGCGCCTGCCGTGCCTCGGAGCTATCCGTCCATTCGATAAGCTCATGCTCCACTAGGTCCGACATCTCGGTGCCGCCTTCCCGCAGTTTCAACGCCGCACGCTCGACATCGTCCATGATGTAATTGACAGCAGTCTCATTGAAGACAAGGTCGTTCTCGCTCATGACACGCTCCTGAAGCTCAGTGCGATGTCGTTCAGATCCCCGCTCGCATCTTCCTCCGCTGCCACAAGCGCTTCATCGACCGAGATCAGAGCCTGCGTATAGCGCTCCAGGTCGGCCCGATGAGCGTTTGCGCCCTCACCCCACCTTTGTAGAACGTCACTCAAAACGGATACATACGGCCCATTCACTCGCGCGACACCATCAAGAATGCAGGAATCAAGCATGTCTGCTACATCCACGAGCTTACTTTCGAAGTCAACCACATAACCCGCAGCCTTCGTTTGTGCACCAATGACGAGCCCAAAGCCAGGTCCACTCACAACGCTCCTCCTTCATCGGAGAGAGAGCGGCTAACACCACTCGTTCAACCACTTGTTCAGTTGAACACAGTAGTTCATCACAACACGGCTCACTCGAGCAAATCAGCGGCCTCTAGCCAGGCCTCCTCCAGCTCATCTATCTCGGCCAGGACGTCCTGGTGGGCCGCCGAGACCTTCGTCAGCTCGGACACCGCCGAGGGGTCCGTGGCCACCTGGATCGACAGCTTCTCCAGCTTCGCCTCCAGGGACGAGGCCTCCGCGCGCAGGCGCTCCAGCTTACGTTCGATGCGGGCCACTTCCTTCTTGGCCGCGCGCCGCGCCGCAGCGTCACTCACGCCACCGCGAGCGCTCCCCTGCCCCGCGCTCTCCTCGCCTGAGGAGGCGTCCGCAGAGGGGGCGGCGGAGCGGGAGGCGGAGCCGGCCTCGTCGGCGCGAGAAGCCGGCCCGAAAGCCCCGTAGTCGCCGGAGGCGCGCATCTGCAGGTACTGTTCGACGCCGCCGGGCAGGGCGCGGACCTGGCCGTCGCCGAGGAGGGCGACCTGGTGGTCGGTGACGCGCTCGAGGAGGTAGCGGTCGTGGGAGACGACGACGAGGGTGCCCGGGAAGGTGTCGAGCAGGTCCTCCATGGACGCCAGGGTGTCGGTGTCGAGGTCGTTCGTGGGCTCGTCGAGGAGCAGCACATTGGGCTGGCTCATCAGCAGGCGCATGAGCTGGAGGCGGCGGCGCTCGCCGCCCGAGATCTCGCTGATGCGCGTGTAGGCGCGGGCGCGCGTAAATCCCATGCGCTCCGTCATCTGGGAGGCGCTGACCTCCTTGCCGTCCACGACGACGGTCTGGGCGACGTCGGCGACGGCCTCGACGACGCGCATGTCGGCCAGGGCGTCGAGCTCGTGCGTGTCCTGGGAGAGGGTGGCGACCTGGACGGTCTTGCCGCGCTTGACGCGCCCCGACGTGGGCTCGAGGTCGCCGCGCAGCAGGTTGAGGATCGTCGTCTTGCCTGCGCCGTTGACGCCGACGATACCGACGCGCTCGGCGGGGGCCAGGCGCCACGTGACGCCCTCGAGGATGTCCAGGCGCGAGCCATCGGGGCGCGTGAAAGACACGGAGACGTCCTCGAGGTCGATGACGTCCTTGCCCAGGCGCGCGGTCGCCATCTTCACCAGCTCGACGGTGTCGCGCGGGGGCGGCACGTCGGCGATGAGGGCCTCGGCGGCGGCGATGTGAAACTTCGGCTTGGAGGTGCGGGCGGGAGCCCCTCGGCGCAGCCACGCGAGCTCCTTTGTGAGCAGGTTGGCGCGCTTGGCGGCGGCCACGTCCGCCTGGCGCATGCGCTCGGCGCGGGCCAGCGTGTAGGCGGCGTAGGAGCCGTCGTAGATTTCGACGTGCCCGGCGATCTGCGGGCGGTCGCCGCCCGGGTCGACGCCGGGGACGACCTCCCAGATGTGCTCGCACACGGCGTCGAGGAACCAGCGGTCGTGGGTGACTGCCAGGAGCGCGCCGGACGCGCCGGGGCGGGCGAAGCGGGCGTTCAGGTGCGCGGCGAGCCAGGCCACGCCCTCGACGTCGAGGTGGTTGGTGGGCTCGTCCAGGCACACGATGTCGGCGGTGGCCGCGAGGACACGGGCGAGCGCAACGCGGCGACGCTGCCCACCGGACAGGGTGCCGACGAGGGCGGCGGGGTTAATGTCGGTGAGGAGTCCGGCGTGGATGTCGCGCACGGCCGGGTCGGAGGCCCACTCGTACTCTTCCATGCCGGGGTGGACGGCCTGGATGACGGTGTCCTCGGGGTTGAGGGTGTCCGCCTGGCTGAGGACGGCGACGCGCACGCCGTCGCGGCGGGTCACCACTCCCCCGTCGGGTTCCTGCGTGCCGGCGACGATGCGCAGGAGCGTGGACTTTCCGGCGCCGTTGGGGCCGAGGATGCCGACGCGGCTGCCATCATCGAGGCCGACCGTGACCCCTTCGAGGAGCTTGCGCGACCCCGCGAGGGCGCCGACGTTTTGGGTTCCGAGCAGGTGCGCCATCAGATGGCCTCCGTCGATTCGATGCGGGCGCCGCGCTCGGGCCCGTGGGTGGGGATCGCGCGCGCGACCGTGGGCGCGCCGCTCAGGGTGGCCGCGAGGGCTTGGGCGTGCTCGGCGTCGCGCGCGAGGGCCGCGACGGTCGGGCCGGACCCGGACAGGGTGACGGCCAGGGCACCCGCGTCCTTCGCGGCAGCGATGGTCTCGGTCAGCTCAGCGCGCAGGCGCAGGGCGGGCGCCTGCAGGTCATTGACGAGGCAGTGGCGCAGCTCCTCGGGTCCCCCGCACAGTGCGGCGACCTCCTCGGGCGTGGGTTCGGCCAGGGCGGGCACGCCCGCCGCGTCGAGACGGTCGAACTCGCGGAACACCTCGGGGGTGGACAGGCCGTCATGGGACAGGAGCATGACCCAGTGGTGCTGCGCCCCGGCCTCGTCCCCCTCGCGCAGGACGTTCATGTGGTCGCCGCGCCCGGTTCCCAAGGCGATGCCGCCCACCAGGCAGGCGGGCACGTCCGCGCCCAGCGAGCGGCCGATCGCCTGCAGCTGCTCGTCGCCCAGGCCCAGCTCCCACAGTTCGTTACAGGCCACGAGGGCGGCCGCCGCGTCGGCGGATCCGCCGGCCATGCCGCCGGCGACGGGGACGCGCTTGTCGACTCGGATGCTCAGGCCCGCGGCGGTAGACGCCCAGGGGCCAGCGGCGGCGAGGCGCTGGAGGACGCGCGCGGCGCGCACGGCCAGGTGGGCCTGCGGGTCCACGTCTGCCATGGCGCGGGTCGTGGCCTCGTCGACACTGCCGTCGGGCAGGTACGCGATCGTCTCGACGCGCACGCCGGGCGTCTTGGAGGTGCGCACGGTGACGGTCTCGCGCAGGTTCAGGGCCTCGAAAACCGTGACGAGGGGGTGGTAGCCGTCGGGCGTGGGCGCGCCGACGCGCAGGGTCAGGTTGACTTTTCCGGGCGCACTGGCGCGCACTTCACGCATGGCGTTCCTTCTTCCTGCCGATTGTCTGACCGGCGGCCGTCAGCGGGCCGCGGTCGACGCCGCGAGCGTGCCGTTTGCGCGGGCCTCAATGACGGCGCGGCCCAGCTCGACGAACTCCTCGATCGAGAGGGTTTCGCCGCGGCGCGTCGGATCGATCCCGGCGGCGGACAGGAGGGCCTCGGAGGCATCGGGGCCGCCCGCCCAGTTCTTGAGGGCCGCACGCAGGGTCTTGCGGCGCTGGCCGAAGGCCACGTCGGTGACCTCGAAGGTGGCGCGGCGCAGCTCGTCGTCGCCGCGCGGGGCCTCAAGGCGCGTCAGGCGCACGAGCGCGCTATCCACGCCGGGCACGGGCCAAAACACGGAGCGGCCGATCGTGCCGGCGCGCTCGACCGAGCCGTACCAGGAGGCCTTCACGGAGGGCACGCCGTAGGTGCGCGATCCGGGGCCGGCGGCCAGGCGGTCCGCGACCTCGGCCTGGACCATGACGACGACGCCCTGGATGGAGGGGAACGCCTCGAGCATGTTGAGCAGAACCGGCACGGCCACGTTGTACGGCAGGTTCGCGACGAGCTTCGTGGGGGCGGGCCAGTCCACGCCGAAGTCATCGACGCCGCTGATCTCGGTGGCATCCATGGTGACGACGTGGAGACGGTCGGCGGCCTCGCTCATGCGGGCGCGCACAGTCTCGGGCAGTGCGGCGGCCAGGGGCGGGTCGATTTCGACGGCACGCACGCGCGCGCCAACTTCCAGCAGCGCAAGGGTCAGGGAGCCGAGGCCGGGGCCGACCTCGACGACCTCGTCGCCCTCTTCGACGCCGCCGGCTGCGACGATCTTGCGCACCGTGCCCGCGTCGTGCACGAAGTTCTGGCCCAGCACCTTGGTGGGGCGGATACCGAGCGCCTCGGAGATGGCCTTGACTTCGAGGGGGCCGAGCAGGCCCGTCTCGGAGGGAACGGCGCCCTCGGGCAGGGTCGGGTCGAGGCGGCTGCGCGTGTCGCGCTGGTTGCGGGGGCTGGAGGATCGGCTCACGATGGCAAGTCTAGTGCACGGGGCCAACGAGGCCGGGGCAAGCGACGCTGTGAGGCTCGGCCACCTGCGAGGCTCGAAACGTCACTGGACGGGCGGAGGCGGCAGGACGACGCGCACCTCGTACTTGCTGGCCTGCTCGCCAAGGACAGCGTTCACTTGCTTCTTCACGATCTCTTCCACACGTCCCTGTGCCTTGTCGAGCAGCCCCTTGGACACGGCCTCGTCTGCGGCAGCAGTCTCCCGTTCCGCCAGGAAGGTGGTGACTTCTCCGACCTCGATCTGGTTGACGATAGAGAAAGACTGGTCGTAGGTCTCGACCGATGCAGGGTCGATGGAGGCAGAGAGAACTTCCACGGCGGGAACGGTCACCGTCACGACGTGCCCCGCCTCGTCAACCTCGACCTGAATCTGGCTCACATCGGCCAGTCCGGCCTTCACCTCACCCGAATAGGTGATGAGGTAACGGGAACCCGTGCCCGGCACTTCCATGCCGAACACCTTGGTCCCTTCCTCAGAGTATTTCCCCACCTGAGTGAAGTTGTAGGACTCGGTGGCAAGTTCACCAATGTCGGCGAAAGAGTTTTTCACAAGAGTCGTGTCAACGGTAACGACAGGTTCCGTCCCCTGATCCTGGGCGGATCCCAAGCCGAGTACGGGGGCAGCCTTCATCCCGCCGGCGAATCCTGCTCCTGCGATCACCACAGACGCAGCAAACTTAGCAAACGGCGAAAAACCCATGATGACCTCACTGACACAATCACGATGAATATTAGGTAACCTTCGCGAGAATTGTATGGTAAGTGTCAAGTTTCCACAACCCCGGCTCCACGCGGATAGGTTGCACGCATCCGGATAGGTTGCACACATCCGGATAGGTTAGCCACATCCGGATAGGTTAATAAGCTATCCAGATGCTCGTTACCTATCCACATCTTCACAACCTATCCACATGCCAACGGCGAGCCAGACTGTCACCTTCCCCAAGAATCTCGCACGTAATTTAATTTGTTCAGTTTTTAGCCACGGCTCAAAACCGCATGTTTTCAACGATACAATTTCAACTCTTGAAAAACATGGCAGGAAATTACGTGCGAAATTGTGGCGGGAGGACGCATGAGAGCACAGGAAAAGGCCGGGCCCGACAACCCTCGTTGTCAGACCCGGCCCTGCGCAGCTCTCGGGCTTAGTACCAGCCCACGGCGTTGGAGTGTGCCCAGGCGGAGCAGGCGTACCGTAGCGGCCCTTGATGTAGCCGATGCCCCAGTTGATCTGGGTGATCGGGTTGGTGCGCCAGTCAGCGCCCGCCGAGGCCATCTTGGAGCCCGGCAGCGACTGCGGGATGCCGTAGGCGCCTGAGGAGGCGTTCTCGGCGTAGGGGTTCCACTGCGACTCGCGGTTCCACAGGAGGACGAGGCACTGGTACTCGCTGTCACCCCAGCCCTGGGCTGCGACGAGGGGCTTGGCCAGCGAACGCGGGTCCTCACCTGAATAGTTCGTGGGGACGGCGCCGGCGGCAGCAGCAGCCGCCGCAGCGGCGGCAGCCGTGGCGGAGTCCGCGTTCTTCGTGTCGGCTGCGATCGCAGCGATCTCTTCCTTCGTGGAGATCGTGCCGAGCTTCGCACGGTAGCGCACGGAGGTCGTGCCGTCCGCCTCGGTCTTCTCCTCGAGGGTGGCCTTGGGATCGATACCGGCGGCGACGAGGGCGGCCGGGGTGGCTTCCTTCGTTCCCTCGCTGCGCACCTGGGTGACGGGCTGCGAGGTCGAGTGCTCGGTGATCGGCACGGAGGTCAGGACCTCGTCGCCGTTCTTTTCCTGCCACACAGTCCACGTCGTTACGCCGTTGACGCCAGCCGTGGTCACCTGGGACTCGCCCACGAACAGATCCGAGCTGGTCGCTGTCGTCTCACTGAAGGGGATTTCGACGGTGGTCGTAGCCTCGCCTCGGGTCACGCGGCTCACGTTGATGGTCAGTTCGCCATTGGGGCCGTTCGAGACGGTCACGCGGTCCAGGGGATGAACGGACACGCCGGCCGCTTCGAGGATGGCGCGCGCGTCCTGGCCGGGGCGCGCGGCGACCTCGCGGGTCGAGCCGTCCACGGTAACCGCGACGTTACGGGCGCGCGACACGAGCGGAGTCAGCTCGTCGCGGGACGAGGAGCGGTCCGCAGCGAGGGAGATAGCCGAGCCCAGCGGCGCGGCGTCGGCGAGGATGCTATCCGCCGAGGAGGCGGTGGTCCACAGGGTGCGAGTCTGGCCGTCAACGTTCACCGTGTAGGCCTTGGAGGTGCGCACGACGATCGTGTCGCCGTCACGCACGGCCTCGGCCGGGCCGGGCTGCACGAGGTCGTAGCTGCCGATGCTCACGCCGGCGACCTTGAGGGCGTCACCGACGGTGTTGCCCCACGAGGTCACGGGGCGGGACACTCCGTTGACCTCGAGCATGACAGAGGTGTGCGAGGAGGCGACGCCGACACCGGCGATGCCGAGGACGCCCGCGGACGTCAGGGCTGCAACACCCAGGACGACGCGCGGAGCGGGGGCAAAGGAGCGCAGACGGCCACCGAGAACGTGCAGGGCGCTGGCGGCGGACGCACTCAGGGAGGTACTCAGATGATGGCTCACAATTCTCCAGTTACTCGCTATTGATACTGCTGGTCAGCTTAGCGTGGGCGCCCGCTGGCACGCCAGAGTCCTGGCATACCAGCGGGCAATGTCACGTCAGACGAGGCCCAGCTTGTAGGCACAGCCCCACTGGCCCCAACCGGAGCGCTGCTGGAGCATGCGCGCACGCATGGTCTGCTCCTCGACGGAGGCGTCGGAGGGCAGGCCGGAGCCACCCACGGAACGCCAGGTCGGCAGCGAGAACTGGTACATGCCGTAGTAGCCGTTGCCCGTGTTGATCGACGGGTTACCGCCGGACTCGCACTGGGCGATGGCCGCCCAGATCGCGGCGTCGTCACCGGAGACCGCGGCGGGCGCGGAGGCGGACGAACCGGACGAGGATGAACCGGAGGAGGCAGCACCGGAGGACGAGGAGGTCGAGGTGTCCTCAGTCTTCTTGGCCTTCGTGCCCTTGGAAACGATGCGCTTTGTGGGCTCGGTGCGGGTCGTCGACAGGACGGCGGAGACAGTGACGTTACCGTCGATGGTCTCCTGGTAGGCTTCGGTCACCTCGGAGCCGGCCACGCCTTCCTGCACGGTCTTCTCGGTGCCCTCTTCGGCCTCGGCGTCCTCACGCTCTTCGGTCTCGTAGGGAATCTCGGTCGTGGTGGACACGGTGCCGCGCACGACGCGAGCCACGCGCAGGCTGGTCTCGCCGTCCTTGTTTTCCAGGGTGACGCGGTCGATCGGACCGGCGCTCACGCCAGCTTTCTCGAGGATCGCAGTCGTACCCTCGGAGGATGAGGCGACGACGTCGGTCGTTGTGCCGTCGGCGATGACGTGGATGGTTTCACCGGTCTCGGCGACAGGCATTTCGGCGCGGGCGTAGGAGCGGTCGGCCGCCATGGACGAGGCGGACGCCGGCAGGGCCGCGAGCACGCCGGAGATAGACGGGGCGGTGGACCACGCGGTGGTCTGGTTGCCGTCGACCGTCACGTCGTATTCGGTGGCGGTGCGCACGACGACTGTATCGCCGCTCGCGACGCGCTGGTCGGAAGCGGGGGCGACGAGGTCGTGGGCGCCGACGGAGACGCCGGCCGTGCTCAGGGCATCGCCTGCGGTCGTGAAGAAGCCGGACACATCGTGGGTGACGCCGTCAACCTCGACGGTCACGTGACGGTAGGAGGTTCCGACGGCAGTGGCAGCTGTGCCGGCCACCAGAAGGGCCGCCGCAGCCGCGACGGAAATGACGGTTGTACGGGAGGGCTGAACGCTCACGTGTCTCCAGAGTTCGTAGGTTCCGTTTCGAGGGCCTCGTCAACGCTTGCCCCGCAGCGCGCGGAGAGCTCAGACGAGTTGCCCGAATTGGACTGACACACCCACCGTAACCAATTTGTTACCGTTGCGCGACCACTTTGACGCAATTCACCAGTCAGAGAACACGTGTATAAAGGCCGCGCGAGTCCCGATAACCCGCGCTCCTCACAGGAGAGAAACCCTCACCAGGTGCCGTAGACCGCCTCGGTGTTCGCCCGCAGCTGGTCGCAGGCCGCCGCCTCACTGACGCCCCACTGATCCGCGATGAAACGCACCGTGTGCGCCATGACGTAGGAGGCGTTGGGGCAGCCGCGCCACGGCACGGGCGTCAGGTAGGGGGCGTCGGTCTCCACGAGGACAAGCTCGCGCGGCAGGACCGCGAGCGCGGCGCGCAGGTCGGAGTTCGCGGGGTAGGTGATGGGGCCGGCGAAGGAGGCGTACCACCTACGCTCGGCGAGGCGCTGCGCCATTTGAGCGTCCCCCGAGTAGCAGTGGAAGACGATGCGCTGGTCCGCGCTTGCGCGCTCGGCGAGGATCGCCAGGGTGTCCTCGTGGGCGTCGCGGTCGTGGATCTGCAGGGGCAGGCCGGCGCGCTGCGCCATGTCGATGTGTGCGCGGAAGGATTCCTTCTGCGCCTCGCGGCCGGGGTCGGCGGTGCGGAAATAGTCCAGGCCGCTCTCCCCCACCGCGACGACCATCGGGTCGCCCAGCCGCGCCTCGACGGCGGCCAGGGCCTCGTCGAGGGGCACGTGGTAGTCGCGCATCTTCGGGGTCAGGCCGTCGGGCGAGGGCTCGGCGCAGCCCGCGTGCAGGGCGGCTTCGTTGGGGTGGATCGCGATCGCGACGCGCACGCCCTCGTGGGCGCGCGCCAGCTCGATCATCGGATCGAAGTCGGGCAGCTCGCAGGCGCTCGAAATCATCCGGGTGACGCCCACCTCGCGGGCACGCTCCAGCTGTTCCTCGAGGCTGAGCGCCACGCCCTCGCGCCGGGGAATCTCGCCGACGTGGGTGGGCAGGTGCGTGTGGTTGTCCACCACGGGTGCCGCCAGGGGCTTGGGCGCGTCGGGCCAGGGACGAGGCTTACGCGGGCTCATGCGAGAGTCGTGACCTTTCGGAAGGAGTGAGGGACGAGGCGTGTGCGCGTCAGCGGGCGAGCACGACGCCGCGGGCGACCTCGTCGACGACCTCGTCGCCGAGGAGGTAGCGGACGATCTCGAGGCCGAGCTCCAGGGAGGTACCGGCGCCACGGCTGGTGATGATGTTGTCGTCGACGACAACGGGGTTCTCGTGGACGATCGCGCCGCCCTCGGCAATGGCCTTGACGAACACGGGGTTCGCGGTCGCGTGACGACCGTCAAGCACGCCCAGCTCGGACAGGATCGAGGGGGCCGCGCAGATCGCTGCGATGGGCTGGGACGCGTCGGAGCGGCGCAGCGCCTCGACCTGGATGGCGGGCGTGGCCTTCAGACCCAGGGTGCCGGGCATGCCGCCGGGCAGGAAGAGGACGGTGTAGGTGGACAGGTCCACGTCCTCGAGCATGAGGTCGGCGACGACGCGGATGCCGTGCGAGCTGGTCACGTGACGCGCGTCGGTCACGGAGATCAGGTCGGAGCGCACACCGGCGCGGTACAGGACGTCGGCAACGGCCAGGGCCTCGACCTCTTCGAAGCCGTCGGCCAGCATGATGGCGACGGTGGCGTCGGTGGCAAGCTTCTCAGGAGTGGGCATGATTCCTCTTTCCTCGCGGCTACTGAAATGAGCGTTACGACCAGGTTAGCGCAGCCGAGCGTGCCCCGGAAGCGAGCCACGGCCTCGTCCCACAGGGGACGAGGCCGCGTGCGTCACTCGGAGCGCAGGGCTTCGACCGGGTCCTGGCGCGAGGCGCGCGAGGCCGGGATGATGCCCGCGATGACGGTCAGGCCGACGGACACCGCGATGAGGGTCAGGGCCGTGAGCGGCGAGAGCTGGGCGATGTTCTCCACATTGAACGAGGAGTAGGCGATGCCGTTCGCGATCGCACACAGCCCGTAGGTCACGCCCACGCCCATCAGGCCGGCCAAGAGGCCCTCGATGACGGTCTCCGCGTTGAACACGCGGGACACGTCGCCCTTCGAGGCGCCGATCGAGCGCAGGATGCCGATCTCCTTGCGGCGCTCGAGGACCGAAATGTAGGTGATGATCGCGATCATGATCGAGGAGACCACAAGAGAGATCGACACGAAGGCGATAAGCAGCCAGGAGATGATGTCGACGATCTTGGTCACCGAGCTCATGAGCGCGCCCATGACGTCGGAGTAGGTGATGACCTTATCGGTCGCGCCCGCCGCCTTATTGTCGGCGTTGTAGGCGTCCAGCGCGGCCTTCACCTTGTCCTTGTCCGCAAAGGACTTGGGGTAGATCGAGATGTTCGACGGGGAGGCGATGTCCGCCCACCCCAGGTTCCTCAGGTTCGTGTCCAGGGTCGGCACGTTCGTAGAGAACATGGTCGCCATGAGGGCCGCGAGGGACTTCTCGTCCACGTTGGACTTGAAGGCCTCGGCGAAGGCCTGCGGATCCATGGAGAAAGCGCTCGACATGTTGGTGGCGAACTGCTCCATGGTCGCGCCGATCTGGTCGCCGATCGCGGTCGACAGCTGCGTCATCATCGAGGTCATCGCGTTCGTCATGGCTTCCTGCATGACCTGGCCGATGACGGCACTCACGCCCTGGGTAAGAGTGCGACCCAGCTGGGCGGCAATCTGCGCGGAGATCGCGTTCATGACCTGAGTGGAGACATCGGTGCCGATCTGGGCCAGGGCCGGGTCGTCCCCGAGTGCCTTCATCAGGTTCGCGGCGAGCTTGTCGGAGTCAACGACCTGGTCCGAGGAGACGGCCGCTCGCAGCTGCTCGAGCACCTCGGGCTGAGAGAAGTACGCCGAGGCCAGGGTCGCGAAATCCGTCGTGCCGCCCGCCTCGATCTGCTCGCGGGCGTAGTCCTGGAATCCCTGGGCAATCTGGGATGCCTGTGCGCTCAGGTAGTCGGCCGCGCCGTCCTTGACGGCACCGTCGGCCAAGGCCGAGCGGATGATCGTCTGGAAGTCAACGTTGGCCAGCTGCGGCAGGTCCTTGCTCAGCTCCCCGAAGTCCAGGCCGGACAGGTCGAAGGCCATGCCGGACTGGGCGCCCGACTGGGCGGCGAGGGCCGACAGGTCAATGGTCGACAGGTCCATGCCCGACATGTCGAGGTTGGAGAAATCGAGGCCGGAGAAGTCCATGCCGGAAAAATCCAGGCCAGACAGGTCCATCTGCATCTTGCTGGGGTCGATCTGGAAGGCGGCAGAGAGCTTGGACTCGTCCACCGTGAACAGGGAGGACATGTCGAAGCCGCCGGACTGGCTCTTCTGGTTGTCAGCCAGCTCCTTGAAGGTCTTGCCGGTGAACACATCGACGTCGGGCTTGGCTCGCTGTGCCTTGACGATCGGGCTGGCCGCCGCCTCCTCGATGATCTGGTAGGTCAGGGCGGGCGTGTAGGCGATGCCCTGGCGCAGGGCGCCGCCCTTGTCGGAGTTGGGCTTGACGATGCCGGAGATCGTCAGCTGTTGGCCGCCGTCCACGAGCTTCTTCATGTAGTCCGCATCGGAGGAGCGGTCCGTCCAGACCTTGTAGGTGTCGTCCCACGTGTACTTGTCGAAGGCGTTGACGCGGCGGAAGGTCGTGCCCAGGATCGCGGAGTAGTCATAGGCCGCGGCACTGGCCCCGGACTGCGTGCCCGACTGTGCCCCGGACTGGCTCTTATCCCCCAGGGCGCCCTGGTAGTACTGGCGCATCAGGTCGTCGAATTCCTTGTGGTCTTTGAGACCCAGGGTGTATTCGAAGAGGTTGGGGATGTTGCCGTCCTCATCCAAGACCAGGACAACCTGGTTCGCGCCGCTCGGCCAGGAGCCGGCGACCACGTCGTACGCGGAGGTGTACAGCGAGGACGTGGCGGGCATCTGGTAGAAGGCGTTGGTGACCATCATTGAAGAGAAGGCCCCGGAGCCGAAACCGGCTTCCATCTGCTTCATCGACTGGTCGGGGCTGACCTGCACGGTCGCCTTGGACGTGTCGGACTGGTAGATCTGCGGGACGATGTCGTAGTCGTACTCGATCGCGTTGACCATCGCGTTGATGTCGCCGCCGTTGTTGTCCAGGTACGTCTTGAGGGAGGCCAGGTCGTTGGTCTTCGCGTCGCGGATCGTATCGGCGAAGGTGCGCAGCTTAGAGACGCCGACCTTGCCGTCGGGCGCGGGCTGAGAGTCTTTGGAGTCCGAGGCCGACACGGACAGCGCGGCCGTCATGTCGATGCCCGTTTTCTGGATCGTCAGCGGATACGCGCCCAGCGTCTCCTCTTCGGTTTTCGCGATGTAGGCGTTGGTGCCGTTGGCCAGCGCGAGGATCGCGGCGATGCCGATGATGCCGATGGACCCCGCGAAGGAGGTCATGAGGGTGCGGCCCTTCTTCGTCATCAGGTTGTTGGCCGACAGCGACAGGGCCGTCAGGAAGCCCATCGAGGTGCGGCGCGCGGGCTTGGCTTCGCGCCGATCTTCAGCGGTGGGCACGAAAGGATCGGAGTCAGCGACGATGCAGCCGTCGGCCAGCTCGACGATGCGGGTCGCGTACTCGTGGGCCAGCTCGGGGTTGTGCGTGACCATGATGACGAGGCGGTCGCGGGCCACGTCGCGCAGCAGGTCCATGACCTGCACGCTCGTCTTGGAGTCGAGGGCGCCGGTGGGCTCGTCGGCCAGCAGGATCTCGGGGTCGTTGATGAGGGCGCGCGCGATAGCGACACGCTGCATCTGGCCGCCCGACATCTGCGAGGGCTTCTTGTGGACGTGCTCCTTCAGGCCGACTCGCGTCAGGGCGTCGAGGGCGCGCTTGCGGCGCTCGGAGCGCGAGACGCCCGACAGGGTGAGGGCCAGCTCGACGTTCGCCAGGACGCTCTGGTGCGGGATCAGGTTGTATGCCTGGAAGACGAAGCCGATGCGGTTGTTGCGGTAGGCGTCCCAGTCGCGGGCCTTGTAGTCCTTCGTCGAAATGCCGTCGATGACGAGGTCGCCGCTCTGGAAGCGGTCGAGGCCTCCGATGACGTTGAGCATCGTCGTCTTGCCGGAACCGGACTGGCCCAGCACGGCCACAAACTCGTTGTCGCGGAACGCCACGGAGACCTTGTTGAGCGCCACCTGCACGAGGTTGGCGGTCTGGTAGGCCTTGACGATCTCCTTGAGCTCTAGCACGCTTCATCCTCACATCTGCTGTTGATTCCGCAGACAAGTCTAGGCGAGCGGCCATCACCCACGACCGCCGCTGTTCACTGACTGACCCCTGATCATCCCCTGACAAGCCCCTGAACCCACGTCTCCCACGTCACATAACGGGCCCCAAAACCCTGCCCCGGCCTCGTCCATCGACTGCCTACCGGGGTGCGCGAGACCGAGCAGCTAGACTGAACCCATGACCGACCTCACCCGGATTCCCGTGCCCAACGACGGGCCGATCACCGACAAAGTCAAGGAAATCTACGAGCGTTCCTTCCCGCCCGAGGAGCAGATCCCCCTTCCCGAGCTGCTGGCAAGCGCCCAGATGGACGAGGTCTCCTTCCTCGCGTGGATCGATCCCTCCCTGCCCACGGGTGAGGACGGGGCCGGCAACGTGGTCGCCCTGACCTTCTCCTTCGTCTTCCCCGACCTGTTCTACCTGGGCTTCCTCGCGGTGGACGGGCGCACGCGCAGCGCGGGCTACGGCACGCGCATCCTCACCTACTTCCGCGAGCGCTACGGCGACGTGCCGCAGCTGCTCGAGATCGAGCCGGTCGTGCGCGAGGCGGGGAACTACCAGCAGCGCGTGCGGCGCCTGGCGTTCTACGAGCGCAACGGTTTCACGGTGACGAACATGCTCACGCACGAGGCCGACCAGACCTACCGGGTCCTGGCGCGCGACGGGATCGTGAGCCCGCAGCGCCTGGAGGAGGCGCTCAATTCGGTGACCGACGACCCGGCGTACGCCTCGCGGGTGACGACGGACTGACGCGCTGGCCTCCCTCGGTCGACGCGGGAGCGATGATCAGTGGTCGACGCCGCGGCTGGAAACCAGCAGGATTTCCTCGTTGTCGAGTCGAGCGAGGGCGCCTTCCAGGGCCGCCGAGGAGAAGATGCCCTCGTCGCGGGCCTGCAGGAGGGCGTCGCGCTGGGCGTGGATGGCCTCCAGAGCGAGTTCACGGATCTGGTCACGCGTGAAGGAGCGCTCAACCTCCTCCTCGCTCATGTCGACGGTGCCGTGACCGTCGTCGTCCGTTTCGCTCGCGGAAGGCGCGTCCTGGGTCGCGGCTTCCGCGAGATCGTCATCCGCACAACTGGGGCACAGCCCGTCGCGTGTGGCCGCTGCCTGTGTGGTCGCATCCTGCAGAATGTCGGTGAGGATGCGGTCGGTCGTGCGCGCAACACGCATCCCCGCGGCCTCGTCGTCGGCGGCGACCGCGTGCCCGAGCCTGGACAGCGTGCGCGAGACGCCGGCGGACAGCAGGGTCTGCCCGTCGACCTCGTGGATCGCCTGGGCGAGGGCCGTATCCACCAGCGCGGAGCCCATGACTGTCAGGAGCTTGGCGCGCTCCTCCTCGGAGATGTCGCCCGTGGCCATCTTGGGCTTGACGATGCGAATGAGTCCGGGCAGGGTCAGGCCCTGGATGACGAGGGCGCCAGCGGCGATGAACAGGGCGATCGACAGCAGCAGCGCGCGCATCGGGGCGTGCGTCGAGATCGTTTGCGCCGCGGCCAGGGTGATCGCGCCGCGCATGCCCGCCCAGACGATGACGCTGCCCTCGCGCGGGCCCAGCGGTTCGTTCTCGAAGTAATCCAGGTCGGATCCGCGCATGGTGTTGCGGCGCGCGCGACGCTTGAGGCGGCGACGATAGTGGTTGAGCGCATCTTCCCAGCGTTCGGGACTCAGGTCGCGCGCCTCGAGCATGTCGGCATCGACCTCACAGGCAGCGTTCATGCGCTTTTCGAAGCGCTCAAGGTGCAGAGTTTCGGCGTCGTAGCGGCGCTGGCGATGGGTGCGGCGGTGGTCCAGCCAGGCGAGCATGATGGCGATGAAGACGGCTCGGATGATCATGATGAGCGCGCCGAGGGTGACGGCGAGGAAGGCCGCGAAGGCCAAGCCACCGGAGAACGCGGTGGTCTCCTCGACAATGCCGAAGGCCTGCAGGCCCATCGTCAGGAAGATCCCGCTCTCCAAGACGAGCGTCATGGTCTGCCAGTTATGCTGGGAGAATCGCCTGTTCGTCGCGGAGATCATGGCGGCGCGTCGGCGCGAGACGACCAGGCCGGCGACGACGGCCGCGACCAGGCCGGAGCCTCCCAGGTGCTCGGCGGGGATCGAGGCGATGAAGGGCATCGCGAAGGAGAAGACCGTGTCGGCCGAGGGCTCCTTGATGAGGGCGCGCAGGCGCACGCCGACCTCGCCGACGACCCAGCCAATACCCGCGGCGATACCGAGGGCGATACCCACCTTGCCGATGAGCATGCCCGGGTTGAGGGCGTGTTCGTCGGCGGCCAGACCGGCGCTCATCGCTGCGGAGAGCAGGACCAGCGAGGTCGCGTCGTTAAAGAGACCCTCGCCTTCGAGGACCGTGATGATGCGGTGGGAGACGCCCGAGCGTTTCGCGATCGAGACAGCGACCGCGTCGGTCGGCGACAGGACCGCACCCAGGGCGACGCCCCAGGGCAGGGAGATCGCGGGGACCAGCCAGTTGATGACGAAGCCGACCGCGAAGGCGGAGAGGAACACGAGGGGAATCGCGAGCATCGCGACGGCGTGCATCTCGCGCCGGAAGTCCATGGTCGGCATACGCACGGCCGCCGAGAACAGCAGCGGCGGCAGCACCATCTCGAGGACGATGTGCGGCTCGATCTCGATGGCCCCCACCTGCGGGAGGAACCCGATCGCCAGGCCGACGGCCAGCAGGATCAGGGGGGGATGCCACCCCCACCTTGGGCGCGACGAATTGGCATGCCACGATGATGAGCATTCCGGCCACGGCGATAAGAAGGGGGTCCACAGGGCAATTGTATTGCGAGCAACCCCACCAGCGCCGTTGTCATCTCATCACAGCGGCTACGCGCGCTGCGAACTCACGCGGCGTACCACGCCCCACCCGCCTGGCCTCGACACCAGCCTCGGATATCAAACAGATCCACACGAGCGGAGCACGTGCTACCATTGACGCATAGGTTCAAGGAGGTTCGCATGACCGCTTACGACCACTCGTCGGGGTACACCTACGGCACCGATGCCGTCCCCACGTCCCCGCTCACACTTGAGGATCTACGCCAGATCGAGGCCGCCGCTCACGTCCAGCCCGGTGACACTGAACTGCTCTCACGAGCAGAACCCATCCTGGCGCCGCATGCCATGGAAATGGTCGACACGTGGCGTGGAATTTTGGCTCAAAGACGTATTTGGCAGCCCATTCCGCGCACCCGGACGGGCAGCCAAACCCCGAGTACGCGCAGGCGTCAAAGCCCCGCTTCGCCCAGTGGATCATCGACATGTGCACGCGCGAGCGCGACCAGGCATGGTTGGACTACCAGTACCTGATCGGCGCACGGCACATGTCCGCAGCGAAGAACGCGGCGGATGGGGCGGACTCGACTCCATTCGTGCCCCTGCGCTACGTGCTCGCCTTCATCGCGCCGACTGTGGAGGTCGGACACCGTCTCCTCGCGGAGGGCTTCGAGGGCGAAGAACTGAGCGCCGTCCGTGATGCCTGGACTCGCGCTGTGACTGTCGCCGTGACAGTGTGGGCGTATGCCTACCGCGATCACCCCGAGCAGTTCTGATCCGGCGCTCGCCACGTACGACTCCCCCCATCGGCCGCCTCACGCTGGCCGCGCGGGACGGTGCACTCGTTGGCCTGTGGGTGAGCGGGCAGCGTTTCTTCGGTCGCCCCTACGGCATCGACGAGGCCGTGGCTCACTCCACGGTCGATCTGACCTCGCCCGAGAACCGGGGCCTCGTGATCGCACAGGCCCATTGGGACGAGGCCGATGCGCGTGCCCTTCGGGCCGTCGCCTCGTGGCTCGACGGCTATTTCGCGGGCGAGGCCCCCATCCCTGCAACCGTCCCCCTCGCGCCCGCGGGTACGGACTTTCAGAGGCGCGTGTGGGAGGCGATGGACGCTATCCCCTACGGCGCGACGCGCACATACGGACAGATCGTCGCCCAGCTGCGGGGCGCGGGCATCCCCGCGTCAGCTCAGTCGGTCGGCGGCGCGGTCGGTCGCAATCCTCTACTCCTCATCCGCCCCTGCCACCGCGTTGTGGCGGCGGGCGCCCCGGGCGGCTACGCGGCGGGAGGCGACGCAAAAGCCTGGCTGCTCGCGCACGAGCGGCCACGGCCTCGTCGGTGAGCTGACTCAGTCGTTCGCCCGGTCGGCCTCGAGAGCCTCCTCGACCAAGGCCTCGTCGACGGGCAGGGCCGCGCGAGCGTAAGCGGCGGCATCATCCTGGGTGTCCGCGATCTGCTCGGCGATCGAGTCGGCCTCACGGCGCAGCTCGGTGCCGTCAACGACCGAGGCCTGAGCGAGGGTTCGGGCCTGGGCGCGGTGCTCGTCCGTGTACTCCAGGTCGTCGGCATGTTTGCGCACGAGGACGCGGATGAGCTTACGGCGCAGGTTCTCCTCGCGCAAGACGGCGGAGCGCTCGCGCAGCCAGCCGACCGCGAGGACGACGAGGAGGGCGACGCCCAGCCAGCCGATGATCGGGTACATGCCGCCGATGAGCTTCTTGAAGCCCATGAGCGAGGCCGCGTAGCCCACCGCGACGACACCGACGAGGACGACGCGCATGCGGATGGTCTCCCCGCCCGAGAAACGGCGCGCCGTCGAGTAGAACAGCGAGAAGACCGTGTTGTAGATGAGCGCGAAAATGATGAGCGTGTAGACGAAGGCGAAGGCCGGGTGGATCGAGCGCGCGATCTCGAGGGCGGGAACGTTCACGTCCCAGACGCGGTCCATGTTCAGGTACAGGCACAGGGCATCCGCGCCGATGACCAGGGCGATGATGGTGCCGCCGATGCGCCCGGCGCGGCGCGCCTCGCCAATGCGCAGCACCGATCCGCCAAGCACGAAGGCCATGGCGATGCCGTTGACCACGCACAGCGCGAAGTAGTTGATCGTAGAGAGCCACAGGTTGGGCAGCGCCGGGGTGACCTGGGTGGCCGCGGCATTGAGCTCGGCGACGCTCGCGTGCGGGGTGGCCAGCGAGTAGATGGTGAGGATCGTGATCGCGACGATGATCATGGGCGTGAAGACACCGATCACCTTCATGATCCGATCAAAGTCCAGGAAGGCCGTGAGAACGACGAGCACGGCGCACAGGGCGCTGCCCGCCCACGCGGGCAGGCCGAACTGCTGCTCGAGGTTCGCGCCCGCGCCCGCGAGCATCACGAAGCCCATCGCGAAGCCCGAGAAGACGAGCACGACGTCGATGACGCGGCGCAGCGCCGGGTGGGTGATGCGTTCGAAGACCTCGTCGTGGTGGCCTGAACGGTAGTAGGAGCCCAGCTGAAGCGCGACCACGCCGAAGACGACGTTGAGGACGCCCAGGACCGCGATGCCGATCAGGCCCTTCGCACCAAAGGACAGGAAGTACTGGAGCAGGTCCTGGCCACTCGCCAGGCCGGCGCCGATGATGACTCCCACGTAGGCGAAGGCGACAGAGAGGTACTTCTTTGGACATAGAGTCCTTCCGATTGCGAACGTTTCACGAGGCCGGGGCCTCGTTCCACGGTAGACGCTCGGCTGTGAGCGCGGCACGTCCGTGGGAAATTGTTCACGCTTGGGAAGTCTCATCCAGACACGGAATGTGTACACAGTGTACTAAAATGACACTATGAACACACTTGCCACAACCCTATCGACTCGCGAGCTGCGCGCGAACCTCTCCGATGTCCTCGGGCGAGCGTCCTACGGCGGCGAACGAATTGGCGTGACGAAGAACGGCCGTCTCGCCGCGATCGTGATCGGCGTCGACGACTTGTTGGCCCTGGAAGAACTCGAGGACGCACGCGATCTTGCGGCCTTCCGGGAGGCAGCGCGCAACGACGACGGGCAGCGCGTGAGCCTGGCCGACCTGCGCGCTGAACTCAACGACTAGCGATGTACCGCATCGAATTCACCTCGACGGCAGCGCGTCAGGTACGCAAGCTGGACCGCCCGGTGCGAACCCGCCTACTGGACGCCATTGAAACGCTCGCCAGTTCTCCTCGCCCCGACGGGGTCAAGAAGCTCGCAAGCACGGAGAACGCGTGGCGCATCCGCATCGGCGACTACCGAATCATCTACTCAATCGAAGACGACGTCCTCGTTGTGACGGTCGTGCGCGTCGCGCACCGCCGAGAGGTGTAGCTCGTAGCGTCACCTGCCTTCGAGGAGCTGAATCGGCGGGCGCGGCGCCTGCATCGCGTTGATCGGAGCCTCGGGATCCGCGTAGCCGAGCGCGAAACCGGTGATGAACCGGTAGCCCTCGGGGATCTCAAACTCGGCTTCGACAGGCTCGCGCCAGGTGGCGAGGATGCCGACCGGGCAGGAGTCGATACCGCGCGACTTGGCGGACAGGAACAGGGTCTGGAGCATGAGACCGGCGTCCATCGCGCTCCACGGCAGCATGTCCTCGTGCACGAAGACGAAGCCCATGACGGGTGCATCGAATGCCCTGACGTTGCGGCGGTTCACGCGGTTACGCCCCTCGATGTCGGCGCGCTCGATGCCGTGGATGCCGTAGAGGAGCTTCGCGACCTCGATCTGGGCGGGTCGCACCTCGTCCGGGTAACGCTTGCGCACCGGGAAGTCGCCGTCCGGAACGGGAATCTCGACGTCCGGGTCCTCAGCCTTGCGGGCGTGGGCGGCGATCTCCTCGTCGAAAAGACGGCCGTAGTGCTGACGCAGGCGAGCGGCGCGCTCGCCCGTGGCCAGGGCGACGCGGAAGGCACGCGTGTTGGACCAGGACGGCGCGGTCGTCGCGTCGGCGAGGATCGCATCGAGGACCTCGGCAGGGATCTCCTGGTCTGTAAAGGCACGCGTGGAGCGGCGCGAGGCGGTCAGGACGGAAAGTCGTTCGTCTCAGCGTTGAGTGTCATGCGCCCAGGCTAACCCGGCCCGACGCTCCCGATCCACCCGACCCGCCCACTGGACGGCTGCCACTTCGCCGCCTAGTGATCCCCATAGTGCGTTCGACATGAAATGATCTCGACTCGATCATCACGCACGCGATAGACAAGACGATTTGCCGCATCAATACGGCGTGACCACCACCCCGAGTAACGCCCCTTCAACGGTTCAGCCTTACCAATTCCAGTATCTTGCCCGTTCCTGGCAATGTCACGCAGTAGTGCATTGATGCGCTTCAGTGTCTTTCGATCCTGAGTCTGCCACCACAGATAGTCCTCCCAGGCCTCGGAGGCCCAGACAAGGTCACGCATCCTCGATCAGCTCTCGCGAGATACCACGCCCGGCCTCCAGCTCCGCAATACCGCGGTCAAGATGAGCGAGGTTGGCACGCGAGTAAAATCCATCAACCTCCACAACGAAGGGAATCCGTTGTTCCCGCGCCACCTTCTTCGCAAAGATCGTGAACGCGGTATTCATCGACAGACCCATTTCTTTGCAGGCACGCTCCATCGCAGCCTTATCCTCAGCATCGAGCCGAACGGTCACTGCAGCAGTCGCCATGTCACACCTCCACAATCAGCATACCGATATCACTATGCTATCAGACTGATTTCAAAATGAATTCATAAAGGGCGCACCCCACCCAAAGAATGCAGAAGTACTGCCCTTACCGGGCCAGGGCCTGCTCGAAGGCCACCACGTCCTCCTCGGGAGTGGCCCAGGAGGTGCCGATGCGCGCGAGGTAGCGACCATCGGGCAGGGTCTCCCAGATGCTGTAACGCACCTTGTCCGAGAGGCGCTCGTGCCCGGCCTGGTCGAGGGCCACGAAGGTCAGGTTGGTCGGCGAGTCCATGGTGACGACGTAGCCGGCACGCTTGAGGGCCTCGCGGATGCGCGCGGTGGCCTGAACGGCGGGCTCGCCGATCGTCAGGTAGAGGCCGTCCTCGAAGAGCGCCTCGAACTGCACGCCCAGGAGGCGCCCCTTCGCCAGGAGCGCGCCGTGCTGCTTCATTTGGGTGACGAACTGGCGGATCGAGCCGCGCTCGGGGATGACCACGGCCTCGCCGAAGAGGGAGCCGCACTTGGTGCCGCCGATGTAGAAGACGTCGGTCAGGCGCGCCAGGTCGGCGAGCGTCATGTCGTTGGCGGGCGAGGCCAGCGCGTAGGCGAGGCGTGCGCCGTCGACGAAGAGCTTGAGGTCACGCTCGCGGCACACGGCGGAGAGCTCCTCGAGCTCCTCCAGCGAATAGAGGGTGCCATACTCGGTGGGCTGCGAAATATAGACGAGGGCGGGGGCGATCATGTGGTCACGCGCGCCGTCGCCCTCCCACGCCGAGCAGATGCGTTCGACGTCGGCGGCATTGATCTTGCCTTCGACGGCGGGGGTGTCGAGGATCTTGTGGCCGCCGCGCTCGACGATGCCGGCCTCGTGCATATTGATATGGCCGGTGTTGGGGGCGATGACGCCCTGCCAGGGCAGGAGGATCGCGTCGATGACGGTCGCGTTCGTCTGCGTGCCGCCGACCAGGAAGTACACGTCGGCGTCGGGGGCCTGGCAGGCCTGCCGAATCAGGTCGCGGGCACGCTCGCAGTGCTCGTCGGTGCCGTAGCCGCTCGACTGTTCCATGTTGGTGGCGACGAGGGCGTCGAGCACCCGGGAGTGCGCGCCTTCCTGGTAGTCACTGGAGAAGTTCGGCAACGCATGGGAGGAATTCACGCGGCTATTATTCCACGCGCCTGGCCGGATGATTCCCGTTTCATCGTGAAGATCTTTTCTCACTGGAACAGAGGGACTATCCTGACTGTCGCCGGGCGATGCTGCCGGGCTTCCCGATACGAAAGTGAGGGCATCACATGATGCCAACCACGCACGGAGAACAGGCGAGCACAATCAACCGAGACTCGCAGGCTTATTGGAACAAGCGGGCCGCGACGTTCACGCGAGAAGCGACCAGCGACTACGAGCGTTGGCTCCTGGACCTCCTCGCGCTCGAGGCGGGAGACGAGATTCTCGACATGGGGTGCGCGACGGGCACGCTCGCCGTTCCCCTCGCCCGCGCCGGGCACCGCGTGCACGGCTGCGACTTCGCCGAGGCCATGCTGGCCATCCTCGAGGAGCGCGCGGCCGCCGAAAAACTGCCGATCACCTCCCACTTGCTCGCATGGGAGGACGACTGGGAGGAGGCGGGGCTTGGTAAAGACAGCGTGGACGTCGCCTTTGCGTCGCGCTCCCTCATGAGCGGGGATGTGTCCGATTGCGTGCGCAAGCTCGACGCGGCTGCGCGCTCCCGCGCTGCGGTCGTCGTGCCCAACAGCCTGCTCCCCTCCCGCGACCCGCGCCTGCTCACCTACCTGGGACGCGCGGCGAGGCGACCACGCATCGTCCGCGACGTGAGCCGCGCGCTCGTGTCCCTGGGGCGCCTCCCGGTTTTCGCGACCACGCGCACCTTCCGTCCCATGCGTTTTTCTTCCTTCGACGAGGCCCGCGCGGACCTTCGTCGTCTGGCTGGCCCCGAGCCGTTCACCGCGCGCGAGCACCGACTTTTCGACGCGTATGCCGCCCAGCACTTCGTGCGACGGGCCACCGAATCCCCGTCCGGGGAGCCGTCGGAGATGTGGGTCCTCGACTACAAGTTGCCCGTCACCTGGGTATTCATCGGCTGGCGCACCGACGGGAGCACGTGGGCGTAGGCGGCCCCGGCCTCGTTCTTCTTAGTCCGCGTCGGGGCGACGCCTGCGGGCCTTGACCTCGGAGCGCCTCTTCTTGGCATCCAGACGGCGCAGCTTGGACGCGCGCGTCGGCTTCGTGGCGCGCCGCGGGACAGGCGGAGTCAGCGCTGCCCGCAGGATCTCGCCGAGGCGTTCGCGCGCGGCTGCTCGGTTGCGGCGCTGGGAGCGGCGCTCGGCGGCCGTGACGGTGAGGACGGTGCCGGTGAGGCGCTCGCCGAGCACCGACAGGGCGCGCTCGCACTGCTTCTCGTTGAGAGCACTCGTCGAGCCGAGGTCCAGGCTCAGCTGCACGCGCGAGTCCGCGGTGTTGACGCCCTGTCCGCCGGGGCCCGAGGCGTGAGAGAAGCGTTCGATCAGCTCCCCCGCGGGCACGACGAGGCCGTGCGGGCAGCCGGGCCCGGGAGGGATGCGCAGATCGTCCATGCGTTCCAGTGTGCCACCGGCGAGCCGAGGTCGGAGAGTCACACCCCGCCCCGGCCTCGTCAGGCGAGCAGGGAGGCGACACGATCCTTGAGGTCTGGCAGCACCTCAGCGGCGAACCAGGGGTTCTTCTTCATCCACATCTGGTTGCGCGGCGAGGGGTGGACCAGGGGGAAGTAGTCGGGTAGGTACTGCTCGTAGTCGCGCACGACGTCGGTCAGCGACGCCGCGGAGGGCAGGTGCAGGTAGCGCCTGGTGGCGTATGCGCCGACGAGGATCGTCATCTCCAGCTTCGGCATGAGGGCGAGCAGGCGCGGGTGCCATTTGTCGGCGAAGTCCTTGCGCGGAGGCAGGTCGCCACTCTTTCCCGTGCCCGGGAAGTAGAAGTCCATGGGGACGATCGCGAGCTTGCCCGAGCGATAGAACGTGTCACGGTCGATCCCCATCCAGTCGCGCAGCCGGTCGCCGCTGCGGTCGTTCCACACGATGCCGGTCTCTTCGGCGACGCGCCCGGGCGCCTGGCCGACGATCATGATGCGACACTCGGGTCCCGCGTAGAACAGTGGCTGCACGCCTCGGTTCGTGTACGAGGCATTGGCTGGGTCTGCGGCGATCTCCTCGGCGATTGCGCGGACGGCTGGGTCGGTAATCTCGGGTGTCATAAACCCAGGGTATGCCCACCCCGCGAGCGCACCACCGCCGACGGCTACAAGCTCACATCCGGATGGTCCCCAGCTCACCGGATCACCGGATCACCGGACAGATATTCGGCTCTCCCCAAATTCCGCACGTAATTCCACAAGCAGCTATTTCACCAACCCCTCACAAACCCCGGAATTTCAACGATCACAATTCAAAATATGAACGATCATCACGGGAATTACGTGCGGAATTGGAGGGGAAACACAGCGCAGAACCGGAAAGGCCAATGAGTAGCGCCGGACACGCCGATTAGTAGCGGTAGACACACCGATTGGTAGGGACGCATCAGGCGGGCATACAGTGGAGCGCATGAGGACAGCAGAACGCATGACGACGAACGGGCCGAGGCGCGGCCAGTGAACACAAGGTTTATACGAAGCTCCCAGTGGTTCCGCATCACCGCCATCATCGCACTGTGCCTGCTCGCCCTCGCGGGGGTCACGTCGTTCGCACTCAATCGCTCGGGTCACGGACAGAAGGATCCCTCCCCCATCGCCTACGAAGAAGACGAGGACCCTTTGCCCGAGGGCGTCGCCGCCCTGATGGACACGGCCAAGTCGCTGCATGGCACGATCGACACGATCACTTACGAGCAGAGCTACAAGGGGACGACATACACCAAGCAGGCGTACGTGTACGTTCCTGCGTCCTACGCTCCAAACAAGCCTGCGAATGTCCTCTATCTGACGCACGGTTGGTGGGGGAACGCCGCCGGTTTGGCCTCCGGTGTCGCACCGGTCGTCGATGAGCTGGAGACCGCCGGCAAGGCTGCACCGACGCTGATTGTCTTCGCGACCTACTATCCGGATCGATCGTTCGCGACGGACAACTACGAGGAGGACTACACTCTCAATCGCTTCTTTGCGACGAGCGAGATCGATACCCTCATCGACACGATCGAGTCTCACTACTCGACGTTCGCCCGCGGGGACACCTCCGACCAGTCGCTGCGAGAAACGCGCAGGCACCGTGCCTTTGGCGGCTTCTCGATGGGCGCGACGACCACGTGGGACGTGTTTGCCCTGCGCCCGCAGTACTTCTACGGCTACATGCCGATGGCTGGCGAGTCGTGGATCGGGCGTGAGGAGGAGGCCGACTCCCCGCGCATCGCCGAGCTGGTGACCGCCGGCGTCGAGCGCGCCCAATACGGCCCGCAGGACTTCCGCATCCTCGCGTCGGTCGGCTCGGAGGACCCGGCGCTGTGGGACATGACCCCGCAGATCGATGAGCTCCGCGAGGACTATCCCGACCTCATGACCGAGGAAAGCCTGCAGCTGTGGATCGACGAGGGAGAAAGCCACTCCACGGCCTCGGTCGCCAACCAGGTCGAACACAACCTGCCGCTGCTCTTCCCAGGCAAGTAGGGCACCGCCCACACCGCGTGACCACAATGCACTGCGCCCCGGCCTCGTTCCTTTTCTCAGGGACGAGGCCGGGGCCAGCTGATAGGTAAGCGAGGCCTTTATACGCGGGGCTGGCGCTCCGCCCACTCGCCGAGGCTCACGCGCGGACCCGTGAAGAACGGGGTGTCCTCGCGCACGTAGAGGCGCGCCTCGGTGTAGCGCTGGGCATGCATGACGCCCTCGAGGCGATCCAGGCTGTCGGCTTCGAACGCGAGCACCCACTCGTAATCGGAGAAGCCGAAGGCCGACAGGGTCGAGCCCTTGACGTCCGGGTACTGCGCGAAGCCGTTGCGGCCGTGTTCGGCCATGATGCGGGCGCGCTCTTCGGGGGCCTTCAGGTACCAGTCGTAGGAGCGCACGAAGGGGTAGACCATCGCCCAGTCACGGGGCGCGACGCCGCCGAAGCAGGCGGGAATGTGGCGCTTGTTGAACTCGGCGGGGGTGTGCAGGCCCATGCAGGACCACGCGGGATCCAGGAACTTGCCGAGCGCGCTGGCGCGCAGGCGGTGGTAGGCGTCCTGCAGGACCTCGGGATCGTCGTCGAGCCACCACACCATCAGGTCGGCTTCGGCACGGAAGCCGGACACGTCGTAGAAGCCGCGGATTTCCGCGCCCGCGCCCTTCACGTAGTCCAGGGACTCGGCGACAATACGGCCGCGCTCGCCGTCGTCGGCGGGCAGGGACTCACCGAGTGCGAACACGGAGTAGAGGGCGTAGTGCTGCTTGTTGTTGACCTCGTCGAAGTCGACGTCCGTCGCGTCGCGCGGGTCGGTGACGCGGGCGTGCGCAGCGTGCGAGTGGGGCGTCGCCTCGGTGCCCGCGTGGCGGGCCTGGTGGCGCGCAGCGTGCTCACCGACGCGGTCCGGCACTCCTGCGGGATGTCCAGGGTTTTCCGGGTTCTGCTCGGGCGGCACGACGGCGTGGGGATGAGGGGTA
The DNA here is from genome assembly GCA_916438945.1 of uncultured Actinomycetaceae bacterium. Taxonomy (GTDB): domain Bacteria; phylum Actinomycetota; class Actinomycetes; order Actinomycetales; family Actinomycetaceae; genus Pauljensenia. The sequence continues at coordinate 92,348 of CAKAGS010000003.1, read as the reverse complement.
GACATAGAGTCCTCCTGGGTTGTGGCTGGTTGACCGGCGACTCGGGTGGGCGCACCGGAAGAATGAGGGGCGGATACCGCGCCGGGGTGAGCACCTCCGGCAGCGGGTGCGGGGTGGCCGGGGCGCGCCGGGGAGAGGCAGCAGTCGCTCGGGCAGACGGTGTGGAAGGGGCCGGTACCCGTCACGGTGACGTGCGCGGGGTTCTCGCCTCGCGCCTGGGCCGCGCGCTCTTCGAGCACGTCGACCAGGGAGGACACGAAGTCCGGGTCGGTGGAGACGGTGTCGGCGCGCTCGTATGGAACCCCCAGGCGCGCGGCGGTCTCCTTCGCCTCGGTGTCGAGGTCATAGACGACCTCCATGTGGTCGCAGATGAACCCGATGGGGACGACCACGACGCCGCTCGGTGCCGTCCCGTCTGACGCGGCGTCGCCGGCGATCTCCTCGAGGAAATCGTTAATGTCGGGCTCGAGCCAGCGGGCCTGCGGGGGTCCCGACCGCGAGCAATACACGAGGTCGTAGCCCAGATCCGCGCGCCCCAGGACGCGCCGCAGCTCGGGCATGATCGCCCCAATGAGGGCGTGATGCTGGGCGACGTAGCTGATTTCAGTTGCGGGTGTTCCCGCTTCCGACGACGCCGTGCTCCCCTGCCGCTCGCCGTGATCGCCCGAGGCCGCCACGGCCTCGTCGTTCGAAGGGCGGAACGGGAAGGGCGAGGATCCCGCCTCCATGCTCACGGGGATGGAGTGGGTGACGAAGATCAGGCGGATCCCGGACGGGTCGACGCCGCGCGCCGTCAGAGCCTCCCACGAACGCCGGATGGAGGTGATCTGCGCGCTCGCCATGCCGGGGGTCGAGTAGTAGGGACGAACCTTGTCCAGGACGATGTCGGCGTCGGGGTTGTCGGCACTATCCTCAGCTCCCAGTACGATCGTCCCCCACTTCTCACGCAGGGACTGTGCGGCCTCGGCGAGGTCTTCGCGGTACTGACGACACCCCGAGTACGAGGCGTAGGCGGAGGTGGGCAGAACGAGGATACGTCGAGCACCCGCCTGGGCGAGCTCGTCGAGTCCTTCGGCGACAAAGGGATGCCAGTTGCGGTTTCCCCACCCGACGGGGATGTCATGCCCGCGCCTGGCAAGCTCCGCGGACAAGTCGGCGATGAGGCGCTGGTTGCAGGCATTGATGGGCGAGACTCCGCCGAAGCGCTTGTAGTGCGCTGCAACCTGGAGCAGGCGCTCGTCCGGGATCCCGCGACCGCGCGTCGCGTTGCGCATGAACGGCAGAACGTCTTCCTCGCCGTTCGGGCCACCGTAGGACAGCAGCATGATCGCGTCATAGGTATCCATACCTGGCACTTTCAGTCCTCCTTCAGGCCTCGCGCAGACAGTGTATGGCCGCTTCCCTCCCCCACGCAGCGACAGATTGTCAGAAACTCGTGAATTCAGCGTTTTCCCATGCTCACATAGCACCACCTTGCACCCATAAGTTAACACTGTTAACCTTACTGGCGACACAAAGTTAACAGCGTTAACCGAAGGGAGAATTACCGTGTCACATCTACACTCTCCAGGCCTGGACGCCCGGGGAATCCACAAAAGCTACGGCACTCACGAGGTCCTGCGCGGGGTCGACCTGTGCGTCGAACCCGGTCAGGTCCTCGGCCTGCTCGGACGAAACGGAGCGGGCAAGTCCACGCTCATCACGATCCTGTGCGGCCTGCGCCGCGCCGACTCTGGGACCGCATCCATCTGCGGCCACCGCCCCGCATCCGCCGAGGCCGCACGGTCAATCGGATACGCACCCCAGGAACTGGGTATCTACCCCGACCTGAGCGTCGCCCAGAATCTGGCAGCCTTCGGCGAGCTGCACGGACTCGGCCGACGCGAGGCAGCCTCGCGCGCGGGTGAGGTGATGGACCTCCTCGGCCTCACAGAGAAACGAGGGCAGCGCGCCTCACACCTGTCGGGTGGGCAGCAGCGCAGACTCCACACAGGCATGGCGATCATGCACCGCCCGCGCCTGGTGTTCATGGACGAGCCGACCGTCGGCGCGGACGTGGAGGCGCGCAGCCAGATCCTGCGCGCGGTCCGCCAGCTCGCCGACGACGGAGCGGCCGTCGTCTACACCTCGCACTACCTGGCGGAATTCGAGGAGCTCGGCTCCGACATTGCGATCCTGAACGAGGGGCGCGTCGTCGCGAGCGGCACGCTCGAAGAGATCGTTTCTCGCCACGGGCGCGCCGAGGTCACGCTCGAGTTCGACCGCCCCGTCCCCTCGATCAACGGATGGAACGCCGACGGCAGGCGCCTGAAACTCATCGGGGACGAGGCCGACCCGGGCTCGCGGATCGGCGAAGCCCTGGCCTCGCCAACCCTCGAAGGCGCGCGCCTGACGGACGTGCACATCACGCAGGCGAGCCTGCACAACGCGTATCTGCAGATCATCAAGGAGGGCGACCATGTCGCGGCTTAAGCAACTAGGGGCCATGACCCGCCTGAACATCCGCCTACAGCTCACCGACCCGGCGCCCACGCTCATCCTGACGGTGATCCCCCTCGTCTTGATTCCCTTCATGATGCCGGCGTTCAAGTCGATGCTTCTGGCCGACGGCTACACGGGTGTCACCGGCGCCGAGCAGGCAGTGCCGTCCATTGCGATCCTCTTCTCGTTCCTGGCCGTGCAGAACATCATCAGCTCGTTCTTCAACGAGCGCTCATGGGGCACGTGGGAGCGTCTCGAGGCCTCCCCCACCTCGCGCGCATCTATCCTGACGGGCAAGGCGCTGGTCGCCTTCCTCATGCAGACCGTTCAGATCGCGGTTGTCCTCGCGCTCGGCGCCCTCATCTTCGGGTATCGGCCGACCGGATCCCTCGTCGCGCTGGCCGCGATTCTCCTCAGTTTCTCAGCGGTTCTGTCGGCGCTCGGCGTGGCGCTCGCGCTGTGGTCACGCAGTCGCGACGCGGCCCTGTCGCTGTCGAACATCATCGGCATGCTGGCGGCCGGCATCGGCGGCTCTTTCTCCACGGTCTCCTCGTTCCCCGATTGGGCGCAGCACGCCGCGCGCCTGTCCCCCGCATACTGGGCGATCACCGCGATTCACAAGGTAAGCCTCGACGGGGCAAGCCTGTCAGACGTCGGGGCACCTATCGGCGTCCTGTGGGGTTCTTCGCCGTGATCGCCGGGCTGGCACTGATACAGTTCCGTTATCACAGGGAGTAACGACCACCGAAGCGGAGAGTCCATGCCTCAGCCGAAGCAGCGCGCGCTATCGCGAGAGATCATCTTGTCGACCGCGCTCGACTTGGTTGACGAAGAGGGGCTCTCCGCTTTGTCTCTGCGGTCCTTGGGAAAGCGCCTCGACGTCTCCCAGGCCGCTTTTTATCGCCATTTTCCAGACAAGGCGGCGCTCCTGGAGGGCATTGCCGAGCAGGTCTGGCGCCTCACTTTCGAGTCGTTCCTCGACCGAGTAGATACCGGGGCGTTCGATCCCGAATCGACGCCCACGCCCACGGTGAGCGAGCCGACCGAGGACGCCCCCGCCTCGCCCCTGTTGATCTACATGCGCACCTACGCGCATTGCCTGGCCTCCACGCTGCGCTCCCACCCGGGCGCGGTCATGCTGCTGCTCACGCACCCGATGTCAACGCCTGAGCAGCTCTCACTCCTGGCGCGCGTGTTCGTGACGCTGGCCCGGCGCGGTTTCACGCCGAATGCGGACATGCTGGGGCTGGTCAATGCGGTGTCGATCTACACGACGGCCTTCGTCGCCGCCGAGGTCGTTCCACCCGTGGGCGGCTCCCCCGAGCAGCCCGCCGACCTCTCGGCCGCGAGCGCCGCGCTCGATCCCGAGGACGCGCAGGCGCTGCGCCCGCTCATCGAGGACCTCCTGGATGGTCGCTACGACTTCACCGCTCAGTTCGAACGAGGCCTGGAGGCGATCCTGCGCGGCTGGAACTGAGGCTAACCGACCAGTTCCTCGACCTCGCGCACGATGCGCGCGGCACCTCCCAGGGAGGCCAGTTCCGCGCGCACCCCTCGGATCCCCGAGGTCAGGGCGGGCTCATCGACGAGGGTGCGGGCGGCACGTGCGATAAGCGCAGGCTGGGAAGCGCGCACGGTCAGGCCGCAGCGCGCGTTTTCCACGGCCTCGGCGTTGAATTGACGCTCAAAGACGAGACCCGGGACGATAATCTGCGGGACTTCATAGGACAGGGCGTCCATCATCGAGTTTTGCCCGCCATGGTGCACGAAGACGCGGGCGCGCGGCAGGAGCTCAGCGAAGTTGAATCGGGGCGCACAACGCACGGTGTGACTACCTGATACCTGGGTGGCCTCGGGCACTCCCGCGACGTACACGTCGCATCCGAGGGCCTCGGCGAGCTCTCGTCCGGTGCGCACGGCGACGCTCGCGGGGACGCTGCCCGCGCCGAGGTAGACGAGGGCACAGTCGCGCAGCTTACCTGTGGGGGCGGGCGGCTCGTCGAGGAACCCGCAGTAGACGGACCGCTCCCCCGCCCACGGTTCCAGGGTCGGGCCACTTGGGATGAAGCGGCGTGCCATCCCCTCAAGGATCGACAGGGACGAGGCCGGGGCAGGCATTCCCATCTCGCGCAGCAGGCGTCGAATTCCCGCGGATTTGCGCGGGTTGGAAGCGTAGGAGGCGGTCGTTGGCTGCGAGCCACTGCCCACGCACGGGATGCCCTCGGCGCGCGCGGCGATGATGGCGGCGAGGTTGAACTCCGAGTAGACGACGTCGGGGCGCTCGGCTCGCATGTGGGCGCGGAGGACCTCGACGGCGGCGCGAGTGTAGCGCTCGTCGAGGGCACCGGTCAGCCAAAGGACCTCCTCGAAGCTGTGCACGGGCCTGCGTCCCATGAGGCCGAGGCGCGAGGCCAGGGGGGAAGGTGTGGCGCGCGATGGCGTCTGGCAGGCCGAGAGGCGAGGGCACTGGAATCTCGAGCGCTGGGCCGCCCGGATCGACGCAGTTTCCGTCGTCTCCCCACGCGAGAGTGACCTCGTGGCCGTCATCCCGGAAGGCGCGGGCGACGCGCTGCGCTCGCGTCCACGGTCCTCCCATCCGCGAGCGAGCAACCATGGGAACGACGAGAACCTTCACGCGTCAAGGGTACGCGGATCAACGGCTCCTCAAAACACGGACGGGTAAACTGAGCGTGGTCGACGCCAAAACCCACGCGAGGAGGCATTCATGGACAAGCGAGATCGCATCCGCGGGGCAATGATCGGCTGCGCCGCTGGAGACGCGCTGGGATACCCGGTGAAAGTGCTATCAGAGGCCGCGATCGTCGAACGCTACGGCCTGCGCGGGATCACCGCCTACGACTTGGACAAGAACGGAACCGCGCGTATCACCGCGGACACGCAGCTCATGCTGCTGAGCGCGAATGCCATCCTCTTCGCGCACACGCGAGGGACCCTGCGCGGGGTCATGGCCCCCGTGTACACGTATTTTCCCTACTTCTACATGGACTGGTATCGGCTCCAGACAGAGAAGCAGCCACAACGAGCCCGGTGCGGATGGATTAACGCCTACCCCACCCTGTCGGCGAAGCGCGCTCTTTCTCCCACCGTCGAGGAAGTTACCGCATCCGAGAAGTTCGGTTCGATGGACGAGCCCATCAACGATTCCAAAGGCTCCGCATGCCTGCTGCGGGCAGTCCCCATCGGCCTGTCCTACTTCCACGACCCCGCCGAAATTCTCGACCTGGGGGCAAACACGGCGGCGCTCACGCACGGTCACGAGCTCGCATGGATGTCATCGGCGGCCCTTGCACTGATCGTCTCGCACATCATCCACACGGAACTGCCCATCATCGAGGCCGTGAATAAGACCTTACCAGTCCTGCATGATACGTTCCCCGATTCCCGCAAGGCCGTGAACGAACTGTTGTCCTCCATCTGGTCCGCCAGGCCGCTTGCTACCTCAGCCTCAAGCGACCAGGATGCCATCCACGCCCTCGGCGAAGGGTGGGTCGCCAACGAGGCCCTGGCAATTGGCATCCTCTGCGCACTACGCTACGAGAACGACATCGCGGGAGCGATGACGTTCGCCGCCAACCACGGCGGAGACTCCAACACCACAGCCGCAATCGCGGGAATGCTCGTCGGAGCACGAATCGGTTTCAATGCGATCCCCGACAGGTTCGTGGACAGGCTCGAGCTCGTCGACGTCATCCTCGAGCTGGCCGACGACGTCACCACGGACTGCCCAATGTCCGATTGGGGCCCGAGTAATCCAGTGTGGGAACACAAGTACATCTATGAAGACTACGCCTATTGGCACAGGCGCACCCCGGAGGCCAAGGAAGACAAGGAAGATAAGGAAGGCGAGGCCAAGCAGACCAACTAGGCCAGCGACCCTTCGGAGCTACAGTTCGAGCCTCATGTGCACGAGCTCCTGGTAGCCCGAAGCCGCGGACCGGTAGCCTCGTGGGTTGCACCCATACTCCTCGAACCCCGCGCGCCGGTAGAGGGACAGCGCACGTTCATTGTCAGCCACTACCTCGAGCTCGAGCTGGGTGTAGCCCACCCGGCGCGCACAGTCGATACTCGCCTCCATGAGCACTCGGCCGATCCCCAACCCCCAGTAATCTTTGAGCACGCTGATCCCAAAGCGCGCCCGGTGCACCACCTTGCGCCTGCCTCCCACCGCCGTGACTCCTGCGCTCCCCACGATCCGTCCATCAAGGACGGCGACGAGCTCGACCTCATTGTCACTGCGCTCTGTTTCCACCAGCGAGCGAGCCTCTTGTTCATCGTCGACGCTTTGCTCGTCCGGATATGACAACAGGTAGTCGGTCTCCGCGTGCGTGCACTGCATGACGTCACGCAGCGCGCGGGCATCCGACGCGACAGCGTTCCGCACGAGGAGTTCCACCCCGCCCGTTAACAGCACCGTTTCGGCGTGCCTCATCGTCGGACTCCTCATGTTCCTAGGAATGAGCGTCAATTTCGCGCTCAATGTAGCAATAGCAGTGCACGAGTGACACGCGCAAACGAGTCTGCAAGGAGCTTACTTACCCCCTGCAGATTGATTACCGCCAGATTTATACCGCCACTGGCGGTAATCGAGCGGCGATTACAGCACCGACTCACATGACGAACCCCAGCCTCATCGATTGTCACGGGGCTGGGGCAGGGTTCAAGGGAGCGCTCAGTCGGCCCTATGGAACGCCCAGGCGCGACCGCGCACGCCGCGCGCGATGTAGCTGGCGCCCGCGAGGGTCAGGGCGAGACCGAGGCCCGTGTAGAAGAAGGCGATGAACCAGTCGGGGAATAGGCCGGCCGCGCGCATTCCGATACCGAGGGACATCATGAACGCCATCATCATGTAGCTCTTGCGATCAAAGAAGCGCACGACGTGGTGACGATCCCCGTCCAGGTCGGCGATGCGCTGGGCGTTCTTCTGGACGAGCCTGGAAAACATCGGGTGGAAGGCGCAGAAGATGGCGATGGCGCCGCCCGCGAGCGCAAGGAAAATAATCGCGGCGACTCCGCGCATGTCGATGGCCGCGCGCACGCCGAGGATCGCGACGTTCAGGCCGGCGAGCAGCCAGACGACGCCGGCGACGGCGATCAGGGGCTGCTTCTTGATGCGGAATCGACTCATTTCGCCACGTCCTTTTCTTCTACGGTCTCGTCGTACAGGGAGGCATCGAGGAGGGCAAACAGCGTCTCACATTCGCCACCCTCCATGAGGGAGGCGAAGACGGCGCGCAGCACGTAGCGACACAAAGCCTCGGCGCTCATGGGACCGACGAGCCGGGAGCGATCCACAGCCTCGTCGCTAGTCCGGAGGATAGCCGACTGCCCCAGACGGCGCTCCGGGAGCGCTAGGAGTCGTGATGCTTGCGATACTCGCTCGGGCTGACTCCGGTCCATGAGCTGAAGGCCCGCAGGAAGCTGTTGTGCTCGACGTACCCGAGCATGAACGCGATCTCGTCCGTGCGCATCGAGGTCGTGGTCAGGTAGCGCTTGGCCAACAGCTCACCCACATGGTTGAGCTGCTTCTGGAAGGTAGTCCCCTCCTCGCCGAGCTTGCGCTGGAGGGTGCGCTTCGATTGGCCGAGGCGGCGAGCGATGTCGTCGATTCCCACCTCGCCCGCGGGCAGGGCCTCGATAAGGGCGCTACGCACGCGAGCGGAGGTCCCCTCATCAACATCGAGTTCACTGAGGCGGCGTCCCAGCTCGGGCTCGAAGTAGCCCCACATTGCGTCATTCCTGCTGAAAAACGGAACGGCGAGATCATCGTCGACGAAAGTCACCTCATCGCGCACTCCCTCGCGGACCTCGCAGCCGAGAAACTCCTCGAACCATGTTCCTTCTGGAGGATTTCGCATCATCACGCCGACGGGGCTGATGTCGCGCTTGGTGGCCGCACGAAGCACGTTCACGAGGAACGCGATCTCGCACTGCACGAGGAACGCAGGCATGGCCCTCTCTCGCTCGGGGCACGCGAGCTGAACCGTCAGAGCCCCGTCGCCATCCGTGAGGATGTACTCCATGGGGCCAATGAGAGGCTTGTAGCGAGCGAGCCGCTCGATGCACGCGCGCCCATCGGCGGCACAGAACGCTGCGAAGATCGGCGGGCTGAACTGCTCAACGCCATCGGCACTGGCCAGAGCAACGGCAGCGTCCTCACGCTCCGCAAGCTCTCCAACCGCCTGCATGAAGGCGTAGTACTCCTGCACCGTCATTGTCGGCGCGGGGTGACGCAGGGCATCCTCCGGCAGGCCCGCCTTGCGCAGTGCCTCGCCGACATCAATACCGAACGCACCGAGGGCGCGCCCATAGTTTCCGTCGAGAATAAAGTGCTTCATGCTGCCTCCTCACGGCCTCGAACCCCGTCGACCAGCTCGCGGCGCTTCCTGTACGACGCGTACTCCACCGCCAGCGCGCCCCACACGATGAGGGCATCACAAGCGAGGGTCATCAGGGTATCGGCTCCGGGAATCAGGGCGACTCCTGTAATCAGCAGGCAGGCGATGACCCGACTGGCTAGGACGAGGCCACTCAGGCGGAAAAGAGTCTTGTTGTAGCGGAACAGGACGAGCGACAAGGCAAGGTACACGCACAGCCCCACCGCCAGGTAGATACTCTTCGGCGCGGCGGAAACCTCATGTTCAGGCAGGTATTCCAGCGCGACCGTGACGTTGCTAATGACGAACACGAGCCCGGCCGTCAGGATCATGAAGCCGATGCCAACGTCCTGGCGCTCATGGTCGAGCATGCGATCGTAGTGGAAGAAGTAGACGAGGAAGAGACCAACGACGAGGGCGAAGACGAGCATCGCCGCGACCACGTCCGAGCCGCCGCTGATCGTGCCGGCGATTCCGACGATCATCTCACCGAAGGTGACGATGACGAGGAGGGAGCAGCGCTCGACGAGATGGTCGAAGCGCACCGCGGTACCCGCGAGACGATGCCCGCGCACGAAAGCGAGCCACCCGAAGGAGAACGCAACGAGAGAGAGCCACTGGCCAATCTCCCACGGAACAAACGCGGCGACGAGGACGATGGCGGCCTGGACAGCGAGCACGAGGATCGTCCGACTCATGAAGCGCTTGTCGTCGTCACTCAAGTTCGTGTAGCGCACCCGCTTAATCCCCCAGTGCACAGCCAAGTCAATGAGCACGAACGCCCACACGAGGTTCCACGTGAGCATGGAGTTACGCCACCCCTCGCCCACGCACCCAGCCATGAAGAACATGAGGAACATGTTGATAAACAGACACACGTTGTCGAACGCACCGCCGTCCCCATAGCGGTTCTGCAGGAACGTGGTGAAGAACCAGACCTGCAGGATCGTCAACATGTCGACCGCATACAGGGCATATGTCTCGACGCTGAAGAATCCACCCTCGGGGTTGTGCATCAGGCTCGTGATGACGCTGATGCAGTAGACGAAGATGAGATCGTAGAACAATTCGACGTTCGAAACACCCGACGCGGGACGGAATGCGAGCCTGCGCATGCGTATGCCTTCCATGAGCTGCCGTTTGCGGAAGAAAACCCGCCACGCGATCCCTCACGCGGCGGGCACCCCTGGGATCCTTGTCGAGCTTACTTGTTCGCGCTTCCTGCGACCTGCTGGTCGTAGACGAAGTTCAGCATGGTCTTCTTGGGGAACATGGGGGCCAGAGCCATCATGGGGCGCTGCCATCCGGGCAGGCCGCTGGTCACGTTGAGCTTGCCAGCCAGCATGCCGTCGTAGCCGGCCTGGGCGACGGCCGTCGGGTCGACGGCGTTGGCGAAGAGCTTGGTATCACCGAGATCGCCGGAGGCCGCGAAGCCGGTGCGCATCGCGCCGGGCATGAGCGCCGTGACGGTCACGCCGGTTCCCTCGAGTTCGCGCCACAGGGCATTGGACCAGCTGGTGACGTAGGCCTTCGTCGCGTAGTAGACGGCCTGGAGGGGGGCCGGGCATGGTTGCAGCGGTGGAGGAGACGTTGAGGACCTTGCCGCTTCCACGCGCGATCATGTCGGGCAGGAAGAGCTTGAGGATGCGGGTGGGAGCCTCGACGTTCACGGCGATCATGGACAGATCCTGTTCCATCGTGCGTTCACGGGCGAAGTCGCCCTGGCCACCGAAGCCCGCGTTGTTGATGATGATGTCCGGGTTCCAGCCGTTGGCCTTGCACGTGTCGTAGATGGTCTGGGCAGCCTCGGGCTGGGAGAGATCAACGGCGATGGTCACGGCCTCGACGCCATACTTGGCGCTCACCTCGGCCGCCTGAGCGTCGAGCTTGGACTGGCTGCGGCCCACGAGGATCAGGTCGCCACCCTTGGCAGCGTGGATGTTGACGAAGCAGGTGCCGAGGCCGCCGTAGGAGCCGGTGATCAGTGCAGTGTTCTTCATGGCTGTTCCTTCGCTCTGTTGTTTGTCGCGTTCATCTGCGCGGCTTCCGTTGTTGATGACTATCAATCTAGCCATCAAAGCGCGTCAATGCGAACGCCTATCACGCCATCGCCATATCAATTCGCGCCATGGCCGCCTGCGCGCCATCAAGCCCCTTCAGCACGAGGAGGACTGCTATATTCGATTCCAGTCAACGAGGATCGACAAGGGAGTCTCCGCGTGTCCAAAATACTCCGGGCCGCTCTGCCCATCGCATTCATCGTCGTGGTCTACACCGGCGAACCCATGGGCACCCTGTTCGGCCGCAACGCCTTCAGCCTGATTCCGCCGCTGGCATGGTTCTTTCTACTGGTCGCCCTCGGTGGCGCGAATGCAGCCAGCGCATTCAGGCTTGTGCGCACAGAGCACGCGCGCCACCTAGCGTTTTGGGGTCTCACCCTCAAGGTGTGCTTCCTGCCAATATTCCTGGTGAACCTCTTTGTTGTTGTGATGACGGGACAACAGCTGTCTTCAGCCCTGAGGCGTTAGTGCTCGGATTAGCCCTCATCATCCCCTACGCCGTCCTATCATGCGCCCTCATGGTCGTCTCCTCGTGCTACGGGTTCGCGGCGATTATCCGCGCGCGCAACGAGTATCTCCTCTCCCCTGAAACGGCGAAGAACTACATGCGCGGGCACGCCATTCCCATCGCCGACCTGGTCTCCTCGATCAGGCTCTACCTGCTCCTACGCCGACTCAATGGCGCCGTTCCGACCAACGCGCAGATCACCAACCAGCCCTCACGCACACTCAGCGTTGCTCAACCAGTTCCCGTCCTCGACAACACCGTCACCGCGAGCGGCCGTGGAGCCTCACGAATCCACTGGCCCACAGTTGCGTCCCTCGCGACCTCATTCTGTTTTGTCGTTACGGCCTATGCTGGCGGGCCTTTTACCATGGCGTTCCCTTCCCCCTTCCCGATGCTCCGAATCGACGTCTGGCCGTTCGTGATAATTACCTCCGCCACGGCGACTGTCGTTTGCACGCACTTCTCTCGCAACACGCGCACGCCCCGCGAACTGGCTTTCTGGGGCCTCGTCATCAAGCTCTGCCTCCTCCCCTTCTTCCTGACCACGTCCTTGATAATCCTTTACCTCGGACCGTATGTGCTTGCCCCCGGCGGCCCCGCCCCTCAGGTATTCATCCTCCCCCTGGTGTTCCTGGGGAGCTACATCATCATGATCGTCACCTCAACCCACGGATTCGCGGCGATCGTCCGTGCGCGCGACGAGCAACTGATCTCCCACGAAACGGCGAAACAGTACAAGCGAGGGCACGCCATTCCCATCGCCGACCTGGTCTCCTCGATCAGGCTCTACATGCTCCTGCGCCAACTCAATAGCGCCGCACCGACCAGCGCGCAGGACACCTAACCCGCCATGACCGCCGAGGCCAGCATCCCCTCGTCACGCACGCCATCAAGACCACCGAAGCGAGCAATCGCAGCCGAATGGATGGCACACACATCATCCCGAGAAAACGCGACAGCGTTCACTTCGCGAGCTCTTCAAACACGTCCGCGTAGGCATCCATGAAGTCAACAGCGACATCGACAGCACTGTCAGACTGCTGCGCCGGTTGAATGACCACCCACGGCCTGTTGTTCTTGAGGATCGTGACAGGCTTCCCCGTCCTATTCACCTCTGCTGTCACTCGCGAAAAGTTGTTCTTCGCATCGGCGAGCCCCATAGTCAGTGTCGACATTCTACTCCTTTCAACCTTAGCCATAATTATGGCCAGAATCTGGCCCCAGTCATTGACGAACTAGGGGCACCCTTGAGCAGTCGACGTCTCTCACTCATAATGTACCCAGACTCTGCCCGTTCTGGGACTGAAATAGACCCTATCAGGGATATGATGAGAACGAATGAAAGGAGCAATGATGCCAACAATGACCCGCACCGCCGAGGTGAAGACCCGCACGACCGCGCAGATCAAGGCCGACGCGGCAGCTGTCTACGCACGCTGGGGAATTAGCCTGTCGGACGCAATCAACATCTTCCTCGCCAAGTCGATTGAGGTTGGTGGCCTCCCCTTCGACATGCGCCCCGAGACCCCCACGTTTGATGGACTCGAGCGCTACGCCTATCGCCCCACGATGGACTCAAACGGCGTCGCACAGCTCCCGGGAGACTGGGATAACGGCGACTGAGGGAGCGCCCGCACCATGGGAGATCTGGCACGCGCGCTTTAATTTCGACGACCGCACCTATAAGTTTCACCCCGTCCTAGTTCTCGCCTGTTCACAGGACGGACTCCTAGCTGCGATGACCACCAGCGCCTCGAACAAGCTCTCGCTTCCACTCAACACTCCCCTCGAGGACTGGCGTACAGCGGGGCTGACGAAAGCTTCCCTCGTGCGGGTGGACCGAATTTGCCCTCCTGCCACCAACCTACCTCGGCGCTGCGAGCAGGATCGGTAGGCTATCTCCGCGCGATGCGCACCGAGCCAGCCAGGCACTCGCGGCGCTCCCCCGATAAAAAATCCCGGCCTCGTCCCACGAATCAGGGACGAAGCCGGGGCTTTGAGTCCATGCCGTCCAGTATCGATGCCATTAGGTACTCGATCTCGACAATTGCTTCGGTCATTTCATATCTCCCTTCGTTGTTGCCAACCAGGGGGTTATGAAACGCAATCATTAGGCCGCCGGCTTCTCCGCGTTCCCCTTTATGCGCTTGATGATTCGATGAGCAGCAGCTGGTGTTCGGTGTCGAACAACCGCACGAATGACTGGGGCCTGTCGAAAGGCGCCTGGGCGAGCGCTGCGGGCTCCATGTAGCCATTGGCCTCGATGTAGTCGATCACGCGGTGGACGAAAGCAATTTGCTGCTCGGTCAGGCTCTCGTCGTTGATGAAGTCTGCGAACGCTTCCATGGCGGCTGAATGATCGAGCTTCACCACCTTGCGCACCAGCAGGCCGAACGGCGTGTCCCCGTACGCTCTGTTGTAATCGTCCGCGGTCCCTAGCTCTTTTGTGAATATCTTCTCGAGCTCGCCGTACTCCATGTCCGTCATCGGCTTGTTCATGCGCAGCTTGTTGATGACAAGGTTGTCGCCGTAGTCCACGAGAAATCGGTTCACCTTCAGCTTGTAGTCCGCGAAGTCCTCGTCGGGGTTCAAGGTTACGCCATAGACCGTGTCCCCGATGGGGTCTGCAAGCGCTGTGTAGATGATCTTACGATTTGCCCCCTGGTTCACCAGAAACTTCACGATGCCGCGGAGCTCCTTTCGGATGCGCTCAAGGTCCAGGGCGCTGATATTGTCGAAGAAGTGCTCGTCGGTAACCTCCTGCAACACGGGCAGCTTCTCCTTGACCTGCGGGATGGTGATCATCTTCTGCAGCCCGAGCGAGATGGTCACGAGCTTCTTGCGGTAGGTTTCAACCCCCAGCCCGTCGCAGAGCGAGCACATGAAGCCGTACATGAGCGCGTCGAAGCGCAGCGCGTCCACGTCTTCCTCGTCATTGTGGACGAGCGGCGCGATTTCCACCTGAAGCTCGCTCAAGTCCATGTCCTTGATGAACGTGTAGGAGGCCTCTTGCTTGTACTTCTGCACGCATGCGCGGTGCAGACGAACGCTCACGAGTTCCTCGTCAAGCTGGACAACCTGGTAGTGGATGCCGTCGACGATCTCCGAGCGCCACGACTGCCAGTCGTCCCCGGCGAATTCTGCGGTCTGCAGGGTCTTCGCCAACTGTGCTTGCCTCGAGAAGATCGTCTCGGAAAGCGATGCGCCCGTCCTGCCCTCCACGGCCTCGCCGCCCTCGCCGAAGTAAGCAAAGTTGCGGCACCAGTCGAAGATGAAGAACCGCTCCTTGTCGGAATAGGCGCCGCCCGGATGATCCATATCAAGTGGATCGACCACGTCCAGACCGGGTCTCAGCCTGGTCCCGCGCCCGACCATCTGCCAGAACTTAATCTTCGAGCGCACCTTCTTGAAGAATACGAGGTTCACGATCTCGGGCACGTCGATGCCGGTGTCCATCATGTCCACCGATACGGTGATGACGGGCAGGGGCTTCAACTTGAACTCGTCGATAATGGTGTGCGAGTAGTCGTCGCTGTGCACGACGACCTTGATGTAGCCGCCCTTGGTGAGCTTTGGGTAGAGCTTGCCGAAGCGTTCCTCGATGTATTGCGCGTGGTGCTGGTTGGCGGCGAAGATGATGGTCTTACCCAGGGACTCCCCGCTGTTGACGTGGATGCCCTGCTCCATGAGCACCTGCAGCACGTTGTCCACGGTCTGCTCGTTGAAGAGCCAACGGTCGATGTCTGTCTCGGAAATGAAGTCGGGCGTCTCGTAGCCCTCGGCTTCGAAATCCGCGTCTATGCGCTCCTTGTCCTCGTCGGAAAGGTCGTCGTAGGTGATTCCCTCATCCAGAAAGTCCGTATGCGTCTCGATGCCGAGGTAGGGCACCAGGTAGTGGTCCTGGTACACGGCGGTCTCGTACTCGTACACGTAGGTGGGAACCCCGCGCTCGACTTCGAAGAAGTCGTAGGTGTTGCGGTCGACCTCGTTCGCAGGCGTTGCGGTGAGCCCCACCACGAGCGCGTCGAAGTACTCGAAGATGGCCTTGTACTTCTTGAAGATGGAGCGGTGCGCCTCGTCAACGATGATGAGGTCGAAGTGTGCGGGCGTGAACATACGGTTGCCGTCGTCGTTGCGCACGGAGTCGATGGCGTTCAGCATCGTGGGGTAGGTGGAGAAAACGATGCGCGCATCGCGCTCATCCTTATTCTTGCACAGGTTACACAGGCTCGCGTTGGGCAGGTACTCCTGGAATGCGTGCTTCGCCTGGCTCACCAGCGCGATGCGGTCCGCCAGGAATAGCACATTCTT
This sequence comes from uncultured Actinomycetaceae bacterium, assembly GCA_916438945.1. Taxonomy (GTDB): domain Bacteria; phylum Actinomycetota; class Actinomycetes; order Actinomycetales; family Actinomycetaceae; genus Pauljensenia. Next base: position 76,593 of record CAKAGS010000003.1, on the reverse strand, counting down.
CACCCGGCTGCTGCGCATCAGCACGTCCGTGAGACCGGCGGACACACGCGTCTTGCCGGTTCCCGTGGCCATGACGAGCAAACTTCTGCGATGCCCCTCTTCGATGTTTGCGCACACGCGGCGGATTGCCTCGACCTGGTAGTAACGGCCGGAGATGTTCATGTCCACCTTCACCGTGGAGAGCGGCTGCACCGTCCCGCGACGGTTAAGGATCGTGGCGAGCTCTCCCTGGCTAAACACGCCGCTCACCTTGCGCATGGGCGCAGACTCGTCGTCCACGAAAAACGTCTCGAAGCCGTTCGACAGGAAGATGGGCGGTCGGTACCCGTACTTCGCGTTCAGACAGTCAGCGTAGAGACGCGCCTGCTGAAGGCCCTTCTGAGGGGAGTACATAGTTCGCTTCGCCTCGAGGATGGCGAGCGGCTTGGCGTCCTTCCCGATCAGAAGATAGTCGATGTAGCCCTTGCCGGTACTGCCGCCTGCCTCAACGGGCATGCCGTGGACCTCGAACTCCTCTATCACATCGTCGCCCAAGGTCCAGCCGGCGATCGCCAAGTCTGTGTCGATGTAGAGCTTGCGGGTCTTGTACTCGCTGATCTCTTCGGGGTTGAATGTGCGCTCGGAGGTGTTCTTCTCCTTCGCCTTCGCGAGCTGGTCGCTCATCGCGGCGACTTTGGCCTCGAGCTCCTTAATCGTCGCTCCTTGGCTTGCGAGTAGCGTCTCGCGCTGTTTGATCGCCCGGATGGTCTCCTTCGTCAGGGGAACGCCTGCCGGCGGGATCTTCTTCTCGTCGAACGTCCGTTGCTCGTAGTCGGGGCCGTAGCAGTAGTCGATCCAGTCCACAAAGTCGAACAGCGCCCGTAGCGAGAGGATAGCATCCTGCGGACGGACGTTGCGCTCCGTGTGCACGGAAAGGTTGCCGAGTTTGTTCACTGCGACGAGCTTGCGCCAGACGCGCTCGTCTACGCAATGCTTGAACGAATACTCGTGGATGAGTGACGAGAGGTTGTCCTTGTAGGGCATCTGCATGGTGCTGTCCGCTGCATAGACCCACTTGACCGAGAGCTCGAGGGCCTTCCTACAACCGACCGCACACATCGCGGGCGAGGTCGCGAACACCGTCTCCGCCTCAATGCACGCATCGGCGAAGAGGTCGTACCTGCCGTCGTCTCTCTTCAGAAAATCGAAGTTCATGGCCTCTTCCTAATCCCCGAAATATTCCTGTGCCAGGCTGTCGTAGAGCGTCTGTAACTTGTCGATGGCCTGCTGGGTTTCAAATTCCAATTTCAACCTGTTGGACGAAGGCTGCAAATTCGTTCTGAGCGTTGATCGAGGGCAGTGCCACAACAGCCTGACCGACAATCTTGGCGTTAAGATTCTTCATCGTTTGACCGACCGCATTGCGCTCTAAGGCATCTTTAAACGATGGGAAAGAGAGAACCCTCTGCAGGTAGTCCGGTCGGCACTTATCAGAGGGCCTCACTATCATGCTACCTGTTCCGCAGAGATAACCTGAGCTGTAAACAACCGCGCATCGGCCTATTTCACCTCGACGACCAAGAACAACGTCTCCAGGTTCAAGGTGGTAGGCTTCCATCTCCTGATACTTCTCTTCGCTGATGGTGAGATCGTTGGCCGGAACGATTTTGCCATCAACAATATGCGACGGATTGACCAACGGACGCCCGCCTGTAATGTAGTCTTGCTTGTGGAGGGAACTCCCAAACGGCCCAATCTTCAGAGTGCAGAAATCCTTGATTGCTAGTTTCGGCCAAGGCGAGGATTCATCGATTGGGTCCCCGAACATTTCGACAAACCGGGACTTGACCAACTCATCAAGCTTATGCAAACAAGATTTCTCAAGACTGACCTGCTCGAGGATGCAGTCGAGTTTCATTGCAATTGCAGCTTGTTCACCTTCGGGTATTTCCGGAACCAACAATGTGCGAAAATTATCTGGTTTGAGATTATTGATGTTTGTCCCAGTACTCGCTGCTTCTATCGCTCTACGATAGGTCGCGCTTCCGAAGTAATGGCCAAGATAATACTGGTTAATTTCCGTGGGTCGAACTACGCAGCAGAATGCACCAAAGGTTGCTTCGAGATCAGACTGAACAAGCGCCGCTTTTCCAACGAGGTTCTTGCTGCCACTCGAGGCACAGATCAGGATATCGCCTTTGCGAAGAGTCTGCTTTTTCTTAACCTTCGATTTATCGACGTATTGGACATCATCGAAACTGATTCGGCCATCCTGGATATTATTAGCCCTCAGTAACGTGATGCTGTTCTCATCGAGCGAGGGATGAAGATCAGACGAAGCTTTGTATGTAACTCCGCGAACGCACTCTATTCTGTCTTTAAGCTGCGAAAGCATCGTTCACCTCCCAGCTAAACCGGGATTTGACCAATGCGTCTAGCATCTCCAGCATGCGCTCATACTGTTCTGCTAGCTGTCCACGTTTGCGGAAGATGGCCGCAATCGCCTTCTGTTCAGAAAGACTTGGCAAAGAAACGGAAGCGTTGCCGTAACCCTTGAAATAGATGTGCGGAATGGTCGCGCCAGTGTAGTACGAACTAAGATTCATGGCCTTCAAATGATGCTGCAAGGAATACAGGACTACGCTATCATTCGGCTTAATCACCTGCATCGTTCCAAGAACCAACGTTTGCTTCGCATGCCATTACGCGACCGCCCCCTACTGCATCCTTAACCACGGCAAGGCAGGGGTGTTCGAATTGATATGTTGAAGAATGGCCAATGATTCCCGGAGCACCGTAGACTACATAAGGACCGTCGTTCGCTACGTCCTTCTGTCGCAAGCTGGAGCTTCCCTTATGGCAAATGGCCTTCAGCCGTGTTCTACTCATTGACACTGTCTCCCGAAAGCATGGTCTCAAGTTCGGCGAGGCCGTTAGCGACACTCTCATTCAACACTTTCAAGTCTGCCAGAATCTCGCTCGTAGGCGGGTACTCCTTGCGCTCATAGACGGTTTCCGTGTACTTGTTGAAACTAAAGTCGTAGTCGTTCTCGACGATCTCCTCGCGTGACACAAGGAAACTCTTGTCGGCACGGGAGCAGTCCTTCTCAGCAGCGAGGTTGTCCCAACGTTGCAGGATGTCGGGGATGTCGTCGTGCTTCTCGTCAGGGTCGCGCTTGTCGTCCAGCGTGAAGCCGTCGCCCTCCATGTTGTATAGCCACACGTCGTCAGTGCCGCCTGCGTCGGTTTTAGTGAAGACGAGGATAGCGGTGCTGACCCCAGAATACGGCTTAAAGACACCGCTCGGCATGTAGATGATAGCCTCGAGGCGTTGGTTGTCTACGAGCTCCTGACGAAGCTGGCGGTACGCCTTCGAATTCGTGCGGAAAAGCACGCCGTTCGGCACGATGCAGGCGCAACGCCCGCCGAGCTTGAGCATGCGCAGGAACAGGGCAACGAACAGCAGCTCCGTCTGCTTGGAATCGACGATGGCCTTCAGGCTGTTGTCGATGTCCTCGGCGTCGACCGATCCCGTGAATGGCGGGTTGGCTAGCACGACGTCGTACTTGCCACGTACCGTGTTGTTTTTCGAGATGCTATCCAGGTAGCGGACGTCCGGCTGGTCGACCGAGTGCAGCATCAGGTTCATCGCGCTGATGCGCAGCATTGTCTGGTCCATCTCAAAGCCGGAGAACTGCGGGCTCCTGCCATTCTTGCCCGCGAAGCAGTCCCATGCATCCGCGTTCATCTGGTCTGCATGCTTATCGCGGATGTGCCCTGCTGCCGAGATGAGAAATCCCGCAGTGCCGCATGCCGGGTCACAGATGAGTTGGTTGGGTTTCGGATCGACGAAACGCACCATCATGTCACGGATGTGCTTGGGCGTGCGGAACTGCCCGTTTGTACCGGCAGTGTTCAGCTTGGAGAGCATGTACTCGTATAGATCGCCCAGGTCGGCGATGTTGTCTCCGAGGCTCTCAAACAGGGCGTCGATGCCGTCGACTGCCTTCTGCAGCGTCTTCGGCGTTGGCATGCCGAACGTAGCGGATTCCATGCTGCGAGCGAACGCAGAATCCTCCCCCGAGGCCCTTGATAAAGGGGAAAGCAAACTCGCTCACCGTCTTGTACATGGTCTCAGCGGGTTTGTCCTTGAAATGGCTCCAGCGCAGCTCGCTGCCGTCGATTTCTACTCCCGTGACGCTCGTGTACGACTTGGGAAAGATATGCTCCTGGCCTACTCCCAGAAGCGTCTCCATCTTCTCGATCTCGAACTCGCGCTCGTCGAGCTGGTGCATGAACATCAAGTACGTGAGCTGGCTTATGACCTCGAGCGGGTTGGTGATGCCGCCCTCCCACATCTTCTGCCAGATGTCGTCGACCTTGTTCTTGGTGGCTCCTGTGATCATGTTCCACCTTCTACTGGTTGGGTTTGGATAGTTCGCTCATCATGCACATTCGCATGAACGCAGAAAAGCTTATGCCGCGAAGTTCCGCGGCCTCCTTCGCGCTGTCGCGGAGGTTCTCGGAGATTCGGAAGGTGACCGCAACCTGCTTTCCCTCTGCGAGGTAGCTGCGGATGTCGGTCTCGCCCGCATTGCTCTTCACAAGGTCGTTGTACGACATGGGCTTGCCCCACTCCTTTGCATTTTGCAATACTTTTGCATGCTGCAAATTATATATTGGACGAAAGCAATCCGCACTGCCTTCAGCACATTACTTCATGAAAGTCGGGAGCACGTGTGAAGGGCTATTCAAAAGCGCTGTTGAAGTTCATGGAAGGAACCGACAAACGTGGCTGCCCGTCATCTCGACCTCGCCAGCATCAAGACGCTCAAACAACGCATCCAACGCCCCCGAGCGACGCAGCTCCTCCACAGCCTCACGCCCACTAGCGCCAGACACAACAACATCATCATCATTCATCATGCATCAATCCTTTCAAACAAAAAGACGGATACACAGACAATTGAACACGTCCCGACCACACGATCAGCCATGAGGCTCTCTATACATGGATTGACGCCCACCTCAAGAAGACACTGATCGAGCATGGCATGTGCCTGCCCTCCAGGCGATGGATGCGCAAGACGCCCCGCAGGCGGGCGCACACCACTTATTGTGGGCATGCGATTGATCGATTGAAGTACCCCGGCATTGCCGAGCGGATGATCCGTGGTAACTGGGAAGGGGGACCTCATCATCGGAAAAGATGGGGCCAGTGCGTGCGCGCCCCTGGTCGAGCGCACCACCTGCTACCTGATCATCGTGGCCCTGCCTCTGGGACACAGGGCCGACCAGGTCTGTGACGCGCTCACACGCCGCATCCACGTCCTACCCGAAGGAGCGATGCGAACACTGACATGGGACCGAGGCCCAGAAATGGCCCGCCACCAGCGCCTCACCCCAGGCACTGGCGTGGAGGTGCTTGTCACTCACCCCCACAGCCCCTGGGAGAGAGGAACCAACGACAACACCAACCGACTCATCCGCCGCTACCTGCCCACAGGAACCCCCATCACCAGCCACCAACCCTACCTCGACACCATCGCCGGCGAGCCGGGCAACTGCCCCAGATCAACCCTCGGCTACCGCACCCCCGCAGAAGCATTCAACCAACTCATTACTACCACCCATTGACACCGCCGCCCTACACCATGCCACCCCATGACACATCAGAATGATCCCGTACAGAACCCGCAACGACGACAGTCTGGGACGATGATATAGGTAGTGAAAGGAACAACCATACCGCCAATGACCCGCACAGCTGAGGTGAAGACTCGCACGAGCGCACAGATTAAGGCCGATGCCGCAGCCGTCTACGCCCGCTGGGGAATTAGCCTCTCGGACGCGATCAACATCTTCCTCACAAAGTCGATCGAAGTCGGAGACCTCCCCTTCGACATGCGCCCCGAGACTCCCACATTCGATGGACTCGAACGCTACGCCTATCGCCCGACGATGGACTCAAACCGCGTCGCACAGCTCCCGGGAGACTGGGATGACGGCGAGTGACCCGCAGCCATCACTGCGGGCAGGATCGGCAGGCTATCTCCGCGCGATGCACAACGAGTCAGCCAGGCGCTCGCGGCGCTCCCCCCGATAAACACATCCCGGCCTCGTCCCACGAATCAGGGACGAGGCCGAGGCTTTGAGTCTGTGCGCTCAGCTGAAGGAGAGCGTCACTCCCACTCGATGGTGGCCGGGGGCTTGGAGGTCACGTCGAGGACGACGCGGTTGACCTCGGGCACCGAGTTGGTGATGCGCGTGGAGATGCGGGCCAAGACATCGTAGGGCAAGCGCGTCCAGTCGGCCGTCATCGCATCCTCGGAGGACACGGGGCGCATCATCACACAACACTCGCGTCAAGCCCTGACAGAATGCACACCACGAGTTTAACACTTGCTCCAGGCACTCAATCACCTTGCATGCCGACTTCTTACCGACCACACTCTCATCAACACATAACTTTGCATGAACCAGATTCCGCTTATTCCGGATTTCATGCGCAAAGCCAGCCTCTCTATCCCAGTCGGGACTCGAAATATACCTAATCTCTTCAATATAATCATACAGAGTGGCTTTCCTAGACTTCCCACTCTTTCGATCAATCAATTTACACTTTTGATGAAAGTAATTAGTGTGTTTAATTTCCGAGAACCAATCAATCAACACTGCCTCAAGTATCGAGCCCGCTAAAATAACGGCAGCTTTATACGCACCATTAGAATAGCAAGTATTCAACTCTTTAATATCAGCACGGAGAAATGAGCGCAACCACGCTTCATAATAGGCACGAATACGCACACTAATTTCTTCATCAAGAATCACCTCAACAGGACCCGGATCAGCAATACGCAAAGTGGCAAGATCAAAGTAGTCACGCAAGCTACGCCCCGACAACACCGCATATTCACGAGCATAATATGCATCCCCCATCCTTGGCGACGAGACAGGCAAGGACGACACCGCCTTGATGCCAAGATGCTTAATTACGACACCTTTAGAGGATGCACGAAGCATCAATTTTACAATATCGCTGGATAGGTAGAAACACAGATATTCAGAAGACATTCCGAACGGGCGAATAACTATACACGACTCTCGCGCGTAAACCAATTCATCATTTCCACCTTCATACACAATTGCACGATTATCCTCACCAACTGCACAAAGAACAACATCTCCCGACTTTAAGGCAACAGTCGTCGCACACCCGCGCTCCAAATCCCTCAAATCGACCGGAAATCGCACATTCTTAGGCCCCAACAACGCAACATCATCCCCTCCTCCAATCCGCCGAGGCTTCAACACCTCCGCAACACTATCGAGTCGAACAGCATTAGAATCAAGGAGCGCTTTCCTAATCCTGCGCAATTCAGGCAGGTAATACGAAGGCATAAATCTACCTTCATCAAGCTCACTAAGAGAAACCGAAAAAAATACACCAAGATCAGCATTGACTTTAGGCACATCATCTCTAGCATATAACTCACAAGCCTCTATGTACGCGGAATACTCGCGACGAAGGTTGCCAGATTCGGCAAGACACGCACCTCGCGACGCTCCCTCAAACCTCCTGCCTAAAACAGCAAATAAACATTCTCTAACCTGAGTCTTTGTGAACCAAAATAAGGCAAATCTAACCCCTCTATTGGAACTCACATTTCCCAACTCGAAGACACAGCGCAGCACATACCCCTCGGGGATCAAACTTACATTATTTGCCACATCAAAGAAGCTCTCCATCGCGACAAAGACACAGTCTCTCTTCCCCTCCGCAAACTTTAGTTCCAGAAGTTCATCCCGTTTGCCGGAATAGATATAGTTTTGCCGCTCTCGAATGCACTCCATAATGTCAATCATTTAACATACTCCTATAACTTCCTCCGAACATCCAAAACGAAATAGTCACCCAATGCTTCAGCACCTCACGACAACATCCCTCCTACACAACACGCTACATCGACACACTAGACGGATGACTACAATTCCAACATTCACACCACTGTGAGCCAACGGTCCATAAGGACCATTTTTTCGCTTAGTTATATTGACGTTCGGAATCAGAATACAGCCTCAACCGCATTCTTGGACAACTTTGGACTCCTCTGGTTTTACACATTTTTCTGAAATACGACCGGCCTCGTCCCACGAATCGGGGACGAGGCCGGGGCTTTGAGTCTGTGCGCTCAGCTCAAGGAGAGCGTCACTCCCACTCGATGGTGGCCGGGGGCTTGGAGGTCACGTCGAGGACGACGCGGTTAACCTCGGGCACCGAGTTGGTGATGCGCGTGGAGATGCGAGCCAGGACATCGTAGGGCAGGCGCGTCCAGTCGGCCGTCATCGCGTCCTCGGAGGACACGGGGCGCAGCACGATCGGGTGCCCGTAGGTGCGGCCGTCACCCTGGACGCCCACGGAACGAACGTCGGCGAGCAGAACCACCGGGCACTGCCAGATCTCCTGATCCAGGCCGGCGGCCGTGAGCTCCTCGCGAGCAATGAGGTCGGCGGCGCGCAGGATATCCAGGCGCTCGCGGGTGACCTCGCCGATGATGCGGATGCCGAGGCCGGGGCCCGGGAAGGGCTGGCGATTCACCAGGTAGTCGGGCAGGCCCAGCTCGCGACCGACCGCGCGTACCTCGTCCTTGAAGAGGGTACGCAGGGGCTCGACCAGCTCGAAGGTCATGTCCTCGGGCAGGCCGCCCACGTTGTGGTGGCTCTTAATGTTGGCCGCGCCCTCGCCGCCGCCGGACTCGACGACGTCGGGGTACAGGGTGCCCTGAACGAGGAACTTCACCTCGCCGCCGGTGGCACCGATCTCTTCGATGACCTGCTTCTGGGCGGCCTCGAAGGAACGGATGAACTCGCGGCCGATGATCTTACGCTTGGCCTCGGGCTCGGTGACGCCGGCCAGGGCGGACAGGAAACGCTCGGACTCGTCGCAGGTGATGACGCGAATGCCCATGCCACGCGCGTAGTCATTCTCAACCTGCTCACGCTCGCCCGCGCGCAGCAGGCCGTGGTCGATGAAGAAGCAGGTGAGCTGGTCGCCGACGGCCTTGTGCACGAGGGCCGCGGCCACGGAGGAGTCCACGCCGCCGGACAGGGCGCAGATGACCTGCGCGTCGCCGACCTGCTCGCGGATCTTGGCGACCTGCTCGTCCACGATGGAACCGGCGGTCCACGTGGGCTCCAGGCCAGCACCCTCGTAGAGGAAGTTCTTCAGGGCATCCTGGCCGAACTGGGAGTGGCCCACCTCGGGGTGCCACTGCAGGCCGTAGAGGCGGCGCTCGCGTGACTCGAAGGCCGCGACGGGGGTCTCGGAGGTGGAGGCCGTGACGGTGAAGCCCTCGGGCGCGCCCTGGACGGCGTCGCCGTGGCTCATCCACACGATCTGGTCGTCGGGGGTGCCGGCGAACAGGCAGGAGTCACCGGCCACGGTGGCCTCGGTGTGCCCGTACTCGCGGGTGCCGGTGCGACCCACGGTGCCGCCGAGAGCGTGGGCCATCGTCTGGAAGCCGTAGCAGATGCCCAGGACGGGCACGCCGGCCTCGAAGATCGCGGGATCGACGGAGGGGGCACCCTCCTCGTACACGGAAGACGGGCCGCCGGACAGGATGATGGCGGCGGGCTCCTTGGCGAGCATGTCCGCCACGCTCATGGTGTGGGGGACGATCTCGGAGTAGACGTGAGCCTCACGCACGCGGCGTGCGATCAGCTGGGCATACTGCGCGCCGAAGTCGACGACGAGGACGGGATGCATGTCAGAAGCGTTCACCCTGCCAATGGTACCCGCGCGCGCCGCGCCCCGTCGCGCTCCATTACGCATGTCACCACTGCGCACGCCGGGTACGGCGACGGCCCCGCCCCCTCATAGGGACGAGGCCGACTCTCGTTGCGCTGGAGCGCGCGGCTCAGCGGAAGATGGAGCGCAGCAGCGGGAAGGCGCCGGTGGCCACAGCGGCCTTGACCAGGTCGCCGATGATGAAGGGAACGAAGCCCTTCATCAGGCCCTGCTCGAGGGTCATGTGCGCGAAGGGGATCATCCAGGCCAGGCCCAGGATGTAGACGGAGAAGAGGGACACGACGGCGGTCGGAGCCATGGTCACGATGCGACGGTCGGCGCCGCGCTGGGCGGCCAGGCCCGCGATCGCGGCGACGAGGAGGTAGCCGAGGATGTAGCCGAAGGAGGGGAAGGCCCAGCCGACGTTCGTGCCGGTGAAGACCGGGGCGCCCGCGACACCGAGGAGGGCGTACGCAGCAACGGAGACGAGGCCTCGGCGCGCGCCAAGGGTCGTGCCGACCGAGAGGGCACCGAGCGTACCGAGCGAGACCGGCACGGGCGTGAAGGGCAGCGGGACCGAGATGCGGGCCAGCACGATCATGGCGATTGTTCCGGCGGCGATCAGGGCGATCTCGCGGACAATCGTGCCGCCGAGGCGGTCGGCGAGAACGCGGTTCTCACGCGCGGCGACGGGGGAAGCGGTCAGGGTGGTCATACGACACCTTTCAACAGGGCCAACAGCCTTTCATTCAACAATTGAACGATATTCTGCCCCAGCTCCCCTGTCAACCACAGACACCAAGATCTCAGGGGGCGAGCGCCACACCGGCGCTCGCCCCCTGGAACCCTTCAGCAGGGATGATCAGTGCGCGAAGTGGCGCGTGCCCGTCAGGTACATCGTGATGCCCGCAGCGTTCGCCGCGTCAATCGACTCCTGATCACGCACCGAGCCGCCGGGCTGGACGACCGCCTTCACACCCGCGTCGATGAGCACCTGCAGTCCGTCCGCAAAGGGGAAGAACGCATCCGACGCGGCCACCGCACCGATGGAACGCTGCTCGGGCGCCTCGGCCACGACCTCGGACGCGCGAGCGCCACCCGCACTGTCGACGTTGGACGCAGCCGCGTCACCGGTCGAGCGCGAGCCCAGCGTGTTTGCACGCTCGACCGCCAGCTTGCAGGAGTCCACGCGGTTCACCTGGCCCATGCCGACGCCCACCGAGGCACCATCCTTGACGAGCAGGATCGCGTTGGAACGAACCGCACGCACCGTGCGCCACGCGAACTCCAGGTCCGCCAGCGTCGCCTCGTCGGCGGGAGCACCCGCCGCGAGCGTCCAGTTCTCCGGAGCATCGCCGGGCGCGTCGATGTCGTCGCGTTCCTGGACCAGCAGGCCACCGCTGATCTGCTTGAACTCGTACGAGCCGCGAGCCGGGGGCTCGACCTGCAGGACGCGCAGGTTCTTCTTTGCGCTGAGCACCTCGAGCGCGCCCTCCTCGTAATCGGGGGCCAGCACGACCTCGGTGAAGATCGGGACGATCTGGCGGGCCAGCTCCACGCTCACCGGGCGATTCACGGCGATGACGCCGCCGAACGCCGACACGGGGTCGCAGGCGTGCGCGAGGCGGTGCGCCTCGGCCACATCGTCCGCCACGGCGATACCGCAGGGGTTCGCGTGCTTGATGATCGCGACGCAGGGGCGCTCGTGATCGTAGGCGGCGCGCAGGGCGGCGTCACCATCCGTGTAGTTGTTGTAGCTCATGGCCTTGCCGTGCAGCTGGCGAGCGTTCGCGATGCCCGGAGCCAAGGCCTCGTCGTCGGCCTCCTCGTCCTCGAAGGACTCGTCAATCTCGCGGTACACGGCCGCGCCCTGGTGCGGATTCTCGCCGTAGCGCAGCGACTCCACGCGCTCGAAGGCGTCGGCGACGAACACGGGCATGCCCAAGGCCTGCCCCTCCGCCTCGGGCACCTCCACCACGTAGTCTTCCTCGGTCTGGTAGCCCAGCGACTCCAGGAACGCCGCGTCGGAGGCATCCAGGTGAGTCTCGGCGGCCTCATCGAGGGTCTCGCGCACGTCCTCAAGATCCAGCTCGTCAGCGAGCCAGCCGGCGATCGCCAGGTCGTAGGTCGCCGTGTGGGCGAAAGCCTCGGCAGCCAGCACGCGGCGCTGCTCGAGGGTGAAGCCCTCCCCCGCCACGGCCTCGGCCACGTCCGCGTAGCGCTCGGGCGAGGTCACGACGGCGACCGACGGATGGTTCTTCGCGGCGGCGCGCACCATGGACGGGCCGCCGATGTCGATCTGCTCGACGCACTCATCGAAGGAGGCGCCCGAGGCGACCGTGTCCTGGAACGGGTACAGGTTGCACACGACCAGGTCGAAGGCCTGGATGCCCAGCTGCGCGATCTGCTCGCGGTGCGCGGCCTTACGCTGATCGGCCAGAATGCCGGAATGAATGAACGGGTGCAGGGTCTTCACGCGACCCTCGAGCACCTCCGGGAAACCGGTCACGTCATCGACCGGGGTGACGGCCACGCCAGCGGCCGCGATGCGAGCGGCCGTGGAGCCGGTGGAGACGATCTCCACGCCGGCCTCGCCAAGCGCGCGGGCGAGATCCTCCAGGCCCGTCTTGTCATACACAGAGATCAGGGCCCGCTTGATGGGGCGCACGTCAATGGGTTCCAGGTTGTCCAGGGAGACGGACATAGTTCCTCCAGGTTGAGACCAAACCCAGGCGCCCAGGCGGGCGACGCCTCGCGGGAAGTGCGGCCGCTCCCCGGTGGTGATCCACCCTCGCCAGTCGCGGCAACCACCAGTCTAGTTCAGGCCCTCGCGCCTCGTCGCCTTCGTCTCGGGGTCTTCCGCGTCACCTTCGGCCCGGCCCGCTTCGCTGTCCACAGCCTCGTCAGTGGTGGTTTCGCCGGTCTCCTCGGGCGTCTCGCCCGCGGGCTCGCCCGCTTCTCCCGCGTCGGACACCGCTTCGAGATCCTCAGCCCCGGCATCGTCGGCACCTGCGTCCGCCTCGCCCACCTCAGCGGGGTCGGAGGCCTCAGCCCATGCCTCGTCCGTCGTCGAGGCGCCGGCCCCCACGCGGGACGCACGCTCGGCGGCGCGACGACGCAGCGCCTCACCCTCGTTGCGCACGCGGTCGGCCCCCTCTCCGAGGAGGGCACGGGTCGTCGGATGTGTCGCCAGGGCGATGACCAGCGCGGGCAGCGCGATCTCCAGCACCAGGGCGAGCGTCGCCCACCCCACGCGCGGGCCCATCACCGCCAGGCGCACGGAACCCAGGCTCATCGTCGCGCTCCACATCCACAGGGCCGTCACCGATGCCGTGATCACCGAGGCCAGCACGCCCTGAGCGCTCTGGTGCAGCAGGTGCTCGCGACGGAACGAACGAGCCGCGACGACGCCGAGGCCAACACCCAGGGCGATCGGCGCAAGAATCACCCACATGCCGGGGGCCGTCTCCGGGAGCGCACCCAGGAGCGGAATCGGCGGAATCGGCCCGGAGCCCACAACCGTCGGCGAATGCAACGAATCCGTCGCCGTCAAGAAGCCCGCACCCGACCACCAGGAGGCAGCCCACGCCATGATCGTGGGCGCAAAAAGCAGCTGAGCCCCCACAATAAACGCCGTGTCCGCGCCCGAAGCAGCACCCAGAATCTCCTGGATACCCGCCATACGGCTCCACCCCGCGACGAGCGCGATGACCGAGGCGACGAACGACGCTGCCACGAGCACCGCCACCGACAGGCCGCCCAGCTTCAGGCCACCCGAAATCCAATGCTGCATCGACGGCGCCTCATGGTCACGCGAATAGCCCGAGGCGACGAACCAGACCGAGCCGATCAACGGGATCAACACGCCGCCGATCGTGCCCGTCCACCAATGCGAATGAATACCCGAGGCCCCCGCCAGGAGCCACGAGGTCAGCAGGAAGCCAGGCACGGCAAACAGCGCGGCACTGCGCGGATAACCCGCCGTCGTGCGCAGCAGAATCCGCACGAGCACGATCAGTAGAGCGCCCATCAGCGTCGGGATCGCACGATAGTGCACGTCACCAGCGACCGACGTACCGCCAATGACGGCGGCCCACAGGTCGCCACCCAGGCCCAGCGCGTCGCGCGGCGTCGTGTCATTCATCCACGAGTTCGACCGCAGCGTCAGGTAGACGATCATCGTGAACACCGTGATGAGAGCCCAGCCTGCAAAGGCCGCCTCGACGCCCGCAAGCACACCGCGCGCCCACCCCTGCGGGACGGCCACACGGATCGTCGCTCGATCCGCCACGTACGTAGTCGTGGTTCGCCGGGGGCTGGGTACTTCTCTGATGCGCTCGCTCACAGGCCCATAGTGTCAGAATCGGCCCGGGGTCGCGACGCTGCGCGCCGACCCCGGGCCGATTTGTGCTGTGACGTTAGCGCGAGAGGATCTCGCGTGCGATCTGCGCCGTCTGCGAGGGGGTGCGACCCACGCGCACGCCCACGGCCTCGAGCGCCTCCGCCTTCGCAGCGGCCGTACCGGACGAGCCGGACACGATCGCGCCCGCGTGGCCCATCGTCTTGCCCTCGGGGGCCGTGAAGCCCGCGATGTAGGCGACGACCGGCTTGGTCATGTTCTCGGAGATCCAGGCGGCCGCGCGTTCCTCGGCGTCGCCGCCGATCTCACCGATCATGATGACAAGGTCCGTGTCCGGGTCCGCCTCGAAAGCGGCCAGCGCGTCGATGTGGGTGGTGCCCACGACCGGGTCGCCGCCGATACCCAGGCACGTCGTGAAGCCGAAGTCGCGCAGCTCGTACATGAGCTGGTAGGTCAGTGTGCCCGACTTGGAGACGAGGCCGAGGCGGCCCGGTCCCGTAATATCCGCCGGGGTGATGCCCAGGTTCGCCTGGCCGGGCGAGATGATGCCGGGGCAGTTCGGGCCGATCAGGCGCACGCCTGCCGCGAGCGCGCGCTCGACGACGATCGTGGAGTCCTGGACGGGGATGCCCTCGGTGATGAGGACGATCGTCTCGATACCGGCCTCGATGGCCTCGAGGGCAGCGCCCTTCGCAAAGGCCGGGGGCACGAAGATGACGGAGGCGTTCGCGCCGGTGGCCTCGCGGGCCTCGGCGACCGTTCCGAAGACGGGGACCTCGACCTGGCCATCGGTCACCTTGTCGGCGCCCGGGCCGTAGCCCTGCACGTCGAAGGTCACGGTCGTGCCGGCCTTGCGCGGGTTCGTGCCGCCCACGATAGCCGTGCCGGCGCTGAGCATGCGCTGGGTGTGCTTGCGGCCCTCGGCGCCGGTCATGCCCTGGACGATGACCCGGGTGTCAGAGTTGACGAAGATAGTCATGGTGTTCTCCTGCGGTTCTCGGGTCGTTACTTCGACGATGCCTGTGCTGCGAGCTCGGCTGCACGCCGGGCCGCGCCGTCCATCGTTTCTTCCATGTGGACGAGCGGGTGCGCAGCCTCGGCAAGAATCGCGCGGCCCTCCTCGACCTTGTTACCGTCAAGGCGCACAACGAGCGGCTTCGAGGCCGCGTCACCCAGCGTCTCGAGCGCACCGATGATGCCTCGGGCGACCTGGTCGCACGCGGTGATGCCGCCGAATACGTTGACGAACACAGAACGAACCTGCTCGTCGCCGAGGATGATGTCCAGGCCCTTGGCCATGACCTCGGCTGAGGCGCCGCCGCCGATGTCGAGGAAGTTCGCGGGCTTCATACCGCCGAACTCCTCGCCGGCCATCGCAACCACGTCGAGGGTCGACATGACCAGGCCCGCGCCGTTACCGATGATGCCAACCTGGCCCTCCAGGCGCACGTAGTTGAGTCCGGCCGCCTTCGCTGCGGCCTCGCGCGGATCCTGCGCGGCCACATCCACCAGCTCGGCATGGCCGGGGTGGCGGAAGCGCGCGTTATCGTCGAGGGTCACCTTGCCGTCGACCGCCCACACGGAGCCGTCGGGGCTGGAGACCAGCGGGTTGACCTCAACCAGGGTCGCATCCTCGTCGCGGTAGACGGTCCACAGGGTTTCAAGGACGGGGGCGATGGCCTCGGCCGTCTCCTCGTCGAAGCCGGCTTCCTTCGCGATATGGCGGGCGACCTGCGCGTCGATGCCGACGGTGGGATCGAGGGGGACGCGGGCCAGGGCCTCGGGACGTTCCTTCGCGAGGGTCTCGATGTCCATGCCGCCTTCGCGCGAGCACATCGCCAGGTGGCGGCGGTTCGAGCGGTCCAGCAGGATCGAGAAGTAGTATTCGGCGGCAATGTCCGCGCCGGACGCGATCATGACCTTCTTGACGATGTGGCCCTTGATGTCGAGGCCGAGGATCGCCTCGGCCTTCTCATAGGCCTCGTCGGCGGTGTGGGCGAGCTTGACGCCGCCGGCCTTGCCGCGGCCACCGGTCTTCACCTGCGCCTTGACGACCAGCAGCGACGCACCGTCCGCGAGCAGCTCGCGCGCACCCTCGCGCGCCTCTTCGGGGGTCGACGCCAGGCGGTAGTCGAGCACGGGCACGCCGTGCTCCTTGAACATCTGCCGGGCCTGGTACTCGTAGAGATCCACCTTATTCCCTCCGTTGAACGTGGTGTGGTCAGCGCAATAATTCTAACGTGCGACCGGCATAAACGCGCCATTTCCTCCCATTATCAAGGCTTGTCACGGCCTTGACCGGAAGGCGCTCTCCCTTTGTCAACGCTTTGCGTTGCAAGGAGGGCTGCAGGGGCCAGGTGGCGGCCGTGCCCAGCCACCACTAGGTGGGTGTAGCTGCGTATTGAAGGGTTACCACCGTCATCGAGGGGGCCCAGCTGCCCGGACCGCGGCGTGCACGCACACCCTGACCAACACCGTTTAGCCCAAAATGCAGACCACCTCGCCCGCAACAGCCCATTTTCGGCGTTTTTCGCCGAGGTGGTCTGCTTTCTGGGACAACATCAGCGCCAGCTACAGCTTCGACACCACCAAACGGGGGGAATTGCACTACATGAGGGTCCGACACGCCGATGACACGCCCCCAGATGGCTTCGTGTAGTGCAAAACCCCCACCACCGTCGGCACGGAGGACGTCGGAGGGCCCGGAGGGCCAGGGCGGGCTTCGAGGCGCGGCACCGGAGGGACTGGAGGGCCAGGCTGCGGCGCCCGTGGACAGCGCCGACACCACCGCCAGCCAAATGTCGCACGTAATTTCCCTCGGTCATTTTTCGAGACCACCAGAAAACGTTGCAATTCCAACGACATGAATTCAAAATTTGAACTATTTGCAGGAGAATTACGTGCGAAATTGCTGATTGACAGCCAGAACTAGGCATCAGGGCAACACACCGAGCCACCGATCAGCGAGCCGGCCCCACCGGTGTGGAGGGCGCCGGAGGGACCGGAGGGCACGGGCGGGCTTCGAGGCGCGGCGCCGAACGAAGTGAGGCCGCCTAGCCTCGCGGGCGGCCGGAACACCCGTGGGGCCACAAGCATCCGAGCTCAGCGGGGCACACAAAGCAGCCCGGCCCCACGGGCACACACAAAGCAGCCCGGCCCAGCCGGGAAACGCTAGGAGATCTTCTCCATCGGAGCCATGCGCACGAGCAGGCGCTTCTCGCCCAGGCCGAAGCGGATGCGTGCCACGGTGCGCGGCCCCTCGCCTTCGATGCCGGTGACAGTGCCGGCGCCCAGGGTGGCGTGCTTGATGCGGTCGCCGACCTTGAGGGAGAGCACCGGCTTGTCCTCGGCGGGCTTGGCGGCGGGAGCCACGCCCATGCGCGTCACCTTACGAACCCCCGCGGGCTGCGCGGAGGCGCCGCCACGTCCGGAGCCGAAGGCTCCCGTGTCGGTGTCACCCCACGGGTCGCGCCCCTCGGAACTACGGGAACGCCCGTAGGAACCCGAGCCGTACGAACCGGACCCGTACGAGCCACCATAAGACGCGCGCATGCGCTCGCCCGACGTGGCAGCGCGGCGCACGTCGAGAAACTCGGCCGGAATATCGTCGAGGAACCGCGAGGGCGGCATCTCCTGCGGAGTCCCCCAGGCGCTGCGCACGGCCGCGCGCGTCAGGTAGAGACGTTCGCGTGCACGCGTGATCGCCACGTACGCCAGGCGGCGCTCCTCCTCCAGCTCGCTCTCGTCGCCGAGGCTGCGCTGGTGCGGGAAGGTGCCGTCCTCCATGCCGGTGACGAAAACGACCGGGAATTCGAGGCCCTTCGCGGTGTGCACGGTCATGAGGGTGACCTGCCCGCCACGCTCGCCCTCGGCGGGCACCTGGTCCGAGTCGGCCACGAGGGCGACGCGCTCGAGGAAGTCCGCGAGGGTTCCACCCGGAGCGTCGGCCGCGAAGGCTCCCGCGACCGAGTGCAGTTCCGCCAGGTTTTCCACGCGCGAGGCGTCCTGCGGGTCCTCGCTGCGGCGCAGCTCCGCCAGGTAGCCGGTGCGATCGAGGACCTCTTCGAGGATGTCGGCCTGCGAGGCACCGCGTGCCTCCGCGACGCGCAGAGTCTCGATGAGGCCCCAGAAGGCTGCCGCCGACTTGGCGGCGCGCGGGGTGATGCCTAGGACCTCGGGGGCCGTCTCGGGCTCGCTCTCGACAGAGGACGAGGCCGGGGCCGCAGCCGCACTCTCATCCGCAGCCTTGCTCACACTCGGGTTCTCCCCCGCCGTATCACCCGAGGAAGCGGAACCAGAAGGATCAGCCGAGGCCTCGTCCGGGGAGGCGGAACGCGCGAGCGCGTCGACGTCGATCCCCTCGCCCTCACCGGCCGGGCAGCCTGCGCGCAGCCAGAGGTGTCGCAGGGCCGCGCCGAAGGAGATCCCGTAGTGGGCGGCGTGCGCGGCGATGGCCTCTTCGGCCTTGGCGCCGATGCCGCGCTTGGGAACGTTGAGGACGCGGCGGGCCGCGACCGTGTCGTCGGGGTTGGAGATGACCTGCAGGTACGCCAGCGCGTCCTTGATTTCGCGGCGCTCGTAGAAGCGTGTGCCGCCGACGACGCGGTACGGGATGCCCTGGCGCACGAGGAGTTCCTCCAGCGCGCGGGACTGCGCGTTCGTGCGGTAGAAGACCGCGATGTCGCCCCATTCGACGCCCGTGTCCGCGAGGCGGTCGATCTCGCCGACGACGAAGCGGGCCTCGTCATGCTCGGAGTCCGCGGCGTCCAGGGTGATGAGCGCGCCGTCGCCCGAGGCCGTCCACAGGTTCTTCGCGCGACGCCCCGTGTTGCGGGCGATAACCGCGTTCGCGGCCGACAGGATGTTCTGCGTCGATCGGTAGTTCTGCTCGAGCAGGATCGTGCGCGCACCCGTGAAGTCGCGCTCGAACTCCTCGATGTTGCGGATCGTGGCACCTCGGAAGGCGTAAATCGACTGGTCGGAGTCGCCCACGACCGTCAGCTCGGCCGGCGTCACCCCATCAGATCCGTCGCCCACGAGGGCGCGCACGAGGACGTACTGCGCGTGGTTCGTGTCCTGATACTCGTCCACGAGGATGTGGCGGAAGCGCCGGTGGTAGTGCTCGGCGATCAGCGGGTTCTCGCGCAGCAGGTCAACCGTGCGCATGATGAGGTCGTCGAAGTCCAGCGCGTTAGAGGCGCGCATGCGCTTGTCGTACTCGACATAGGCGTCCGCGACGATGCGCGAGACCGGATCCTTGCCCGCCGTCTCCGCGTAGCGCGCCGGGCCGATCAGCTCGTTCTTCGCGTCCGAAATGCGCGCCGCCACCATCTTTGGGGTGAAGCGCTTGATATCCACGTCCATGGCCTTGAGGACCATCTGGATAAGGCGCTGGGAATCCTGGGCGTCGTAGATCGTAAACGACGAGGACAGCCCGGCCGCCTCGTGTTCGTAGCGCAGCAGGCGCACGCACGCCGAGTGGAAGGTCGACACCCACATGCGTCGCGCGTCGTCGCCGACGAGGGCGCCCGCGCGCTCGCGCATCTCGGCCGCCGCCTTGTTCGTGAAGGTGATCGCCAGGATCTCGCCCGCCCGCGCGCGTCCCGTGGCCAGCAGGTAGGCAATGCGGTGCGTGAGCACGCGCGTCTTGCCGGAGCCCGCACCCGCCAGGATCAGCAGCGGCGAGCCCGCGTGCGTGACGGCCTCGCGCTGGCGATCGTTGAGGCCGCGCGTCAGCGACTCGGGGTCGACGCCCGGGCGAGAGGGACGCTCCCAGCCGGACGAAAAACCGCCCGAGGAAGCGGGGGCCTCCCACGCCGACGGCGCCCCCGATGCCCCACCCGGCACGGCGATCTCCGGCCACGCGTCGGAACCCAAGGCGTCCTCCACGTCAAAGGCGGGCACCTCCGGCGGCACGTAGTCGTCCTGGAAACCCCCGTCGGGGCCGATCAGGAAACCAAGGTCAGGCAAAGAAGTCGAGTCACTCATCGCCTCCAAGGGTAAACCGCCCCACCCTCACCTGCGACCCCCGCCCCGGGTGGCGCCAACCACGAAAGGCGGCACACAACGAGGCCGGGGCTTCCCCGCGCAGATACACGGCAGAAGCCCCGGCCTCGTCGAAGCGATTACTTCTTGCGGTACAGCGACTTCGTCGCGTACACCGGCTCCGTCGTCACCTGGATGCCGAGCGAGCGGAAGATGCCCTCGTCCACGGGGCCCAGGATGACCGACTCGTGCACGTCGCAGTCGCGCAGCGAGCTCAGCTTGTCGAGGGCGCGGCGCGCGTTGTCGTCGCCGTTGGCGCTGACCGCGAGCGCGATGAGGACCTCGTCGGTGTGCAGGCGCGGGTTACGCGAGCCCAGGTCGCGGGTCTTGAGGCGCTGGATCGGCTCGATGGACTGAGGGGACAGGAGCTGGACCTCGTCGGGTAGCCCAGCAAGCTTCTTGAGGGCGTTGAGGAGCATCGCCGAGGAGCAACCCAGCAGTTCCGACGTCTTGCCCGTAACGATCTGGCCATCAGGCAGCTCGATCGCGGCGGCCGGCTCGCCGGTGGCCGCGGCCAGCTCCAGGGCCGGACGCACGACCGGGCGGTCCATGCGGCCCACGCCCACGCGGCTCATCAGCAGGGAGATGCGCGCCGACTGTACGGGCTCGCTCATTTCCTTCTTCTCGGCCACGAGGGCCTTGTAGTAGCGGCGGATGATCTCCTGGCGTGAGGCCTCCCTGCAGGCCTCGTCGTCAACGATGCAGTGGCCCGCCATGTTGACGCCCATGTCCGTGGGGCTCTTGTACGGGGAGGATCCGAGGATCTTCTCGAAGAGGCGGTTCAGGACGGGGAAGATTTCGACGTCGCGGTTGTAGTTGACCGTCTTGATCCCGTAGGCCTCCAGGTGGAAGGGATCAATCATGTTGACGTCGTCGAGGTCGGCGGTGGCCGCCTCGTAGGCGATGTTCACCGGGTGATCCAGCGCAATGTTCCAGATCGGGAAGGTCTCCCACTTCGCGTACCCCGACTCGATCCCGCGCTTGTGGTCGTGGTACAGCTGCGACAGGCAGGTCGCCATCTTGCCGGAGCCCGGGCCGGGAGCAGTCACGACCACGAGGTTGCGGCTGGTCTCCACGTACTCGTTGGCGCCGTAGCCCTCGTCCGAGACGATGCGCTCGACGTCCAACGGGTAGCCGGGGATCGGGAAGTGACGGTAGACGCGGATGCCGAGCTTCTCAAAGCGTTCCTTGACGTCCGCGGCCGCCTTGTTGTCGTCCGTCCACTGGGTGATGACGACGGAGCCGACGTACAGGCCGCGCTCGCGGAACTCATCGATCTGGCGCAGGACCTCGTCGTCGTAGGTGGTGCCCATGTCGGCACGGACCTTACGGCGCGCGAAATCTTTGGCGTTAACGGCGACGATGATCTCGACCTCGTCCGCCAGCTCGCGCAGCATACGCACCTTGTTGTCGGGCGTAAAACCGGGCAGAACGCGCGAGGCGTGCATGTCGTCGATCAGCTTGCCACCGAACTCCAAATACAGCTTGCCGCCAAATTCGCTTCGTCGCTGGGCGATGTGTCGAGACTGCATCTCAACGTACTGATCACTATCAAAACCGATGCGGTGCATGCATCCTCCGAGGTCGCGGAATGAAAGGGGCCGTCCGTGCGGGGCGGTCAGGCGCTGTCACGCTCTCGGAATTCCATTGTAGGCACGCAAGGGCCGCACGCTCCGAATGGGGCGCGCGAAAGGGGTCCGACCTCACACGATGTGGCGCTGCATCGCCCAGCGCGTCAGCTCGTTGCGGTTGGAGAGCTGGAGCTTGCGCAGGACCGCGCTCACGTGGGTTTCGACGGTCTTGATGGAGATGAACAGGTCGTGGGCGACTTCCTTGTACGTGTAGCCGCGGGCGATGAGGCGCATGACCTCCTGCTCGCGCGCGGACAGCAGGTCCAGCTCGGTGTCGGTCGTGGAGACTTCGCCGGTCCCGAAGGCGTCGAGCACGAAGCCGGCCAGACGTGGGCTGAAGGCGGCGTCCCCGGCGGCGACGCGGCCGATGGCCTCGACGAGGTCGGGGGTGGAGATCGACTTAGTGACGTATCCGCGGGCGCCCGCGCGGATGACCTGGACGACGTCCTCGGCGGCGTCCGAGACGGACAGCGCCAGGAAGTGCAGGCCCTCGATGTCGCGGCAGGAGCTGGCCACTTCGGCCCCGCCTCCGCCGTTTCCGCCGGGCAGGTGCACGTCGAGGAGGGCGACGTCCGGGGTGAGCGCACGGCAGGCGGCGATGGCGCCCTCGACGTCGGAGGCGTCGCCGACAACCTCGAGGTCGGCCCCTGAGTTTTCGAGCTCGGCGCGCACGCCTGCCCGAACCATGGGGTGGTCGTCGATGACGAGGATGCGGATGGTCACTGTGTCCTCCCGTTGGGCGCTGTTTCTTCCAGGATATCGGAGCGCGGCACGTTCAGAGCAATTTCGGTTCCGCGCGCGAGACGCCTGATCGTCGCGCTTCCCCCCGGCTCGGCGCAGGCGTCCGACGATGGAGTCGCGCACGCCGTGGCGATCTGCAGCGATGGTGGCGGGGTCAAATCCTTCGCCGTTGTCCTTGATGAAGGCTTCAACGGCTCGGGGGCGCACCTCGACGTAGACGGAGACGGGTGGGGCACCGTGGCGCACGGCGTTTTGGCAGGCCTCGGCGAGGGCAGCGACGAGTGCGAGTTCGCCGGGACCCGGGCGCATATCACCCACGACGACGACGCTGATCGGCACGCCGTAGCGGCTCTCGACGCCCACGACCGCCTCGGTGACGGCGGCATCGAGGGAGTCGGCGGCCTGCGCGTGGCCCGTGTACAGCCAGGCGCGCAGCTCGCGTTCCTCGGTGAGGGCGATGGCGCGCACGCGGGCGGGGTCCTCGGCGGAGGCTCGGATCAGGGTGAGGGCTTGGAGCACGGAGTCGTGCAGGTGCGCGGCGATATCGGCACGCTCGGCTTCACGCACGCGCTGGGCTTGCGCCTGCGACAGATCTTTCGTGGTGCGCAGCCACATCGGCACGAGGGCAAAGAGCACGCCCGCGACAAGGGCGGCGCCGATGAGGCCACCACGCAGCAGGATCACCGGCGGATTATCGCGCGAGGCAACCATGACGACGCCGAGGCTGAGCAGCAGGAGGCCGGCGGCAACGATGCCGAGGAAACGCAACGATCGCCACCCGTTCACATCACGGCTTTGGCTCCACACAAGCGCGATACCAGAGATGATCGAGACGATGGCCCCCATGTCTCGCCAGTCCAGAGTGCCCGTCGCGTTCAAGACGGTACCCACGATCGCCGCCACAACCAGGGCGACGCCGAGGACGATCATCCGATTGCGCGACACCTGGGCGGCGCGCTCCTCGCGCAAACGGACGAGGCCGGGACTCAGCGTTCCCGCACCGTTCTTCTCTGGGGAATCATCGGGGACCGTCACCCACAGCCACAGGTAGACGCCTATGCCCACACCGAAGGCGGTGAGGCAGATGAACATGACGCGCACGAGCGAGACCGGCAGCCCAAGGTGCACGGCTAGGCCCGAGCACACGCCAGCCATCCAGGGGGCCGGCATGTCCGGGCTCGAGGCGGTCGCGCGTACGAGCGGCGGCCTGGCGGGCGGCGCCGGAATCGGCGGAGTCCACCCCGGGTGGGGGGAGTTCACGGGTCTGCTCACGCTCCCATTGTGGCACGTCTCCGGGGCGTCCCCCGGGGTACCCCCACCGCAATCAGGGGCCGTTCAGGGGGTCCCCTACTATCGGGGTGCCCAGTCTCTTTGGTTGAGTAGTGGTATCGATCCACGCCGCGTGGATCCCATCGAGAGGAAGTGCAAGATGAGTTGGTCCACTGGTACACCGGACCCCAACGCTGGCTATGAGCAGCGCCCGCCGCGCAGCGGTTTTTTTGACTCCATCCGAGGCTCGGGATGGTACCGCGCCAAGCCCCGCGTTATCGGAGGCGTCTGCTCGGGTGTCTCCGCCCGCCAGGGATGGGACCTGTCGCTCGTACGCGTCCTCGTGGCGGTCGGCGCATTCTTCATCCCGGTTGTACCCCTCGCCTATGGGCTCGCCTGGCTGCTCCTGCCCGAGGCTGAGGACGGTCGCATTCACGTGGAAGAGACCGTCGAGGGCCGCTTCGACGTGGCCGTTATCGGCGGCGCCTTGATGGTTCTCGCTTCCGTTTCGTCATTGTTGTCCGATATCGGCTTCTTCAGCGTCCTGGGAATCGGCTGGTTCAGGCTGATCGTGATGGCAGCCGGCATGGCCGCAATCGTGGCCATCGTCGTGGGCATCGCGCGTTCTGGGTCGCAAGGCCCGAGCAAGCCGCGCCCCCAGTACGGAACCCCGCAGTACGGCGCACCCCAGTGCGGGACCCCGCAGAACGGCGCGGCTCCGGGTGCGCCTACCCCGAATGCGACGGATACCTCCGTCCCTTTTGGGCAAGCCACCCCGGCCGCTGACGACGCGGGGGCTGGTGATCCCGGCACCAAGCCTGAGCAAGCCCCCGCGGGTTTCCCCGCCTACGGTGTGCCGAGCGACTTCCAGTCCTCCCCCACCGGCGCTGCTAGCTCGCAGGCGGGCCCTGCCCCCGCTGCGGCTCGCCCCGCTCAGCCCCACCCCGGCTGGACACCTCCCCCGACCGCACCTACGCCTCGTCGTTGGAACATTCCGCCTGCTCCGACGCACCGCCCGCGCACCGTCTCCGGGCGCGTCAACCTGGCAATCACGGGCCTCCTGGTGCTCGTCGTGGCCGCCGTTTTCGCCGGGCTGTACTGGGCTGACAAGGGGCTCACAATCCCCTTCATCACGGGGGAGACGCAAAGCCAGACAGTCGCCCGCGTCATCACGATCGGCGGCGGCGTGTGCCTCATCATCGTCGGGCTCTCCCTGGCGATCGCCGCCCTGCGCGACCGCAGCGCCGGCTGGCTCACCACCCTGTCGGTCATCGGCATAGTAATGGCGCTCCCCACAGCCCTCGTTGGCACCCAGGCCTCTCACCCGACCGATTTCCTCACCAACACGAACGTGCGCAATATCGGCTCCCAGACGACCCTCGACTGGACGGTCGACAAGGTCAGCGGAGGCAATCCGACCGGTTCGACCACGCTCGACCTGACCGGCGCGCCCGTCGGCACGACTAAGACGATCACGGTCGACTGGCAGGCCTGGAACCGACTCACCATCCAGATGGCCGAGGGCCAGCCCGTGCAGATCATCTGCCAGTCCAGCATTGACACTCTCTCCACCAACATGGACGGCAACGGCTGGGCCGAGCCCTTGGACGACTGCTCCGGCGTGACCGTCTCGTCCCCCGGCTGGGGAAAGCCCTCGCTCGGCGGCATCACAATTCTTATCGCCGACGACGCGGACCTTGACACGCTGACGATCGTGCAGTCCCCCGATGCCTCGGGCACCTGGGGTTCGACGCCTAGCAGCGCCCTCCGCCACGCCCTCGGCGACTCCGAGCGCAACCCCGAGCGCAACCCCGAGCGCAACGCCCACCCCGTCCCCTACCCCCACCGGCTCCCAGTCGGGTAACTGAGGAAGGACCACGACCATGACTACGTCCAACGACGACCGCACCACCCAGCTGCCCGAATTCGACGAGACGACGCCGCTGCCGACGACTCCCGCGCCCTCCGTCGGCGCCGGTTCGGACGCAACGACCGAGATGCCGACCTCATCGCCTGACCTCTCCTCGGACCCCCTCGCGGTTTTCCGCGAGGCCCCCACGACGCAGATGCCCACCGATCCCTTTCGCTCAGACGCTGGGGCTGCGGGCCAGGCGGGCCCATCGGGCGCTCAGGGTACACAGGCGCAGGCTGGCACTCCCGCTGGCTCTGTAGGCACGGGCGCACGCACCGCCTTCGACCCGGCCTCCACGGGCGAGTCCGCTCCCCAGGGGCACGAGGCCGGGGCAACCCAGCACTCTCAGGCCCCCTTGGGCGCATCCACTGCGGGCGCTCGCACCACGTGGAGTGCACCGACCGTCCCCGTCGACATGCACGCGCTCCCCGAGGCACCCGCCAGGGGCGTGCGCGTCGGTTCTTTCGTGTGGGCGATCCTCGTGTGCATGGTGGGCGCTATCCTGATCGCCGAAGCCTACATCACGAACTTCAATCTGCCGGTTCTCGGCATCAGCGCGATCGCAACATTGGGCATCATTTTGATCCTCACCGCGCTCTTCTCAGGCCGTTCCAGGAAGACCCCGAAGACGAACGCCGCCTCCGCTCCTTCGAATCCCGCGGACGCGATCCTCAGGGACTGACGGCGCGTCGCGCGCCACGCACATCAACGGGGTGGGCCCGGGAACCGATTGGTTCCCGGGCCCACCCCGTTGCGTGTCAGAAGCGCCTGATCAGAGCAGATCCAGCATGGCCGGAGCCACCAGCTTCAGGACATTCTCACGGCCTTCCTTGGCGCTAGGGGCATCCACCGCGTAGGCGGCCATCTGCTGGCAGGTCGCCAGGTCATGCATGCGCAGGGCGGCGCGCACGGACTTGACCTTGGAGGGAGCCATCGATAGGGAGGCAACGCCCAGGCCCGTAAGGACCAGGGCCAGCAGCGGGTCACCACCGGCCTCGCCACACACGCCAATCGGCTTACCCGTCGCACGACCGCCGTTGCAGGCGTGGCGGATCATCTCAAGGACCGCGGGCTGCCACGGATCCAGGAGGGACGCCAGGTTGCCGTCCAGACGGTCGGCAGCCATCGTGTACTGGGTCAGGTCGTTCGTGCCGATGGAGGCGAAGTCCACGATCGACAGGAGCTGCTCGGCACGCAGAGCGGCCGCGGGCACCTCAATCATGATGCCGACCTTGGGCAGGCCGTAGCCACGCGCCTTGTCGGCGAACCACGTGGCCTCAGCGGCGGTCGCGACCATGGGGGCCATGACCCAGAGCTCAGCGCCCGTCGCCTTGTGGGCGGCGGCGAGAGCCTGCAGCTGCGTGTCGATGAGATCCTCGCGCACCTGGCACAGGCGCAGGCCGCGCACGCCCAGGGCGGGGTTCTCCTCGGCACCCAGGTCCGCGAAGCTCAGCGGCTTGTCGGCGCCCGCGTCGAGGGTACGAACGACCACGCGACGGGACCCAAATGCCTGCAGGACCTTCGTGTACGTGTCGGTCTGCTCCTCCAGCGTCGGGGCCTCCGAGCGCTCCAGGAACAGGAACTCCGTGCGGAACAAGCCGGAACCCTCGAGGTCGACCTTCGATGACTTGATCGCATCGTCAACCGTGCCGATGTTGGCCAGGAGCTTGACGCGGTAGCCGTCGTAGGTCGCACCCTCTCCGGTCGAGCCGGCCAGGGCGAGCGCGCGGCGACGCGAGCGCTCCTTGAGCAGGTCCACCTCATCATCGGTGGGGGCGATGATGACCTCGCCGACGCCACCGTCGAGGGCCAGCATCGTGCCTTCCTCGACATTCATGATGCCCTCGGCCTTGACGATCGCGGGGATGCCCAGCTGGGCGGCCAGGATCGCCGTGTGCGAGGTGGGGCCGCCGACCTCGGTAATGATGCCGAGGACGGTCTCGGGGTCCAGGGTCGCGGTCTCTGCGGGAGCCAGGTCCCGGGCCACGAGGACGACGGGGCCGTCGAAGGCCGGAACGCCGGGCTCGGGCAGGCCACGCAGCTCGCAAATCGCGCGGTCGCGCACGTCGTACAGGTCGGTCGCGCGCTCGGCCATGTAGCCGCCAAGACCACGCAGCATCTGCGCGTAGTCCTCGACAGCGTCGTGGACGGCCTGGGTGACACCGAGGCCCTTCTTCAGCTTCTTGTCGACGGCCTTGGCCAGACCACGGTCACCCGCGAGCTGTGCGGTGGCCTTGAGGATCGCCTTCGTCTCCTCCGGAGCTTTCGCGGCGCGCTCGCTCAGACGAGCGGACACGGCTGCGAGGGCCTCACGGACACGCGCGCCGTCGGCGGCAGCGTCGATGCTGCCCGGCTCCGTCGTGTCGACGCCGGGGGCGGGCTGGACGATCGCGGCGGGAGCTGCAGCGGTACCGGCGGAGACGCCGATGCCGTGCAGGACGTCGTGCGTCGCCATCAGCTCACTCCTGGTCGAGATCGCGCGAGAGCAGCTCGACGAGCGAGTCGAGCACCGCGCCCGCGGAATCATCCTCGGTGGACAGGGTGACGACGTCGCCGTGCTTGGCTCCCAGGGTCATGATTTCGAGGAGCGACGCGGCGTCCGCCTCCTCGCCATCAAACGCGATGGTGACATCGACGCCGGATTCGTCAACGGCCTCGGCGAGGACGGAAGCGGGACGCGCGTGGAGGCCAACGGAGGAACCAATTGCAACGGTGCGGGAAATCATGGTCGTTCCTTTCAAATGCGGGTATGTCCATCGTGAGACACAGGTGCCCGTACGGCCCATGGTAACGGGCTTAGATACCCGCGCAAAATCCGATATCACAGAGCGTGACATGGGATACATCACCCCCATAAATGCCGAAACCATGCAACAACGGACTCGTCCGCCAACCGAGACGAGGCCACTGCGCAGTGCCAGCTCCGGCCTCGCCGACGTGATGCAAGACTCCCCTCCGCCTCACCAATTACACTAGAGAAGTACCGAGGGAAGGAAAGGAAGCGCGCATGAGTTCCCGCGAACCCACGCTGGCCGACGTCGCCGAGCTTGCCGGAGTGAGCCTGACGACCGTATCGCGCGTCCTCAACAACCGTGGCTACCTGTCGGAGAAGACAAAAAAGAACGTCGCCGACGCGATCGAAACACTCGGATATCGGCCCAACTCTCTGGCCCGCGCCCTACACGGCAAACGCACACAGACCGTGGGCCTCATCGTTCCCGCCGTCTCCCTTCCCTTCTTCGGCGAGCTGGCCGTCGAGGTCGAGAACGCCCTGGCGGACGCCGGTTACCGCATTCTGATTTGTAATTCCATGGGACGGGCGGACCGCGAGCGCGAGTACCTCTCGCTCCTCGTCGGCAACCGCGTGGACGGCATCATTTCGGGCGCCCACAACGAGGGCCTGGACGAGTACGACACGATCCGCATGCCGCTCGTGACGATCGACCGCGAGCTGAGCCCGTCCATCCCGAATGTGCGCTGCGCGAATGAGGAGGCGGGCGCCATGGCGACGCGCGCGCTCATCGAGGGCGGGTGCCGCCATCCCCTGCTACTCACCTCACGTTCGGGCCCGCGCAACCTGCGTGAGGCCGGTTACCGCGCCGAGGTCGAGCGCGCGGGCCTGACCCCGCGCGTCGTGACCGTTCCCTTCGATACGCCGACGCCGCAGCGTTTCGCGATGGTGCGCGACACCCTGGACGAGGCCCGCGCCGCCGCCCCCGTCGACGGTGTTTTCGCGACCGACGATCTGGCGGCCGCCGAGGTCCTCGAGTGGGCACGCACGCGCAACCTGTCGGTCCCCGCTGACCTGGCCATCATCGGTTTTGACGGCACGGAGACGATGCGCCGCGCCCTCCCCCACTTGGCGACGATCCGCCAGCCCATCGAGGACATCGCCCGTGCTGCGGTGTCGATCCTCCTCGACCAGATCGAGGGCAAGGCTCCGCGTTCCTCATCCGACGAGGCCGGGGCGCCCCGCGCTCAGACGGTTGAGTTCTCGGGCACGCTGATTCCGGGGCGTTCGATCAACGCCTGAGCGCCCCTCGACAACCGGCAGGAAAGACGGGTGGGCGGCACCAGCACACTGCTGATGCCGCCCACCCGTTATGTCGAGCCTGACTCCCGGGAAGCTCAGGCCTCCTTGGGGGCCACGTCGAGCAGCGCGTCGCCGCGCTGGATCTGGCCAGTCGCGACCGGGGTGACCGCGCCGAGCTTCTTCTTGTTCGTCACGACGACGGGCGTGATGGTGTCATAGCCGGCCTCACGGATCACGTCGAGGTCAACCTCGGCGAGCACGTCGCCGCGGCGCACGACGTCACCCTTGGCGACGCGGGGCGTGAAGCCCTTGCCGTCGAGCTTGACGGTGTCCATGCCGACGTGGATGAGGACCTGGACGCCGGAAGCGGACTTGAGGCCGTAGGCGTGGCCGGTCGGGAAGGCGACGGTCACGGTGCCATCAAAGGGGGCGACGACGAGGCCGTCGGCGGGCTCGATGCCGATGCCGGGGCCGAGCATGCCCTTGGCGAAGGACTCGTCCTTGACCTGCTCGAGCGGAACCACGGTGCCCGCGAGGGGCGAGGCGACGGAGAGGTCAGCCTTGGCCTCGTCAGAGAAGGACGGGGCCGGGGCAGCCGCGGGAGCGGCGGCGGGGGCGGCGGCCGGGGCAGCAGCCGGGGTCGCCACGGCGGCGGCCGGGGCAGCAGCCGGGGTCGCCACGGCGGCGGCCACGGGAGCGGCAGCCTTGGCGGCGGGCGCGCGGCCCTCCATGTCGGCCTTGCCGCGCGTCATGGCGTAGGCGAAGGTGAAGCCGAAGGACAGAACGAAGACGAGAACCTCGAGGGCCAGGTATGCGGGGATCGACTTGGGGATGATCGACACGAAGCCGACGAAGCCGGCGGCGCCGAGGGCCTGACCGCGCACGTTCAGCAGGGCGACGCCCGCGGAACCGATGGCGGACGCGACCATGGCGCAGTAGAAGGGCCAGCGCAGACGCAGATTGACGCCGAAGATGGCGGGCTCGGTGATGCCGAAGACGGCGGAGGCGCCACCGGCGCCGGCCAGGCCCTTGAGCTTGGCGTCGCGGGTCTTGAAGAAGACGGCCAGGGCGGCCGCGCCCTGCGCGATGTTCGCCATGGAGGCGATCGGGAAGATGAAGTCGCCGGCGCCACCATTGGAGGGAAGCAGCGGGATTTCAATGGCGGGGAAGGACTGGTGCAGACCTGTGACGACGATGGCACTGTAGAAGAAACCGAAGATGAGTCCGCCGAAGACGCCGAGGGTCGAGTATGTCCAGTTAATGCCAAAGGTCAGGTACTCGGCGGCCACGCGGGTGACGGGGCCGATGATCGTGAAGGCCAGGAAGCCGGTGACCAGCATCGTGATGAGCGGGGTGAGCAGGAAGTCCGCGGTGCCCTTGAGGACCTTGTGCAAGTTCTTCTCGATGAGGCACATGACGTAGGTGACGGCCAGGGTCGGGATGACCTGTGCCTGGTAGCCGATCTTGGCGACATCCATGCCGAAGATGTGCCAGTAACTAACCTGCGCCTCACCGGCGAGCGCCGCGCCCGTATTCCAGGCGTTGAGCAGGTCAGAGGAAACCATGGCCGCGCCGATCGCGGCGCCGAGGTAGACGTTGCCGCCGAAACGCTTAGCGGCGGAGAAGCCGACGAGGACCGGCAGCGAGGCGAAGGCCGCGGAGGAGACCATGTTGATAAGGGCCGCGTAGTCCGCGATGCCCGGGTACATCTGGGTCAGCGACTGCTCACCGAACAGTCCCTCGGCGGTCATGACGTTGTTGATGGCCATCATCAGACCGCCGGCGACCAGCGCCGGGAGGATCGGGACGAAGATGTCCGCGATCATCTTGATGAAGCGCGAGAACAGGTTTCCGCCCTTTTCGGCTTCTTCCTTGGCCTCGTCCTTGGAGACCTCACGCACGCCATGGTTCGCAACCATGTTGGCGTAGACCTGGTCAACATCGCCGGGGCCGACGATGATCTGGAACATGCCGCCGGCGGCGAATGTGCCCTTCAGATCGTCGTTGTCATCGAGGGCCTGCTGGTTGATCTTGGACTCGTCCGCGATCACCAGGCGGAGACGGGTTGCGCAGTGCGCTGCTGCGCTGATGTTGGATGCGCCGCCGACTGCTTCGACGACCTCTCCTGCCACCTTGGCGTGATCCATTGCCGACCACATTCCTTTCTCAAAACCCCACGCGCAACGCCATTGTTACGCCGCGCTGGGCGGTGTGTAGCAATCGATTGACATACTACGGGTGACAGAGTCCTCAACGCAAGGTGCGAGGGGCATCGTCTCAGGCCATAGGCTGAGACGATGCACACATATGCCGAGGTCGTGGCCACTGTGAGCAGCCACGACCTCGTCCGTCGGTTCTCAGTCGGCGCGCGCCGCGCTCACGTTCGTCACGGAGGCGGCGCCCACGAGTGCCACTCCCGCACCCTCGCCATTCAGGAAGCTGCGGGTCGTGAAGACGCGCGAGCCATCGCCCAGGTAGATCTCGGTGATCGAGCGGTCGTGGAGGATCTCGACGCGGCTGGCCTCGCCAGGATCCAGGGTGACGACGCGGCGGCCACCGTGCGGGTAGCGCGTGCCCGTCAGGTCGACGGTGAGACGGCTTTCCTCAAGAGTGACCGACAGGCCAGACTCCTCGCCGATGCGCACGGACAGGAGCCCCTCGTAGGAGGCATCAAAGGCCAGGCGCCACGAGCGCGAGCCGACGAGCTCCGAAACGCGCGCCCCGGCCTCGTCCACGGGAGCGCCCTCAAGCGTGGCGGGCGCGAGGGGCAGGCCCGGCAGGTACGGGCGAGCGATGACGCGGCCGCCGCGCAGGGTCAGGGCACGCGGAGCGGTGAAGCAGTGCACCCAGCCGCCGGTTTCGATGGAGGGCTGGTCGTCCTCACCAGCGTTGCCCGCCCAGCCGAAGAGGAGGGTGGGCATATCCGGCGACGTGGCAGCGGAGCGAGCCATGATCTGGGGAGCGTAGAACTCGGTGCCACGGTCAAGCTCCTCGAAGGAGCCGTCGGCGCCGCGGAACTCGGTGCCCACGAGCTCGCCGACAATGGCGACGCACGGGAAGACGTTCTCGAAGCCCTCACGCTCGGGCGAGATGCCCTGAGGGCAGAAAATCAACACGTCGTGGGGCTCACCGGTCTCCTCATCGACAAGGCGCACGAGGTTCGGGCACTCCCACATGTAACCGAACGCGTCGAAGGCGCCGCCAGCATCGGGGAAGGTCATCTCTCCCTCGCACTCCCACGCACGCAGGTCCGCAGAGCGGTAGAGCAGGGCCGCGCCGGTAAGGTTCTCGCGCTGGACGCCGAGCAGCATCCGGTAGGAACCGTCCGCGTCACGCCACACCTGCGGGTCACGGAAGTGGGCGGTGTACCCCTCGGGCTGACGGCCGATGATCGGGGGCACCTGCTTGTCGAAGCGAACCATGTCGGTCGTGGTGACGACGCACTGGGTAGCCTCGCGATCCCCCGTCTCGGGGTCCTTGTAGTTTCCGGTGTACCACAGCTCGACGTGGTCGCCGACCTCGATGGCCGTGCCCGAGTAGGCACCGTTGGCGTCCTGGTGGGTGTCGGGCAGGATCGCGGGGGCGTGATAGTCCCAGCGGGTCAGGTCGGCCGAGGTGGCGTGGCCCCAGTAGACGAGTCGGCGCGGATGCTCGGGCGTGTACTGGAAAAACGCGTGGTACGTCCCACCGACCTCAATGAGGCCGTTCGGGTCGTTCAGTCGGCCCACCGGGGGCGCGACGTGAAAGAGGGGGTAGTCGGGATCTTGCTGGGCGCGCGACGAGGCCTCGGCAGCGAGGGCGGACGCGAGAAAATCTTCGGCCATGACCTCACGGTAACACCCCGGGACGAACGAGCGCGCGAGCGGGACGCTTCCGTCCCACCCGCGCGCTGTCAAACGTGCGTCACACTCATCTGGAGTGGCGCCATATCAGGGAAAACCCAGATCAGGCACCCGTCACATCGTCGGGGCGAACGTCCGCGTAGCGGGCAAGCTCCTCCTCGACGATGGACTCGTCCAGCTTGACGAAGACCGGCGTGGGCTTGGCGATCGGCGTGCCGACCGTGATCGGGTGGCGCTCCCAGGTCGGAACCTTCGTGTAGTCACCAGTGATGATCGGGTAGCCGTTTCGGCCCTCGAAGTCGGCGGGCAGGACCTGCGGGTCGAGCTCGGCGACCTCCTCGATGTAGGGCATAGGCGCGATCTCGCCGGTGCCGCCCATGACGCGGTCGATGTCGTTGGCCGCGTGGGGCAGGAATGGGGAGAGCATGAGGTTGAGGTCCGCGACCGCCTGGGCCAGGGTCCACAGGACCGTCGCGAGGCGCTCCTGCTGCTCCGGCGCCTTGAGCTTGAAGGGCTCGGTGTCGGTCACGTACTTGTTCGCCTCGCCGACCAGGCGCATGGCCTCGGACAGCGCTGCCTTCTGACGGTGGTGGCGGATCAGGTTTCCGACGGTCTCAAAACCGGCCTCGACGGCGTCCAGGAGGGCGCGGTCGATGTCCTCGAGCTCACCGGGGGTGGGGATCTCGCCGAACTTCTTGGCAATCATGGACGCGGTGCGGTTGACCAGGTTGCCCCACCCGGCGACGAGCTCGCCGTTGGTGCGACGCACGAACTCAGCCCACGTGAAGTCGGAGTCCGAGGTCTCGGGGCCCGCCGCGCTGATGAAGTAGCGCAGGGCGTCGGCCTGGTAGCGCGAGAGGAAGTCGCGCACGTAGATGACGATGCCGTGCGAGGAGGAGAACTTCTTGCCCTCCATCGTGAGGAACTCAGAGGAGACGACCTCGGTGGGCAGGTTGAGGACGCCCAGGTCACCGGGGGTGCCACCCTTCGCGCCCTGACCGTTGTAGGCGAGCATCTCGGCGGGCCAGATCTGGGAGTGGAAGACGATGTTGTCCTTACCCATGAAGTAGTAGGACAGGGCTTCGGGATCGTTCCACCACTTGCGCCACGCCTCGGGGTCGCCGGTGCGGCGCGCCCATTCGATGGAGGCGCTCAGGTAGCCGATGACGGCGTCGAACCACACGTACAGGCGCTTGGTGGGCTGGTCTTCCCAGCCGGGGACCGGGATACCCCAGTCAATGTCGCGCGTCATGGCGCGGGGACGGATGTCCTCCAGGAAGTTCTGGGAGAACTTGATGACGTTGGGGCGCCAGGTGCCGGACTTCTCGCGCTCATCGAGCCACGCGGACAGGGCCTCGGCCAGGGCGGGCAGGTCGAGGAAGTAGTGGGTGGACTCCACGAAGTTGGGGGTCTCGCCGTTGATGCGCGAGTGCGGGTTGATGAGCTCGGTCGGGTCCATCTGATTGCCGCAGTTGTCGCACTGGTCGCCGCGCGCTCCTTCGGCGCCACAGATCGGACAGGTGCCCTCGATGTAGCGGTCGGGCAGGGTGCGGCCGGTGGACGGGGAGATGGCGGCGCGCGTGACCTGCTCGATCATGTAGCCGTTGTCGCGCACGGTGGCAAACATGTCCTGGACGACGCGGTAGTGGTTGCCGGCGGTCGTGCGGGTGAAAAGGTCGTAGGACAGGCCGAGCGCCACGAGGTCCTCGACGATGAGGCGGTTGTTCTGGTCTGCGAGTTCGCGGGCGCTCACGCCGGCGCCGTCGGCGGCCACCAGGATGGGGGTACCGTGTTCATCGGTGCCGGACACCATGAGGACGTCGTGGCCGGCCATTCGCATGTACCGGGAGAAAACGTCGGAGGGGACACCAAATCCCGCAACGTGGCCAATATGACGGGGGCCGTTGGCGTAGGGCCATGCGACGGCGGACAGAATACGACTCATAGCCCCTAACAATACTGCGTTGCTGTCATAAACGGGCAACTGGCCGCATATCGAGGATATTGAAACAGCCTTTCACACGCTGTGACCCGGGTGATACGCTTGGAGAAATTACTGATTTATCAGGGAGGTTTCATGGCCCGCGCACTCATTATCGTCGACGTTCAGCCCACGTTCTGCGAAGGTGGTGCCCTCCCGGTGACGGGCGGCAATGCCATCGCCGAGGCCGTGGCCGCCTACGTGGACGCGCACCGCGACGAGTACCAGCTGATCGTCACCACGCAGGATTGGCACATTGATCCGGGCGCTCACTTCTCCGAGACCCCGGACTTCGTGGACACCTGGCCCCCGCACGGTGTGGCCGGCACGGACGAGGCCGAGCTGCACCCGGCGCTCGCGAACGTCAACGCGGACGTGACGATCAAGAAGGGCCAGTACAAGGCCGCCTACTCGGGCTTCGAGGGCACGACCGAGGATGGGAAGACGCTGGAGGAGGTGCTGCGCGATGCCGACATCACGGACGTGGACGTCGTGGGCCTCGCCGAGTCGCACTGCGTGGCCTGCACGGCGGTGGATGCCGCTCGCGCTGACTTCAAGACGCGAGTGCTGCGCGAGCTGACCGCGCCCGTCACCGAGGAGCTGGGCGCGCAGGCCCGCGAGTGGATGACGTCGGAGCACGTCGAGATCGTCTGAGGTTCCCCGGCCTCGTTTTTAGCGCGCGGCGAGGGCGGCCTTGTATAGGTCGTTCTTGCGCGCGCCCGTCGCCGCGGCCACCTCGGCCGCGGCGTCTTTGAGGCGCATGCCTTCCGCCGCGAGCGCGAGGACAGCACCCACATGGTCTTCGGCGCGCGCGCTTCGCGCATATCCGGCGACGACGATCGTCACCTCTCCGAGGACGTCGTCGGCCCCCCTCAGCGAGCTCCCCGAGCGTACCGCGGCGCACTTCCTCGTAGTCTTTCGTGAGCTCACGGCACAGCGCGGCGGCGCGGTCGGTGCCAAACACCTCGGCCATGCGCGTCAGCGTGGCGGCTGCGCGCCGGGGCGACTCGAAGAAGATGAGCGTGTGCGGGTCGGTGGCCAGGCCTTCCAGGTAGCGCGTGGCCTCCCCGTCCTTGCGCGGCAGGAACCCCTCGAAGGCGAAGCGGTCGGAGGGCAGGCCTGACAGGGCGAGGGCCACGAGCGGAGCGGAGGGGCCGGGCAGGACGGACAGGGGAACGCCCGCGTCGATGGCGGCGCGCGCCAGCCGAAAACCGGGGTCGGAGACCGTGGGCATACCCGCGTCGGACACGAAGACGACGCGCGCCCCTGCGCTGGCGGCCTCGACGATGCCCGCGGCCTTCTCGGCCTCGTTGTGGTCGTGCAGGGCGATGAGGCGACCGCCCAGCTTGATGCCCAGGCGCGAGGCCAGGGCGAGCGCGCGACGCGTATCCTCGGCGGCGACGATGTCCGCCCCTTCAAGCGCGGCGACGACGCGGGGCGAGGCGTCACGCACGTCCCCGATCGGTGTCGCGGCCAGCAGGATGGTCCCCGCCTCCTGGCGGTAGGCCTCCTGCGCGCGAGCATCCTGATGCGTCACGGCGAGCTCGGGGGCGTTGGTCGTGTCGGTCGCTGCTTCCATGCCCGTATCGTCTCACTGCTTGTCCGCGCGCGCACGGCGCGTCCCCCTTGCGCCCGCCAACCATTGGGGGATGCGCGAGGCCAGGACACACGCAGCGCACAGGAGCGCGATGGTTCCGCCTGCGCTGAGCCGCGCGGGGACGGCGATCGCGAGGCCAGCGATCCCAAGGAACGCTCCGAGGAGTGGGCATCCAATGAGGAAGGCGCGCGAGCTGCGCACGAGGGGCGCGAGCGCGGCGGCAGGAGCGGCAATGAGGGCGATCGACAGGATCGTGCCGACCGCGGGGATCGCCACGGTGACCGACGCGAGGATGAGGCCGAGGATGACGAGCTCGTGACGCCCCGCCCGCGCCGCTGCGGCTGGGTTAGCCGGGTCGAAACAGTGGGCAATCAGCTGGCGCCCTCCCAGCGTTACGACAAGCAGCGCGGCCACGAGCACGCCACCCGCCCAGGCGACATCAGCTGGCGAGACCGTCATGACGGATCCCGTCAGGAAGGAGTTGACTGCGAGGGGCAGGGGCTTAAACCAGGTCGCCAGGAAGTAACCGGAGGCAAATCCGGCTGTCAGCACGATGCCGGCCGCCCCCTGGCTGGAGATACCGGGGATCGTGGCGAGCAGGCGCATGAGGGCAACGAGCGGGATGGTGCCGAGGAACGCGCCCACGTAGAGCGCGGCCGACATGCCGGAGTGCCCGAGGCCGAAGGCGGCGGCGATGACGACGCCGAGGACCGCGCCGGGGAACGTCCCGTGCGTGACGGATTCGGCGAAGAAAATGCGCTTGTCCAAGTACGCGAAGGCGCCGACGAGGCCACCCAGGGCCCCGATGATCGTCACGTGCAGCGCCGGGTACAGCAGGAGGCTGGCGATCACGAGGCCTCCCTTCCCCCCGCACTCACGGTCGTTTCACGCGACGTTTCACGCCCGGCGGTGACCGTGCGTACGCGCCGGGCGCGGATCTCTCGCATCGCACAGGCAGCAGCAAAGCAGACGAGGACCCCCATGGCGACGCACGCCTGCGGGGAGAGCGGGCGCGGCGCGCGCAGGAGGGAGACGCCAAAGCCCGCCCAGCCTCCGACAAGCGCGCAGGCACCGGCCAGGAGCACCATCGAGCGAGGCCCGGCGGCCAAGAGACGACCAAAGGCTCCAGGCACGATGAGGTAACCGACGACGAGGAGAACGCCGACCGCCGTCGACGCCGCGACCACGATGGCTCCGAGCGCCGCGTTAAACGCGACGTCGATCCATGTGACGGGGATGCCGCTCACGCGCGCGGCCTCACGGTCGAAAGCCACCGCGACCTGCGCACGCCAGGTGAGCGCGAGCATCGCGGCGGCGACCAGCAGAACCACGGCACTGACCACCATGCGCGACGGGGTGATATCCAGGAGACGACCGAACATGAGGGATTCGAGCTGCCCGGACATGTCCCCGATGCGCAGGGAGATCACAATGCCGAGGGAGAAGAAGGCAGTGAGCAGAACAGCGGTCGTCGCCTCAGAGTGGCGCTGTTTGCGGGAAGCCACCGTCAGTGCCGCCGCGACGAGTGCCGCGCAGAGCGCGCCTCCCGGAATGATGGCGTCGCGCCCGCCGAGGGCCATGCCGACGACGATTCCGGGAAAGACGCCGTGCACCATCGTCTCCGCGCTGAACTCCGCTCGGCGCAGGTTGACGAGCGTCGAGGCCGGTCCCACAGCGAGCGCGAGCAAGCCGAGGACGATGATCGGGCGCGCCAGGTAGGGGGCGATCATGACAGGGCCGCAATCGCCTCGTCGGCGCTCGATCCGTAGGCGCGCGCCAACACCTCGGGCGCCAGGGCCTCGTCGGTGGGCCCCAGGGCGACGAGACGGGAGGCCAGCACGCACGCCTGGGAGCAGACGTCGCGCGCGAGCGAGAGATCATGCGTGGACACGATGACGCCGACGCCATCCGCGGTCAGGTCGGCGATGAGGCCCGTGATGATGTCGCGGCTGGGAGCGTCCAGGCCGTTGAAGGGTTCGTCCATCATGACCAGCTCGGGGCGCGCGACCAGGGCACGCGCGACGAGGACGCGCTGGCGTTGCCCGCCGCTGAGCGTCCCGAAGCGGTGGGAGGCCCGGTCACTGAGGTTGACGCGCTCGAGGGCGGCGTTCACCCGCGCGCGCATGTCGGCGGTGATGCGCCTGCCCCACCCGGCCTCGGCAATGAGGCCCATGGTGACGACCTCGGCGGCGCTCACGGGGAAGGTGAGGTCCAGGTCCGCGCTCTGGGGCACGAGGCCGATGCGCTTTACTTCCGTCTCGACGGTTCCAGAAAGGACCTGGCAGCCACCGACGATACCGCGCATGAGTGTGGTCTTGCCACCGCCGTTGGGGCCGACAAGGGCGAGGGCCTGACCCCCGAACACGTCGAGGGTCAGGCCGGTCAGCGCCGGGGTATTCCCATACCCCAGCGCCGCGTCGCGGAAGGAGACGAGTGTCGTCATCACTGGTCCTTGAGGCGTTCGGGCAGGTCTGGAACGGTGCCACCCCACGCCTGGGTCACAGCGCGAACGTTGTGGATGATCGAGCCGACGTAGGTGGCTCCCTCGGATCCGTCGGGGCCCAGGGAGTCGCCGTACATGGCGTCCTCGCCCACGATGGGGGTCACGCCGGCCGCGCGGGCGATCGCCTCGATGGACTTGGAGTTGTTGGAGTTTTCCGCGAAGAGCGCGACCGCGCCGGATTCCTTGACGGCCGCGACGGCCTTAGCGATGTGGTCGGCGGTGGCGTCCTGCTGCTCGTTGAAGTCGGACAGGGCCGCGCCGATGAAGCGGATCCCGTAGTCCCTCGAGAAGTAGCCGAAGGCGTCGTGGGAGGTAAAGAGCACGCGCTGTCCCTCGGGCACGGTCTCGATGGCCTCGGCAGTCCACTCATCGAGTGCGTCGATGTCCTCCAGGTACGAGGCCGTGGCCGCGTTGATCGACGAGGCGGCGTCGGGGGCCGCGGCCGCGAGGCCAGCGCCGAGGTTAGCGACCTGGATACGGGCGCCCTTCGGGGAGGTCCACACGTGCGGGTCGAAGCGGAATTCGGGTTCCTCGCCCTCTTCCTCCGGTGGGAACGGCCACGGGGCAACGTCCACGCGTTCGCTTCCGCGATCGATCGTGTAGGCGCCCTCGGGGTCGGGGGCGCCCGGGTTATCGACGTCGGCTGCTGTGAGAACACCAGAGGTGACGACCATGCGTCCCTTGAAGCCGGAAGATACGACAGCATCGTCGAGGAAGTGCTCGAGGTCCACGCCGGAGACCGCCATCACGTCGGCCTGCGCCAGCGCCGAGGTCTGGGCCGGGGTCATCTCATGCTCGTGCGCGGATGCGTTGGGGGCGAGCAGGCAGGTCAGGCTCATGGTGAGGGCAGCGCCGTCAGGGGCGGCACCCACGTGGCTGTTCTTTCCGGCGGCGTCGGTCTTGTCGAGGGAAATGTCGGTGGACCTCGCGGCGATCTGGGTGACGTAGTCGCAGATCTGGGTGGTCGTGGCGACGACAGAGAGGCCGTGGGCCGAGGAGGAGGGCGCGCACGCGGCCAGCGAGGCGGTCGCCATGGCCAGCCCTGCAACAGCTGCCACGCTGCGCGTTGTTGAGGAAAACATCATTGCTCCTGTGCAGATTTCGGGTACACGAAATTATAGCGCAGAACGAGAATAATTCTCAAGAGGCGCATGCTGAACATTCTCCCCAAGTACGAGAGCGGATGTGCGCCGAGCTCCTTTCAGCGTGATCGGGCCGCTAGACTCGGATGCGATGGATACAGCGAACGCACACAACGACACGACCGACGAGGCCTCGGACATCCTCGCGCAGGAACCGCTGGCCGAGGCCACGGCCGAAGAACAGACCACGGAAGAGGCAGGCATCGACTCCGCAGAGTCGCCCTCTTCGAACACTCCGCGCCCCCCTCGGAATCCGCGCTGGACTGATCACCTCAACACCCCCGCCGCCGGATGGGTCGCAACCGCGATCGCCGCAATCGTCGCAGCAATCATCCGTCTCCCCGGCCTCGATAATGTCCGAACGCTCATCTTCGACGAGACCTACTACGTGAAGGACGCTTGGTCCCTTCTCACGTTCGGCTACGAGGGGACGTGGGCCAAGGACGTCGACCCCGCGTTCGTCAGCGGCGACACCTCCGGCCTATCAGCGGTTGGCGGCTACCCCGTTCACCCTCCCACGGGAAAATGGCTCATCGCCCTGGGCATGAAGGTCTTCGGCCAGGCGGACCCCGTCGGCTGGCGTATCGCCGCGGCAATCTGCGGCATCATCACGGTTATCCTCTTGTGCCGCCTCGCCCATAACCTTTTCCACTCGTCGGCACTCACGCTTCTGTCAGGCCTTTTCCTGGCGACGGACGGCATCGCAATCGTCATGAGCCGCACGTCCATCCTCGACGGCTTCCTCACCATGTTTACTCTGGCCGCTTTCCTGTGCGTCGTGAAGGACCAAGCGACATCCCGGCCGCGCCTGTTGGCAAAGCTCCAGGATTGGGACGGCCTGGGCACTCCTCGGCAGGGCTGGAATGACCTGCGCACATTCCTGAGCGGCCAAGATCGCCGCCCCTTTGCAATCGGCCCGAATGCGGGCAACCGTCCATGGCTGCTCGCAGCCGGCGTTCTTGCCGGGCTCGCATGCTCCGTCAAGTGGTCCGGAATCTACGCCCTCGCCTTCCTCGGCATCTTCGTCGCGATCCGAGAGGTCACGTGCCGATGGCGAGCCGGACACCCATCCCCGATTCGCGGTGCCCTTCTTGCTGACATTTGGTGGGCTTTCGTTCTGATGGTGCCGACGGCAATCCTTACCTATATCGCATCCTGGTTCGGATGGTTCACACACCCCGCCGCCCACGGACACGGACGTTCGGGCATCTCCGGTTTTGCCTGCTCCCTCGCGGACCTGTGGCTCTACCACAAGGAAATGTTGGCATTCCACAAGGGCCTGAGCACCCCGCACACCTACCAGGCCAACCCCTACACCTGGCTGGCACAGTATCGACCAACCTCCTTCTACTGGGACGCCAACCCCTCGCCGACCGGGTGCCCCTCAGGAAAGTGCGCAACGCATATCGTCGCCCTCGGAAACCCACTCCTATGGTGGATCGGTGTTGGCGCACTCATCCTCATCGTGTGGGCAACGGTGTACTACCGTAATTGGCGCACGGGCATCATAACCCTCGGATACATCGCCATGTACGTACCGTGGCTCGCCTACGCGCATCGAACGATCTTCACCTTCTACACCGTCGCCTTTGCGCCATTCGTCGCACTGGCCGTCGCATGGATGATCGCGGTCTTGTCGGGATGGGTAACCGCCGACGGCCACCCCTTGACCGCTCCCCTCCCTCGAAAGACGGAGCTGACGGGCAGAGCCCTTGCAACGGTGCTAACGATCGCGATCGTGGCCTGTGCACTGTTCTTCATGCCCGTCTGGCGCGGAGACGTCATTGACTACAGCTACTGGCATTCTCACATGTGGCTTCCCTCGTGGATCTAGCATCCATAGAGCTCACACAGACGACGAGGGTGTGGCCCGGCAGTTTCCTGCCGGGCCACACCCTTCGCGTCTCAAGGCCCTAGACGTGCCGCGGACCGGTCCCTCCCGCCGCCCTCAAGGGGCGACGCAACGCCTGCGCAGCGTCCACAGATGAGCCTCTACGGGCTTTCTCAGACGAGCGACGCCAGCAGCTCGCGGATCTGGCCGTTGAGCTCCTCGGAAGGCGTAAAAACGCCATCCTGGAAGTCAGAACCGAGGTTGATGCCGATCTCCTGATCGCGGAGGTCGGCACCGAAGGTGGAGAGAACCTCGCGGAGATGCGCGCGCGGGTTGACTCCGCCGGAGTAGGAGTAGCCGACCAGGCCGACGGCCTTATCCTTCAGGGTGGCCGGGGGCAGGTAGTCAATCGCGTTCTTCAGGGCCGCGGGCACGGAGTGGTTGTACTCAGGCGTCACGAACAGGACGGCATCGTTGACCTCGAGGTTGGTGCGCAGGCGAACAGCCTCATGCAGCTCGGGCGCCTTCATCGACGGCGACATCTCCTCCGCGAAGAAGGGAAGGTTGTAGTCGCGCAGATCCAGGAACACAGTCTGCACGCCCTCAACGTGACGGGCCTGCTCCTCAACCCAACGAACAACCTGCTCGCCGGCGCGGCCGGGGCGAACAGAACCAAGAACGATAACAACCGAAGCCATAACGTTTCCTTTCGAAGTCTTATTGAAACATCAACTACTCTATTGCATCAGCAATCCGTAGACAATGACAAAGACCTATCGTTTAGGCCACAAGTCCTAGATGCGCTAACTCCTCGCCCGTGGCTGACTGGCGTCTGCACGTGGCGCTTCCCTATGCGTGGTTATTAGGCGCATGGGCTGAAGCCAGGCCAAGTAGACATAGCGCCCACACAAATGCGGAGGGCCTCACCCGTTTGGGTGAGGCCCTCCGTCTTGAAGTGTGTTGTGGCGGTGTCCTACTCTCCCACAACCCATCGGTTGCAGTACCATTGGCGCTGCCGGGCTTAGCTTCCAGGTTCGGAATGGAGGCTGGGCGTTTCCCCGGTGCTATGACCACCACAAGTGTTGGTGTTCAACACGTTTCCCCACGGTGTTGGTGGGGGTGTGGGTTGATCGTGGTTTGTATAGTGGTTGCGGCGTGTTGTTCACGTTTTTTGCTTGACCCACGGGCACTTGCGTGTGTGGGTTGTTGTTTAGTGTTGGCCCATTAGTACCAGTCGGCTCACGAGCACATTGCTGTGCTTCCACCTCTGGCCTATCAACCCGCTAGTCTGGCGGGGGCCTCTCACCCCACGGGGGGGCGTGGAAACCTCATCTTGAAGCAGGCTTCCCGCTTAGATGCTTTCAGCGGTTATCCCTTCCGAACGTAGCCAACCAGCCATGCACCTGGCGGTACAACTGGCACACCAGAGGTTCGTCCATCCCGGTCCTCTCGTACTAGGGACGGCCCTTCTCAAGTTTCCTGCGCGCACAGAGGATAGGGACCGAACTGTCTCACGACGTTCTGAACCCAGCTCGCGTACCGCTTTAATGGGCGAACAGCCCAACCCTTGGGACCAACTCCAGCCCCAGGATGCGACGAGCCGACATCGAGGTGCCAAACCATGCCGTCGATATGGACTCTTGGGCAAGATCAGCCTGTTATCCCCGGGGTACCTTTTATCCGTTGAGCGACCACGCACCCACGTGCCATGGCCGGATCACTAGTTCCTGCTTTCGCACCTGCTCGACCCGTCGGTCTCACAGTCAAGCTCCCTTGTACACTTGCACTCGCCACCTGATTACCAACCAGGCTGAGGGAACCTTTGAGCGCCTCCGTTACATTTTAGGAGGCAACCGCCCCAGTTAAACTACCCACCAGGCACTGTCCCCAACCCGGATCACGGGTCTAGGTTGAGGTGACCGCTTGAACCAGAATGGTATTTCAACGACGACTCCACCACCGCTGGCGCGGCAGCTTCACAGTCTCCCACCTATCCTACACAAGTCCAAGCGAACACCAATACCAAGCTATAGTAAAGGTCCCGGGGTCTTTCCGTCCTTCTGCGCGAAACGAGCATCTTTACTCGTACTGCAATTTCACCGAGTTCGCGGTTGAGACAGCGGAGAAGTCGTTACGCCATTCGTGCAGGTCGGAACTTACCCGACAAGGAATTTCGCTACCTTAGGATGGTTATAGTTACCACCGCCGTTTACTGGGGCTTAAATTCACCGCTTC
Organism: uncultured Actinomycetaceae bacterium; assembly: GCA_916438945.1. Lineage (GTDB taxonomy): Bacteria > Actinomycetota > Actinomycetes > Actinomycetales > Actinomycetaceae > Pauljensenia. The sequence continues at coordinate 31,705 of CAKAGS010000003.1, read as the reverse complement.
ACACCCACAAGGAGTGTTGACGGTTCCTCTTAACCTTCCAGCACCGGGCAGGCGTCAGTGCGTATACATCGCCTTACGGCTTCGCACGCACCTGTGTTTTTGATAAACAGTCGCTTCTCCCTATTCTCTGCGACCCCACAACCCCACCCACGCGCACGGCGCGGGGAAGTCACGGGGTCCTCCTTATCCCGAAGTTACGGAGGAATTTTGCCGAGTTCCTTAACCACGATTCACTCGAACGCCTCGGTATACTCTACCTGACCACCTGAGTCGGTTTAGGGTACGGGCGCGTTATGCCCTCACGTCGAGGCTTTTCTCGGCAGCTTAGGATCACCACAAGTCCACACACGCGTGTGTCCCTCATCAGTTCTCACCCACGTGTCCCCCGGATTTGCCTGGAGGACGGGCCACAACCTTAAATACGCACAACCATCGGCGCACTGCAGCTACCTGTCTGCGTCACCCCTGTTAACACGCTTGCCTACAATCACCGGGGCCCCAAGACCCACACACACCAACAAACCCGAAGGTTACGTGGGTGCGTGAGCAAATTGGTTAGCACAATGACTTCAGCATGGGCGGTCATAACGCGGTACCAGAATATCAACTGGTTGTCCATCGACTACGCCTGTCGGCCTCGCCTTAGGACCCGACTAACCCAGGGCGGATAAACCTAGCCCTGGAACCCTTAGTCAATCGGCGCTGCGGATTCTCACCGCAGATTCGTTACTCATGCCTGCATTCTCACTCCCACACAATCCACCAGAAGTTCCCTCCAGGCTTCACCTCGTGCAGGACGCTCCCCTACCCAACAACACACCAGCACTCCAGTTCCTGGCGCCAGCATCACGTGTTGTTGCCACAGCTTCGGCGGTACGCTTGAGCCCCGCTACATTGTCGGCGCAGAACCACTTGACCAGTGAGCTATTACGCACTCTTTCAAGGATGGCTGCTTCTAAGCCAACCTCCTGGTTGTCACCGCGACTCCACATCCTTTCCCACTTAGCGTACGCTTAGGGGCCTTAGCTGATGATCTGGGCTGTTTCCTCTCGACTACGAAGCTTATCCCCCGCAGTCTCACTGCCGCGCTACACCTAATGGCATTCGGAGTTTGGCTGACGTCAGTAACCCATAGGGCCCATCGGCCATCCAGTAGCTCTACCTCCACCAGGGACCACGCGACGCTGCACCTAAATGCATTTCGGGGAGAACCAGCTATCACGGAGTTTGATTGGCCTTTCACCCCTACCCACAGTTCATCCCCCAGGTTTTCAACCCTGGTGGGTTCGGTCCTCCACACAGTCTTACCTCTGCTTCAACCTGACCATGGGTAGATCACCCCGCTTCGGGTCTAGAACACGCGACCAACGCCATATTTCAGACTCGCTTTCGCTACGCATACCCCACACGGGTTAAGCACGCCACGTATCACTAACTCGCAGGCTCATTCTTCAAAAGGCACGCCATCACCCCACAAGGCTCTGACGGCTTACAGGCACACGGTTTCAGGTACTATTTCACTCCCTCCCTGGGGTACTTTTTCACCATTCCCTCACGGTACTATGCACTATCGGTCATCAAGTAGTATTTAGGCTTACCAAGTGGTCTTGGCAGATTCACACGAGATTTCACGAGTCCCGCGCTACTCGGGTACCACATCCACACCACACAACACCAGTCCATCTACACGACTCTCACGCTCTTCGGTCAGCTTTCCCACACTGTTCAACTCCAAGCATCACATGGCGCGACCCTCCGGCAGAAGAGTCCAACATGGCCCCACAACACCAAACACGCAACGGCCGCCGCCTCTCACACGCATCTGGTTTAGCCTCCTCCGCTTTCGCTCGCCACTACTCACGGAATATCTTTTCCTGCGGGTACTGAGATGTTTCACTTCCCCGCGTTCCCCCCACCACCCTATACACGTTCAGATGATGGTAACCCAGCACAACCCAGGTTAGGTTCCCCCATTCGGACACCCTCGGATAATAACGCTCGCTCGCCAGCTCCCCGAGGCATATCGCAGGCCGCAACGTCCTTCATCAGCTCTTGATGCCAAGGCATCCACCGAATGCCCAATAAAACTAAACAAAACACAAAAAACAGTACAGAACAAATATGCTCGCAACCACTATACAAATCACAAACAACCCACCACACACAACCCACACCCAAAAGAAAACCCTTTCAGGCTGGTCGTGCGGGCAACCACCACCACAAGAGGCAGCGGACGCCAACACGGTGTTGAACGTGAACCCGACAGTGTGTCTGCTCGTCAAACTTCTTATGCCTAACCCAAAAACACGCACCCACACCCACCACCCACGGACGGGTAGTGAACACATGCAGGCACAAGAAAACAACCAGAACACCCACCCCAACGGGCAGACACACTAGCTGTTTCCCACAAGTGGGCTCCCTAGAAAGGAGGTGATCCAGCCGCACCTTCCGGTACGGCTACCTTGTTACGACTTCGTCCCAATCGCCAATCCCACCTTCGACCACTCCCCGCGCATAAACGGTTAGGCCATGGGCTTCGGGTGTTACCAACTTTCGTGACGTGACGGGCGGTGTGTACAAGGCCCGAGAACGTATTCACCGCAGCGTTGCTGATCTGCGATTACTAGCGACTCCACCTTCATGGGGTCGAGTTGCAGACCCCAATCCGAACTGAGACTGGCTTTTAAGGGATTCGCTCCACCTCACGAGTATCGCAACCCTCTGTACCAACCATTGTAGCATGCGTGAAGCCCAAGACATAAGGGGCATGATGATTTGACGTCATCCCCACCTTCCTCCGAGTTAACCCCGGCAGTCCCCCACGAGTCCCCACCATCACGTGCTGGCAACATAGGGCAAGGGTTGCGCTCGTTGCGGGACTTAACCCAACATCTCACGACACGAGCTGACGACAACCATGCACCACCTGCACACGACCAACTAAATGCCACCACATCTCTGCAGTGTCGCCGTGCATGTCAAGCCTTGGTAAGGTTCTTCGCGTTGCATCGAATTAATCCGCATGCTCCGCCGCTTGTGCGGGCCCCCGTCAATTCCTTTTGAGTTTTAGCCTTGCGGCCGTACTCCCCAGGCGGGGCACTTAAAGCGTTAGCTACGGCGCAGAAACCACGGGTGGCCCCCACACCTAGTGCCCAACGTTTACAGCGTGGACTACCAGGGTATCTAATCCTGTTCGCTCCCCACGCTTTCGCTCCTCAGCGTCAGTAACGGCCCAGAGACCCGCCTTCGCCACCGGTGTTCTTCCTGATATCTGCGCATTCCACCGCTACACCAGGAGTTCCAGTCTCCCCTACCGCACTCAAGTCAGCCCGTACCCACCGCACGCCCCCAGTTAAGCCAGAGGATTTCACGGCAGACGCGACCAACCGCCTACAAGCCCTTTACGCCCAATAATTCCGGACAACGCTCGCGCCCTACGTATTACCGCGGCTGCTGGCACGTAGTTAGCTTTAGCGCTTCTTTACCCACTACCCTCACCACAACCAAACGTTGCGGCTTGACCATGAGCGAAAGAGGTTTACAACCCGAAGGCCGTCATCCCTCACGCGGCGTCGCTGCATCAGGCTTTCGCCCATTGTGCAATATTCCCCACTGCTGCCTCCCGTAGGAGTCTGGGCCGTATCTCAGTCCCAATGTGACCGGTCACCCTCTCAGGCCGGCTACCCGTCAAAGCCTTGGTAGGCCATCACCCCACCAACAAGCTGATAGGCCGCGAGCCCATCCCCCACCAGAAAAAACCTTTCCACCAACCCCCATGCGAAGGCCAGTGAATATCCAGTATTAGCACCCGTTTCCGGGCGTTATCCCAAAGAAGGGGGCAGGTTACTCACGTGTTACTCACCCGTTCGCCACTCATCCACCCAGCAAGCTGGGCTTCAGCGTTCGACTTGCATGTGTTAAGCACGCCGCCAGCGTTCGTCCTGAGCCAGGATCAAACTCTCCGAACAAAAACAAAAACGTTAAAGCCCAGAAAAACCAACCAAACAAAACCGCCTGGCCAGCAATCCCAACCAAAAACACTCAAAAACAAAAAACAGGCATAAAAAAACAAACAAACACACTATCGAGTTCACAAACAACACCCACACGATCAAGCACACACGAATGTCTCGCATGTTTTCGAAAGGCGTTCCGCGCCATGTTTCCGCGACCCGAGCTTCTCGCTTCGTTCGCTGCCGTTCGGCGCAACAAGGAAAACAATACGCACTTCTCGAGACATCGTCAAATCAAGCAAGCCGGAGTCGAGTCCCGAGACTTTTCCGCATGATTTCGCCATTCGCAACAAATTAACGTCGCCAAACAGCCCCGAAATCGGCGATTTTCATGCCTCAGACCACAGAGATTTCACCAAAATGTGCCCCAGCAAACTCAACATTGGCGAGTAAGCATGTCCCCATAGCCGCGCGCCATGCTCACCACCTGCACGCATGGCCGAAACCATCACGTTTTTTAGTAAAGTTTTTACCTTCTGTTGACCGAGGCGCTATACTCGGTCCCATCAGCGCGGCCTCGCCGCGTCCACGAACATCCATCAACGCTAGGAACAACGATGAATGGAACCCTACGCCCGGCCTTTGATCTCGCCGGCACTCTCGACACGATCTCGGGCTTTATGTATACGTACCTGCTGGTCGCCCTTCTGATCGGCGTCGGCTTGTACTTCTTTGTGCGCACGCGTGCGCTGCCCCTTCGTCTGTTTAAGGAAGCGATCCGCGTCGTGACTGAGCCTCCCCACGAGGAAGGCGAGGTCTCCTCGTTCCGCGCTCTGATGGTCTCCACGGCCTCGCGAGTCGGCGTCGGTAACATCGCAGGTGTGGCCACGGCCGTGACGCTCGGCGGCGCTGGCTCCGTGTTCTGGATGTGGGTCATCGCGACGCTCGGCGGCGCGTCCGCCTTTATCGAGTCGACGCTCGCACAGATCTACAAGAAGCAGGGGCCCCACCACTCCTACGGTGGTCCGGCCTACTACATCCAGATGGCCCTCAAGCAGAACTGGCTTGCCACGCTTTTCGCGTCGGTCCTCATTCTGACCTACATGGGCGGCTTCAACCTGCTCGCCTCCTTCAACGTTGCTGACGCTTTCACCCATTACAGCTGGGCGAACGAGTGGACGCCGTGGATTATCGGCGCCATCCTCGCGGTGCTGATGGCCGGCTCGATCTTCGGCGGCACCCGTCGCCTGACGGACGTCACAGGCCTGCTCGTACCCGTCATGGCGATCATCTACCTGGGCGTCGGCCTCGTCGTCGTCGCACTCAACTACCAGAACATCCCCGCGATGTTCGCGGCAATCTTCCGTGGCGCTTTCGACTTCCAGGCCATCTTCGGCGGCTTCGCTGGCTCGGCGATGATGTACGGCATCAAGCGCGGCCTATACTCCAACGAGGCCGGTGTCGGTTCCGCTCCGAACGCCGCAGCGTCTGCCTCCGTCTCGCACCCCGCCAAGCAGGGTCTCGTCCAGATGCTCTCCGTCTTCATCGACACCATGGTCATCTGTACTCTCACCGCGTTCGTGGTTCTCTCCTCGGGCGTCGGCGAGGACGGCGGCGTGACGGGTGCTCCCCTCGTGAAGGACGCGATGGCCACGGTGCTCGGCCAGCCGGTCGCGCAGGTCTTCATTTCGGTCGCCCTGTTCCTCTTCGCCTTCACGACGCTGGTCGGCAACTTCTACTACGCCGAGGTCAACTTCCGCTTCCTGCTGCGCAACAAGCACATGAAGCACTGGATGCTCTCGATCTTCCGCGCCGTCGCCGCGCTGCTCGTCTTCGCGGGCGCTCTCCTCAAGTTCGAGGTTGCGTGGAATCTGGGTGACATCCTGATGGGCCTCATGGCACTCATTAACCTGCCCGTCATCGTCATCCTGGGCAACCAGGCCATCCGCTGCGCCAACGACTACGTCGCCCAGCGCAAGGCCGGCCTTGAGCCGCACTTCAAGGCCTCCTCGATCGGCCTGAACCCCGACGAACTGGACTTCTGGAAGGACGACGTTCCCGTCGCCGCCGAGAATACCAACGCGTAAGGGCCCTCTCCCCTCGCAACCTGCCCCGGCCTCGTCTGATTGAACGGACGAGGCCGGGGCTTCGTTATGCGCGACGGCGCGGCGGTCGGATACTACGCCGGCGCGTGAGCGAAGCGCACTCGGATCTGCACTACCCCGGTGTACCCGCACGCGGACAGGCGCGAGCCACTGCGTCGGCAGCCCACCCGAGCATCTCAGGGCCCCCGTGCGGGGCACGAAGAACGGCAGTCACTCCGGTGCCGGAGGCCATGGAGGACTCGACAGAGAGCCCCATCTGCACCCACGAGGCCACGGCCTCGTCGAAGCCCAAGCAGGACATAACCTGTCCCTCATAACGCACGCCCGCCTCTACGTAGATGAGTGGACCGGGGATCACCAGAGACGAATCGAGCGAGCCGATCGGCAAGCTCCCGTCCTCCCACGGGCAGTTCGCGGTGGAGCGCGCGTAGCCCGGCGGCAGGTCACACTCGAAGACGCACTCGTCGACGCTCACATCGGCGACGAGCTCGAGGGTGTCCACGGAGGCGATCACGGCCCCCACGAACGGGATGCGCCTGCCCGTTTCCCCAAGCCATGTGTCGACGAGGGCATGGCACATCGCGCGGCCGGTGGCGTCCGTCGCATACTCCCCCGCCATGCCGGTCGCCCTCTGCCCATCAACGCCCTTGCCGAGCGACGGCACCTTGATGTCTCCCACGAAAAAGTCGAAGGCGTAGAGCCCGTGATGGGCGCGATTATCGTCGAACTGGGCGAACCCCAACCCCGTGCCGACAAGCACTGACAGAAACGCGTCGTAGAGGCACAGCGGATCCTCTGCGAAACACCGCGTCGCGTGAGGCGCGCGCGGGGACATCTGCCCGTACAGCCAGGCCTGCAGCGCCACGTAGCGCTCCTGCGAGGCGCGATCGTTGACTGTCATGGGAACCTCCTCGTTCCATCCCGCAACGCTTGCCCCCTCATTATCACAGAGGAAAGAAGGCCCCGGCCTCGTCTGAGTGACAGACGAGGCCGGGGCGACAGCCTAGGCAGAGCGCTCAGCGGGTGGCGAGCAGCGCCTCCTCGGCCTCCTTGGTCCACAGGCCGGCGGCGTCGAGCTTCGCGGCGACGGTCGGCAGCTTCTCGGCGAGCTCGGACACGGGGGTCAGGCCCAGGTCGTGCATCATCGGGAAGACCATGATCTTGCCGCCAGAGGTACGGTCCATCACCGCGTTGATGGCGTCGCCGAAGCCCGCCATGCCGGTGATCGCCCACAGGGAGATCGTGGTGTCGATGATGCCAGCCTCGATCTTGCGCAGGACCGTGCGCATGTCGGAGACGTCCGAGCCGGAGGTGCCCAGCATGAAGATCTGGCGCTCGATGATGCCCTGCAGGTCGAAGTCGCCGAACGTGCCGGCCGGGATACCGGCGAACGCGTTCAGGATGCCGCCCTCGGCCAGCAGGTCGACGGCCTGGGAGACCAGCGCCGGGACGGGCACGAGGCACGTCGCGTAGGTGTAGCCGTACTTCCAGGGGCGTCGAGGAGGTGTTAACGATGTCCAGCGGCACGCCGTTCTTCTCGGCGGTCGGGCCAACAACCTTCGTCAGGTTCTCCAGACGCTCGTCCGACAGGTCGGTGCCCACGACGCTGAGGCCGGGAACACCCGAGGTGACGGCGCGCATCGTGTGCATGACACCCATCGGGCCGGCGCGCCGACGAAGACGCAACGGTCGTTCTCGCGCAGATCGCCGTTGGCGGGGATCCAGGCGTAGCCCTCGCGCGGGTCCGAGCCGGTCGTGCCGCAGAAGCGGGTGAAGTCGTAGTGGACGCGGCCGATGTCCAGGGACACCTTGCGCGAAATCTTCTCGCCGCCCAGGACGACACACATGGTGCCGCGGGTGCCGATCAGGAGCGCGGCCTTTTCGATCGCGTCGGCGTCAGCACCGAAGAACACGATGTCGTCGAACTCGCCTTCGACGCCCTCGATGGCGTCGGCGGCAACGCGCACGACCTCGGCGGGCTTGTGCTCGGCGGTCAGAGCGTCGATGTCGCCCTCACCGACGACCAGCAGGCGGCCGCCGTCGGCGACATGGTTGCGCTCAGCCCACGCGTACGATCCCTCGACGGTTGCCCAGGGCTCGATGAGGCCGACGGCTGCGGCCGACGGGCCCTCCGACACGTGGATGAGGAACTCTTCGCCGTCCGGGGACACGACGCAGCGCTCGTCGACGACAACGAACTCCTCGAGGGCGCCATCGAAGTTGTAGCCGAAGGCACCGTTCGACTTCGCGGTGCGCAGGTGCTTCCAGTCGGCCTGGACCAGCAGGCGGTCACCGACCTTAAAGTGCGTAACCTTCTCGCCAACCTGCACGACGCGCACGACGGGCTCGTGACCGGGCGTCACGGCCTCCTGGTTCGGGTGGTAGGACGGATGTCCTTGAGGGCGTCCAGGTCGATACCCGCCACCACATCCGACTTGCGCGGGTGGCCATCGAACTGGTGGAGCAGCTTCGTATCAGAGAAGCAAATGCCGCAGGCTTCGACCTCGAGCATGATCTGCGTCGGGCCAACGGGGTCAACGGGCTTCGCCGGGTTAACGACGAACTCTTCCTTGCCGACGATCTGAATCGCGTACTGGGTGGAGGGAATCTGGGTCATGACTGACTCTTTCACTGGAAACAACTGGACGTGGGAAGAAAGGACGAGGCCGGGGAGCTCCGGAGAAACCCGCATGTGTCCCCGGCCTCGTGACAATGTCAGGAGAGCATCACCTGGCCGCCCGTGACGGGCACGGCCTGGCCGGTCTCGTATTCCTGCTCAACGATGTAGAAGATCGCGCGCAGAACGTCGATGCCCTGGGCGCCGCGGCGCATGGGGACCTTCGCCTCGTAGAACTCCTTGACGTCGGCGACCGTCTTGGCGCCGGGGACCTTGCCGGAGTTCAGGTACTGGACGAAGAGGCCGCGGTCCGGGTCGGACCAGAGCGGGCCGTCGTAGAAGTTACCGGGGCAGATCGCGTTGACCTTCACGCCGTGAGCAACCATCTCGAGGGCGAAGGACTGGACCAGGCCGATGCCGCCGAACTTCGAGCCCGCGTAGGCGGCGTTCTTGTTCGAGCCGACGAGGCCGGACTTGGAGTTGATCTGGATGATGTCGGTCAGCCACTCGGGAGCGGTAGAGTGCTGGCGGGCCAGGAGCTGTCCCAGGTGCTTGGTGACCAGGAAGAAGGCCACGTAGTTGATGTCCGTGGACAGGCGGAACGCGGAGGCGTCCTGCTCGAGGACGGAGCCGGCGCGAACGATGCCCGCGTTAGAGACGACCAGGTCGAGACCACCGGTGACGCGCTCGATCTCGGCGGCCATCGCGGCAACGGACTCTTCGTCGGCGACGTTGACCGTGATCGGGTGGGCGACGCCTTCACCGCCGAGCTCGGCAGCTTTAGCGGCCGCGCCCTCGCCGTTCAGGTCGGCGACGTACACGAAGCAACCGGCGTCCACCAGGCCGCGCGCGATCTCCGCGCCGAAGCCCTGGGCGCCGCCCGTCACGAGGGCGATGCGGCCGTTGATGGCGCGCTCACCCGTGGCGGTGGCGCGGACCTCGAAGGTCTCCTCACCGGCGCGCACGACGACGGGAAGCTCCGTCTCCTTCAGGGAGCAGGGGCAAACCTCGGTGAGCGGGCCGTCGAAGGTGACGGTCGGCTCGGCCGAGCTGGGGGCCACGATGACCGGGCGGCCGAGGGCCTTCAGGAAGAGCCCGCGTACCTCGGGGGCGTTACTCATGATGTCTCTCTTTCTTGACGGTGATCGTCAGTTAATCGATGTGGCTCGGGCGGCAACGGCGGCGGCGTCCTCGCCGTCGGCAATCGCGCGACCCAGGGGTGCGTACTGGCTGATGCGCTCGGCGAGGGCCTCGGGGGTCAGGCGACCCGTGCGGCCCAGCAGGTGCAGGGAGGGGTCCACGGAGGACAGGGCCTCGTGCGCGACGAGCGCCCACGTGGCCTCGTTGAGGTCCGCGAACTCGGGGCGGCGCAGCTCCTCGCAGGTGAAGCGCTGGCGAGGCTGGTTGATGTCCACGCCCGAGATTTCGAGCATGCCGTGGGCGGCCGCGAGCGCGTGGATGCGCTCAAGCTGCTCGGGGGTGTTGCGCGGGGGCATGTAGGTGACGGCACGCAGGCCGATCGACTCCATGTACTCGAAGAGCTCGTCGAGGAAGTCGTCCTCGAACTTCTCGGCCTTCTTGTCGCCGGTCGGCGAGGCCGACACATCACCCAGGTAGGCGTAGGTGGCGATCGCGCCGACCGAGTCGGCGAACTCGACGACCTCGGCGGCGCTGGGCAGCTCGTCGGTGGGCTGGATGTAGATGCGATCCAGGTAGTTGGCCTTCAGGACGCCCAGCAGGTCGTACATGAGGTGCGGGTTGTCGGCATCGGACAGGACGCGCGCGAGGGACTCGGGGATCTCGACGCCCATCGAGTCCAGGCCCTGGACCAGGGCGGGGCCGCGGCCGAAACCGCGGATCAGGGCCGAGGCCATGGCGGCCAGCAGGTGGCGCTCGGTGATCCCGCCGCCATTGGCGTACTGGGAGATGCCGACCATGTCGGCCTGCGGGTCGAAGGGCTCCAGGCCCAGGTCAGTGAGGATCTTGTTGGCGCGCTCGGCCATGGCGAGGGTGCGCTCAGGCGGGCGGCGCGCTTGGGGGCGAGCCACTCGGCGACCTTCTCGCGGGCCGGGAGCGGGCACGCCCTGCACCGTCATGTAGGCGACGCCCTCGGAATCGGGGTTGTTGAGCTTGCGCTGCGCGAGCGGCGTGCCCTCGCCGAAGCGGGCGCGGATCTCGAAGCCGGTGACGGAACCCATGCCCAGGATGCGGGTCGCCTCGCTCATCTCAGCAGCAGCGCCGATCGAGTCATGGTCGACCGAACCGACGACACGCAGGCCGTTGCGGCGCGCGAGCAGCGCGGCGTGAGTGGGCGTGTAGGGGCTGAACGAGAAGCACGTGTGAATGTGGTTGTTCGACTCGGGCACCCAGCTCGGGAAGTGCTCGTCAGCGACCACCGCGCGCAGCGCCTCGATGCGCTGGTCCGGGGTGGCGGCCGGGTCGTTGGTGATGTCCATGGGTTCTGCCATCTCTTCGTTGGGTGGAGAAAAACGGTGATGAAACAAGTATGTGGGCGAGGCCGGGGCACGGTGAGGAGGAGTGTAGCCCCGGCCTCGCGGGCTCGCGTCAGGGAGTGCGAGCCAAGGACGGGGGCGGACCGGAAAGGGGAACGGCCCGCCCCCAGCGCCTCAGAGTCCCGCGCGGTTCAGGCGCGCGATCTCGGCCTCGGTCGCGTGCTTCGTGGTGGGCACGTGGCCGGGCAGCGGGAGGACGCGCTCGTGAATCGCATCGAGGATCCAGGAGACCTGCGGGAAGAAGAACGACTCCATCTCGGGTCCGGGCGTGATGCCGTTGCGCGAGGCCACGACGGCGATCGGCGCGTCGAGCGCGTCGAAGGCCAGGGTCTGCACGTTGGCGGCGACCGTGTTGAGGAAGGAGCCACGCTCGACAGCGTCCGAGGTGAGGACCAGGCGACCGGTCTTCTTCACGGAGGCGATGAGCTTGTCGTAGTTGAGCGGTGCGACGAAGCGCAGGTCGATGACCTCGGCGCTCAGGCCGTACTTCTCAGCCAGGACGTCCGCGGCCTCGAGGCCTTGTACACGGTCGCGCCGTAGGCAGCGATCGTGATGTCGGTGCCCTCGCGGCGGATCGCCGGCTCGCCCTCTTCGGTCTCGTAGTAGCCCTCGGGCACGCCGCCGGGCTCGAAGTCCTCGCCCTTGTCGTAGAGCTTCTGGCTCTCCAGGAACACGACCGGGTCGGTGCCGGCGAGTGCCAGGTTGAGCATGCCCTTGGCGTCGGTCGGGGTGGTCGGGAAGTAGACCTTCAGGCCCGGGATGTGCGCGACGAGCGCGCTCCAGTCCTGGGAGTGCTGAGCGCCGTACTTCGCGCCCACGGACACGCGCAAGACGAGAGGCATCTTGAGCAGGCCGGCGCTCATCGACTGCCACTTGGCCATCTGGTTGAAGACCTCGTCACCGGAGCGGCCCAGGAAGTCGCAGTACATGAGCTCGACGACCGCGCGGCCACCGGCCATCGCGTAGCCGACGCCGGCGCCCACGATCGAGGCCTCGGCGATGGGCGAGTTGAACAGGCGACGGTAAGGCAGGGCCTCGGTCAGGCCACGGTAGACGGCGAAAGCGCCGCCCCAGTCGCGGTTTTCCTCGCCCCAAGCGGCCATCGTCGGGTCGGTCTTGAAGCGGTGCAGCATGGCCTCGAACAGGCCGTCACGGAACTGGTACATGCGCATCTTGGAGACGGGCTTGCCGTTCTCATCGACGGAGGTACGCACCTTCTTGGCCAGAGCCTTGACGCGCGGGTTGTCCTCGAGGTCGATCTCGGGGGTCGCGTCGTCGAAGGCCTCGACCTTCTCGTTGGAGTACATGACGGAGTCGATGTAGCCGTCGGCGACGCGCGGCGTGGCCTCGTCGTCGATCGAAAGCTTGAGGACCTTGACGAGCTTCTCGGTCAGCGAGGCGGTGTAGCCGTCGATCTCGTCCTGCGTGGTCAGGCCGTTGGAGATGAGCAGGTTGGAGTATTCCTTGATGCAGTCCACCTGCTCCCACAGGTCGACCTCTTCCTTCGTGCGGTACGAGGAGGCGTCCGACGGCGAGTGGCCGGAGAAGCGGTAGGTGATGGTGTCCATGAGGACGGGGCCGCGGCCCTCCTCGAGGATCTTCTTCTTGCGGGTGGTCGCATCCGCGACGGCCAGCGGGTTGAGGCCGTCGACGCGCTCGGCGTGCATGGCCTCGGGGTTGAGGGCCGCGCCCACGCGGGCGAGGATCTCGTAGCCCATGGTCTCGCCGAAGGTCTGGCCGCCCATGCCGTAGAAGTTGTTGAAGAAGTTGAACAGGATCGGCGGGTTGCCACCGTCCTCCTCGCGCCACAGCGAGCGGAACTGGTCCATGGACGCGAAGTTCATGGCCTCCCACACGGGGCCACAGGCCATGGCGGCGTCACCGATGTTGGAGATGACGATGCCGGGCTTGCGGTTGATGCGCTTGAAGAGGGCCGCACCGTTCGCGATGGGGGCGGAGCCACCGACGATCGCGTTGTTCGGGTAGGAACCGAAGGGCAGGAAGAAGGTGTGCATCGAGCCGCCCAGGCCGCGGTTGAAGCCGGACTTGCGGGCGAAGATCTCGGCGAGGGCGCCGAAGAGGATGAAGTTCTCGGTGAGGTCCTTCGTGTCCTTGTAGTCGATCTTCTCGGCGTAGGACAGGGTCTCGCCGCCGAGGAAGCCCTTCATGATGCCCTCGAGCTGGCTCTCGTCCATCTGGTGCATGGCCGAGTAGCACTTGGCGAGGATCTCGCCGTGGGAGCGGTGCGAGCCGAAGATGAAGTCATCGGGCGACAGCACGTAGCTCTGGCCGACGTAGGCGCTCTCCTGGCCGATGCCGAGGTGGGCGGGGCCGGGGTGGTTGTACTCGACGCCTTCCCAGGCGCCGGTCTTCTTGATGGAGTCGAGCATCGACTCGAAGGTGCGCACGACGATCATGTCGTGGAGCATCTGAACCATGCCCTTTTCGCCGTAGCGGGCGATCTCGGTGTCACGGTCGAAGGTGTACTGGTTGACGGGGACCTCGGGGAACTTCACGTACCCGGGGCGACGCACCTCATTGGGGTCGATGATAAGAGACTGAGTCATGTTTCTACTCTTCCTTGATGTAGGGAATGTTCGTTAGAGCTTGACGGCCCACGCGGCTTCGCGGATGACCTCGGAGACCGTGGGGTGCGGGAAGACGACCTGGCGCAGGTCCTCGACGGTCAGTTCCATCTCGAGGACGGCCTGGGCGCCCCAGATCATCTCGGCGGCGTACGCACCCAGCACGTGGATGCCCAGCACCTGGTGGGTCTTGGGGTCAACGAGGATCTTCGCCTCGCCGGGGGCCTTGAAGCCGTTCTCCGCGATGAAAGCGGCCGGACATGAGGGCGGGAACCTTGGCGACGAGGACCTCGCGGCCTTCGCGCTTGGCAGCGGACTCGGTCAGACCAACGCCGGCGGCCTCGGGGATCGAGAAGACAGCCCACGGGACGGTGTGCCAGCGCATGACCTCGCCGCGCTTCTTGGCGGAGGGATCGAGGATGTTCGCCGAGGCGATCTCCGCCATGCGGTAGGCGGCGTGCGCCAGGAGGGAACGTCCGGTGACGTCGCCGATGGCCCACACGTTGGGCAGGTTGGTGCGCATCGTGTCGTCGACGACAACGCCGCGGTTGATCTCGAGGCCGGCCTCTTCGGCGCCCCAGCCCACCGTCGCGGGACGGCGGCCAACGGCCATGAGGACCACGTCGGCCTCGACGCTCAGCTTCTCCTCGCCCTTGGAGTAGTGGACGGTGCCTCCGTCGAGGGACTCGACGCGGCAGCCCAGCTCGAAGGTCACGTCCTTCATGGCGGCGCGGGCCTTGGCGGCCAGGTCATCGTCCATGAAGGGCAGGATCTCGGGGGCCATCTCGATGACGGTCACCTGGGAGCCGAGGGTGGCGTACAGGGAGGCGAACTCGACGCCGATGACGCCGCCGCCGATGATCGCCAGGCGCTCGGGGACCTCGGGCAGCGAGAGGATGCCCGTGGAGTCGACCAGCGCGGGGTTGTCCTGGGTGCCGGGCAGCGGGGGCATGGCCGGCACGGAGCCCGTGGCGATGATGACGTGGTCCGAGGTGTAGGTCGTGCCCTCGACGGTCACGCGACCGGGGGCGTCGAGGTGGCCTCGTCCGTTGATGACGGTCACGCCCGCCTTGCGCTCGGTGGCTGCGACGCCGGCGACCAGGCCCTTGACGACCTGATCCTTCCAGGCCTGCATCTGCGTCCAGTTGACGGCCACGCCCTGCGCGTCCACGCCGAACTGGCTGGCTTCCTTGGCGTGCAGGTAGTTCTTCGCGCCGTTGAGCAGGGTCTTGGTGGGGATGCAGCCCACGTTCAGGCAGGTGCCGCCCAGGTACTGCTCCTCGACGAGGGCGACCTTCTTGCCCGCGTGTCCGAGGCGCTCGGCAGCGAGGTAGCCGCCGGGGCCCGCACCGAGGACGATGACGTCAAAATGCGTGTCACTCATGAGTGTTCCTCTTTCCTCAGGCCAGAACGGTCACGTCGATGTTTTCGATGGCGGCGACCAGGTCGCGCAGGAAGCGTGCGCCGTCCGCGCCGTCGATGACCTGGTGGTCGATCGTCAGCGACAGGTTGAGGCGCTGCTCCACGCCGATCGAGCCGTCGGCGGCCACGGTCGGGCGCGGGGTGATCGCGCCGACGCCCAGGATGGCCGTCTGGGGCAGGTTGATGACGGGGGTGAAGGTCTCGATACCGAAAGGAGCCGATGTTGGAGACCGTGAAGGTGCCGCCGCTCAGGAACTCGGGCGACAGGGATCCCTCGATCGCGCCGCCGGCGAGGCGCTTGGCCTCGTCGGAGAACGCCTTGAGGCCCAGGGCCTGCGCGGAGCGGATGACGGGGACGAAAAGGCCGCGCGGGGTGTCGCACGCGAAGCCGAGGTGGACCTGCTCGAACTCGGTGAGGACGCCGTCCTCCAGGTGAGCGTTGAACACGGGGTACTTGAGCAGGGTGCGCGACACCGCGAAGCAGACCAGGTCGTTGAGCGTGATCTTGTTCAGGCCCAGGGCCTCGTCGGCGTTCTTGACCTTCTTGCGCATCGCGAGGATGCCGGCGGCGTTCGCGGTGGTGTTGAGGGTCAGCTGCGCGGTGGAGGTCAGGGACTCCATCATGCGCTTGGCGACGACCTTGCGCACGCCCTTGAGCGGGGCGGAGGTCGAGGCGCCGGGGAAGTCAGCGGCTGCGGCGGGGGCGGCGACAGCGGCGGCGGGCGCGGCCTCGGCGGTGCGGCCAGCGTCGGCGACGGACACGCGGCCACCAATGCCGGTGCCTTCGGCTGCGCTCACGCCAGCGGCGCGCGCGGCAGAGGTCAGGACGGGGCCGGCGGCGATCGCGGCGGCGACGTCACGCTCGATGACGCGACCGTGGGGGCCGGAGCCCTCGGCGATAGCGGAAGCGTCGACGCCGTTCGAGGCGGCGAGGGCGCGGGCGCGCGGGGAGACGGCACCGGTGGCGCGCTCGGTCGCGAAGGCGGGGGCGGCAGCCTCGGGGGCTGCGGCAGGCCTGCTCGGCGGGAGCGTCGGCTTCGGCGGGGGCAGCGTCGCCACCGGGAACGAGGCCGGAGATGTCCTCTCCGGGCTCACCGACGATGATGAGCGGATCCTTCACGGGGACCTCGTCGCCTTCCTCCCACAGGAGCTTCAGGACGGTACCCTCGGCGGTCGAGGGCACCTCCATGGTCGACTTGTCGGTCTCGATGGACGCGAGCGTCTGGTCGACGGAGACGGTGTCGCCTTCTGCGATCATCCACTCGACGATGATGCATGACTCAACAGAGTTGCCCAGCTGGGGCATCACCACGATGGTGGCCATGTAATTCCTCCTAGACGATGCGCAGCTTCGTGCGCTCGGCCAATTCCTTGATGGATTCTTCGGGGATCTCATCGTCGGTGATGATTCCGGTGACCTCATCGATCCCCATGAAGCTGACAAAGTCGGCTTCCCCATACTTGGAGGAGTCAGCGAGCAGCCACGTCTCTTGTGCGCGGGTACGCATAATGGAGCCGACCTGTCCACCTTCTACGAGCTGGGTGGTCAGACCCCGATCAACGCTGAACCCGTCGGTCCCGAGGAACGCGACGCGAGCGTTGAAGTCATTGATGGCGCGCTCGGCGACCGGCCCCACGAGGGACTCGGACTCGGCGCGGAAGTGCCCACCCGTCAGCGTGATGTTGAGGTTCGGGTTGGAGCGGGCGTTAGCGAAGACGAGCACGGAGTTGGTGAGAACCTGAACCCCGCGCTTGCCGGTGAGGTACTTGACGATGAGGGCGCAGGTGGTGCCGGCCTCGATCATGATGCGATCGTCGTCGTGGATCATGTCGGCGGCGGCGCGAGCGATGCGCTCCTTGATCTCAACACGATCATTCTGGCGCAGGTGAATGTTGCGGAAGGTGGTGGGGCGCGCACCACCGTGGGTACGCACGAGGTAACCCTGCTCGTCGAGAGACTTCAGCGATGCCCGCACGGTGACGGGCGAAACTCCCAGATCGGAGGCAAGCTGCGCGACGCTCACCTCACCCTCCCGGGCGAGGCGATCCAGGATGTAGTTCGTGCGTTCTTCTGCACGTCCCATGGGGCACCTCTTCACGGAATCAGCGACATTCTTTGTCACTTTCTCTTTCGTTAAGAAAAGAATAGTCACTAAAACGAAAGTATGCAACATCACGAGAAGAAGATTCACGCAGGTGCACACGGAGCGCACAAACGTTCAGAGCGACACTGCTCATCCTTCAGCATTCAACGAGATTGCAGGGATAAATGCGCTGGCGGGCGGCTCTCTCGAGCCACCCACCAGCTATGAAACTACCTCACCCACCCCGGAGTCACCATCCAGTTGAAACGAAAACGAAACGAAAGCGTTCGTCACCGATGCAACAAGGAGTGCCCTGGAGCGGCAAACGGGTTTTACTCCCCGGGCTGGCGCACGCCGACCGTGAGGAGCAGGTTGCCGTACAGGCGCTGCTCACCCGTGGCGACGATGATGCCGACGTTCTCGTCGCGCGCGGCATCGTAGAAGTCCCAGCGGGAGATCTCGCCGAACTCAACGCCGGGCAGAGCCGCGCGGAACTCGTCGTGGATCGGAATCTCCACCGGATCGGCATCGGGCGCGGGGGTCATGATCTCGGCGCGCTCGATCGGAATCGTGCGCTTGAGGACATCGAGCACCTGGCTGACGTCAAGGAGCCCCGGGGCGAGGTTGAGGGAAATGAGCTCGCAGCGCGGGTTCACACCCGTCGTGTGCGGGTAGTTCGCGTCCGCCAGCAGAATCTTCGAGCCGTGGCCGGCAGCCGCGAGCGCGCGCAGGAACTGCGGATGCGTCATAGGTCCATAGAGCATGAACGTGCCTTTCTTACAGGTGTGAACTGGCCCGGATGACCAGCTCGGGGTCGAGGACGATGTCCTGTGAGGGACCGCCGCCCATGAGCGAGCGCACGAGGCGCACGGCCGTGCGTCCGAGGCGATCGAAGGGCTGGTGGATTGTCGTGAGCGGAGGCGCGTAGGAGTCCGCGCCGTCGATGTCGTCGAAGCCGACGACCCGAACGTCGCGAGGCACCACTCCCCCGCGCTCGTAGATGTAGCGCATGGCCCCGAGGGCCAGCTGGTCGTTCGCGGTCTGGATGCCCTGGGGCAGACGACCGGCCGCGCGCATGACGTCGTAGCCGTCGCGCGAGTCCCACGAGTCGGGCGCAAGGACGACGGGCTCGATGTCGTACGACGCGCACGCCTGCTCATAACCGAGCCTGCGCATCTGCGCATCCGACCAACCGGCCGGGCCCGAGATGTGGACGACGTCGGTGAGTCCCTGGGCGAGCAGGTGATCGGTGGCCAGGCGCGCGCCGCGCACGTTGTCGACAGCGACGGTCGAGATGCCGTCCAGTCCTTTTTCACTCGTCAGGACCAGGACGGTCGGGAAGCGCTTACCCGATTCGATCGCGACGTCGATCGTCGGGTCTTGACCTCCCAGGATGATGACGCCGTCGACGTCGAAGGGCGCGAAGTCACTGCGCAGCTGACCGTCAGGCCCGTACGCGTTGGACAGGGACACGTGGTACCCGGCCTGCGACGAGGCGTTGAGGATCGACAGCAGCACACGCCCGTGCCCGTGGAACATGGGCGCCGCCAAGACGACGTGCAGGACGTTCGTGCGCTTGGCCGCGAGCGCGCGCGCCGCGTAGTTGGGCACGTAGCCCAGCTCCTCGACGAGCTTGGCGATACGGGTCCTAGTCTTTTCCGACACCTCGGGATCCCCGCGCACGACGCGCGAGACCGTGTTCGTCGAGACTCCTGCCCGCCGCGCGATGTCGGCCAGCGAGACCTTCTTAGCTGCGGGTCGGGACGTGGACATGGGTCGCTGCGCTGGCTGCGATGACGGAGGCGCGATCTGCCTCGGCGAGAGCACCGATAGTTTCGAGCTGGGCGAGGAGGGAACCAAAGGTCGAGGCCTCGATGGGGCCGCGCACGACGGTGACTCCCGAGATCTGGGCGGTCAGGTCGCACAGGAGGCGATTGCGCGCGCCGCCACCCACGAGGTTGAGCTGGTCGGGGGCCTTCCCCGTGGCCTCGGTCAGCTCACCGATCGCGCGGGCGTAGCGGCGGGCGAAGGACTCAATGATGACGCGCACGTAGCCGGCCATGGAGTCGGGACGAGCCGCGCCCTGGGCATCCAGGGCCTCGTCGATCTTGCGCTGCATGTCGCCGGGGGTGGCGAAGGCCTCCTCGTCCGGATCGAAAACGCCGGAGGCGGCCGGCAGCTCACGCGCCTGCGCGACAAGCTCGTCGGTATCGGTGGGCGTGCCCTCACGCTCCCACTGGCGCTGGATCTCCTGGAGAATCCACATGCCGGTGATGTTGAAGAGGGGGCGCACTCCCCCATCGGTACGGCCTTCGTTCGTGATGCCGAGGTCGAAGGCGGCGTCGCTCATGAGGGGCTGGTCCTCGATGGCGCCGAGGACGGACCAGGAGCCGCAGGACAGGAAGTAGGCGCGCTTGCCTTCCTCGATGGGCAGGCCGTGGACGGCGCAGGCGGAGTCGTGGGCGCCGCCGCGCACAACGGTCAGGGTCTCGAGGCCGGGGACAGTGCAGGGGCCGACGACGGTGCGGTCGGCGGACAGGTCACCGAACCAGCCGCGCGGGATGCCGAGACGGTCGAAGACCTCGTCGTTGAAGTCGCCACCGCCCGGGGTGAGCAGGCCGGAGGTCGAGGCGATCGTGCGCGACCAGCCAACGACGCCGGTGAGTCGGTACGCGAAGTAGTCGGGCAGGAAGAGGGCCGCGGCGACGCGCTGCGCGTCGGCGGGGTTTTCCTGCAGGTAAGCGAAGAGCTGGTTCGCCGTGTTGATGGTCGCCGGCTGGTTGCCGGTCAGGTCAAAGAACTCGCGGTCGCCGATGCGATCGCGGAAAGCATCAAGGGTGCGAGAGGTGCGCTCGTCGCGGTAGGCGACAACATCGCCAACAAGTTCGCCGTTCTCATCCAGGGGAGCCCAGTCAACGCCCCAGGTGTCGATAGAGACCGCGCGGGCATCGGGGAACTGTTCGAGGGCCTTCTTCAGGCCGGTGATCGTCTCGGCCTCCATGGTGGCCACGTCCCACGTGAGGGTACCGTCTTCACGGCGGCGGGCCTCGTGCTTGAAACGGTGGATGTCGGTGACGTCCAGGCGGCCGTCGTGCAGCGTTCCGGCGAGCACTCGGCCGGACGCGGATCCAAGGTCAACAGCAAGTACGGTGGTCATTGAAGGTCTCCTCCAGATACGCCCTGGGTCGGCGTGTCCCGTCGTTGGGTTCTCGTGCAGCTTTCCTCATCGGCGAGGCCGGGGCTGCGTCCCGGGAAAAGATCCCCTCGAGGGGGGTGGCCCCGGTCGGGCTCGGGGAGAGAGGACACCCGAGCCCGACCGGGAGTTGCATCAGCGGTACATCGGACCGAAGGTCTCGCAGGCGCGGAAGTCCGCGGCCTCGAGGGACTCGGTGCCGAACAGCGACCACGCCTTGGGACGGAACACGCGCTCCGCGGGGACGTTGTGCATGTTGACCGGGATGCGCAGCATCGAGGCCAGCGTGATGAGCTGGCCACCGATGTGGCCGTAGGAGATCGCACCGTGGTTGGCGCCCCACGCGTTCATGACGTCGTAGACGCTCTTGAAGGCGCCCTCACCCGTCAGGTTCGGGACGAACCAGGTGGTGGGCCATTCAATGTTGGTGCGCTCTTCGATGGTGAAGGCAACCTCGTCGGGCAGCTCGACCGTGTAGCCCTCGGCGATCTGCATGACCGGTCCGAGGCCGCGCACCAGGTTGATGCGGCACATCGTCACGGGCATCTCGCCGGAGGTGCGGAAGTGGGTCGAGAAGCCGCCGCCACGGAAGTAGCCGGTCGAGGCCGGGTGGAAGGTTGTGGCCTCGAGCGTGGCCTCGCGGTCCTCCTCGGTGAACTCGTACCAGGGCTTGATGACGTTCTCGCCGTCGCGCACGGCCTTGCCGGCGCCGTCCAGCGTGGTCGAGCCGGAGTTACGCAGGTCGAGCAGACCCGCGGCCGCGCGGCCCTCGGGCTTCCAACCGGTGGCCTTCTCGATGGACTCGGGGCTCCAGTAGGTACGCACGTCGGAGAAGATCTGCGGCGTGTTGGTCAGCAGGTAGCCGAACAGCATCGATGCGCCGTTGAGCGAGTCGTTCTCGGTGGCCACGACGGAGGGCTGACGAATGCCGGTCCAGTCGAAGTTCGTGTTGAGGATGGTCTCGAGAACGTCGCCGTTGGGGAAGTGGTCGGTCCACTGGCGCTGGCCCTGGAAGCCGGCCGCGATGGCACCGTGGCCGCCAGCCTCTTCCTCAAAGCCCAGCTCGGCCAGGCGCGGGTTGCCGTGCATGAGGTCGCGGGCGATGATCGTCATCTTGGTGACGAACTTCCACCAGTCCTCGTGCTTCTCGGGGTACTGCCACTCCGGCGGGTTCCAGTCCTTGCCCTGCTTGAAGTTCTCGCGGATCCACTGGTAGGCCTGCTCGTACTCTTCGGGATCGTAGATGCCCTCTTCGATGCGGCGGGTGAACTCGGTCATGTCGATGTACTCGTTGCGCATGCCGAGGTAGGAGCCGAAGAAGTCGGGATCGACGACGGAGCCGGCGATGCCCATGGAAACGGAGCCCATGGACAGGTAGGCCTCGCCCTTCATCTGCGCGACGGCCAGACCGGCGGTCGCGTAGTCGAGGAGGCGGGTGCGAACGTCCTCGGGGATGGAGGTGTCGTCAGCATCCTGCACGTGCTCGCCGTAGATGCCGAAGGCGGGGATGCCAATCTGTGCGTGGCCGGCGAGCGCGGCGGCGAGGTACACGGCGCCGGGGCGCTCAGTGCCGTTGAAGCCCCAGATGGCGTGGGGCATCGCGGGATCCATGTCGGTGGTCTCGGTGCCGTAGCACCAGCAGGGGGTGACCGTCAGGGTCAGGCCGACGTTGTTCGCACGGAACTTCGCGGCGCAAGCCTGGGCTTCGTGGACGCGGCCGATCGTGGTGTCAGCAATGACGACCTCGACGGGGCTGCCGTCCGGGTAGCGCAGGTTGGAGGTGAAAAGCTCGGCGACGGACTTCGCCATGTTCATGGTCTGCTCTTCGAGCGACTCACGAACGCCCTTGCGGCGGCCGTCAATAGTGGGGCGGATTCCGATGCGGGGGTGGTTTGTCATTATTCCTTCATCCCTCATGGTGACGTCGATGTCGGAGCGCGGGGGCGCTCGCCCCCTCGGATCCTGTGAACAAAAAGTGCCGGGTCCGCGGGTCCCGCCCCACGTGAGTGGAGCGGGACCCGCGGCGGGCCACCGGTTCAGTTTGTCACGTCCCCGGCCCCGGCCTCGTGCCCGATGGAGCTATCGGCTCACTCGTACAGGTTCGCCTTGATCTCAGCGTTGTCGATGTTCATCTTGTCGTACCAGGCGAAGCCCGAGTCGATGACCTTGGGCAGCTCGCCCTTGTTGATGGCGACGACAGCGGCCTTAACCGTGTAGTAACCGATCTTCACGGGCGACTGGGTCACGGCGCCGGCCTCGGTGCCGGCCTTGATGGCGTCGATCTGGGTCTTGCCCGAGTCGAAGCCGACAACGGTGACGTCCTTGCCGGACTCAGCAACACCCTGGACGATGCCGGAGGCGGCGGCCTCGTTGGAGCCGTACATGCCGACGATGTCGGAGTTGGCCTGGATGATGGACAGCGAGGTGTCGGCGGCCTTGGTGACCTCACCGGCGATCTGCTCGTCAAGGAGCTTCAGGTCGGCGGGAGCGTTGGCCTTGAAGTACTCCTTGAAGCCCTCGCAGCGCTGCTTGCCCGTGGTGGAGGTCGAGTCGTGGCAGACCATGCCGACGGAGCCCTTCTTGTCCTTGAGGAGCTCGATCATGTGCTTGGCGGCCTCCTCGGCGGCCTTCTTGTTGTCCGTCTGGACGGTGGTCACCGGGATGTCGGACTCAACACCGGAGTCGAAGGCGACGACCGGGATGCCCTTGCCCTGGATCTCGGTGAGCAGGTCGGCGGCAGCCTTGGAGTCGAGAGCGGCGAAGCCGATGGCGGCCGGGCCGGAGTCCAGAGCAGACTTCAGCTGGTCGGTCTGCTCGGTCACCTTGGTCTCGTCCTGCGGGCCAACGAAGTTCACCTTGTAGCCCAGCTCCTCGCCAGCCTGCTCGGCGCCTTCCTTCACGGCCTGCCAGAATCGGTGCTGGAAGCCCTTGGAGACCAGGTAGATGGTCTTGGTGCCGTCACCCTTGACCGCGGCCTTCTCCCAGTCCTGCATGTCGCCGGAGGTGTCAACCTTAGCGGAGCCCGAGCTCTCGCTGGGCTTGGCGTCAGAGGAGGGAGCGGAGGAGTCCGTTGAGGTCGTGCAGGCAGCCAGGCCCAGAGCCATGGAGCCGACGGCGGCGGCGGCGAAGATACGTCCGATGGGGCGCATTGGTTTTCCTTTCGTGGGGGGCGGGAGTGTTCCCGCCTTTCTGGGGTGTGAACCAGCGTTGGTTCACGGGGTGTAATTGGGATGGATGAAGGATCAGGCTGCGTTTTCGCGGATGCGACGCAGGTTGTCGATAACGACCGCCAGGAGCAGGACGATACCGGTGACGACGAACTGCCATTCGGCGGCGATACCCATCATCGTCAGGCCCTTCTTCAGGGTCTCCATGAGGATTGCGCCGACCAGGGCGCCGGGGATCGAAAGCACGGCCACCCGACAGTGAGGTACCGCCGATGACGGCCGCCGCAATGACGTTGAGCTCCATGCCCACGCCCTCAGCGGGCTGGACGAGGCCGTTACGAGCCGAGTACAGGATGGCGCCGACGGCCATGAACGCGCCCGCGACCACGTAGATGATGATCTTCCACATGCGAACGTTGACGCCGGACAGGCGCGTGGCCTCCTCGTTGGAGCCGATCGAGAGGGCGTAGCGGCCCAGCAGGGTCTTGTTCATGAGGAAGGTGGCCAGGACCGTGAGGACCACGAAGATGATGACAGCGTTGGCAACGTACGGGATGGGCATGCCGGAGGCAATGTACTTGTAGCCGGGGTTGGCGATCGAGATCGAGGCCTTGTCGGAGATGATCAGCGCCAGGCCTCGGGCGACCATCATCATCGCCAGTGTTGCGATGAATGGCGGCAGGCCGAGGATGGACACGTTCAGGCCGTTGACCAGGCCGATCGCCATACCGACCAGCAGCGTCAGAACGAGGCCGAGGCCGAGCGGCAGGTTCATCTTGTCGCCCGCCAGGAAGATACCGGCCATGACGGCCACGAGGCTCAGGCCCGTACCGACGGAGAGGTCAATGCCGGAGGTCGCGATGACGAATGTCGCACCGAGCGCCATGACGCCCGTGTAGGCCGACTGCAGGACGATACCCAGGTAGACCTCACGGTTGATGAACGCGAAGTTGGGCACTGCAAAGCTAAAGAATGCCAGAACGACCAGCAGCGCCAGTGTGACCAGCAGCAGCTGCATGTTGTTCTTCATGAAGGTCTTGAAAGGCGACGGCGCCTCCAGGCCCTTGTTATCGACGACGGCGGTGCTCACGCGTGTACTCCGTTCGCTTCCTCCTGGCCGACGGTGGCCAGTTCCATGATGTTTTCTTGGGTGGCGTCCTCATTGTCGAGGGTGCCGATGATGCGGCCGTGGGCCATGACGGCGATGCGGTTCGCCAGGCGCAGGACCTCAGGCAGCTCCGAGGAGATCACAATGATCGCCTTTCCCTGCTGTGCCAGGTTTTCGAGCAGCGTGTAGATCTCATCCTTCGCGCCCACGTCGATGCCGCGGGTCGGCTCGTCGAAGATCAGGATGTCGGTATCGCGCTCCAGCCACTTGGCCACGACAACCTTCTGCTGGTTGCCGCCCGAGAGGCTGCGGACCTCGACGTCAACGCTGGGGGTACGCGTGCGCAGCTTCGCCACGTAGTCCTTGGCGACCTCGCGCAGCTTCTTGGTGGCAACAACCGATGCGTTCGTGAAGTGGTCCATGGCGGCCATGCCCGTGTTGAAGGACAGGTCCTTGTCGAGGAGCAGGCCGTACTGCTTGCGGTCCTCGGACAGGTAGCCGATGCCGTTCTTCACGGCGTCGTTCGCGCCCTTGATGCTGACCTTCTTGCCGTGGACGTAGATATCGCCCGACGTGTGGGGGTCTGCACCGAACAGCGCGCGGGCGACCTCGGTACGGCCGGCACCGACCAGGCCCGCGAATCCGAAGATCTCGCCCTTCTTCACCTCGAAGGACACGTCGTGGACGGCCTTAACGGTCGACAGGTGCTCGACGCGCAGGACGGCCTCGTCGGAGAGCGGCTTGGTGGTGGACGCGCGTCCGCGGGGACCTCGCGTCCGACCATCATCTTGACGACCTCGCTCATGGGGGTCGAGGCCGTGTCCACCGTGCCGATGTACTTGCCATCGCGCAGGACCGAGATGCGGTTGGTGAGCTCGGTGAGCTCGGGCATGCGGTGCGTGATGAAGATCAGGCCGGTCGTCGGGCACACGAAGTCGCGCACCAGCTCGAACAGGGACTCGGTCTCGGTCGTGGTCAGAGGAGCCGTGGGCTCGTCCATAACCAGGATCTTCGAGTCGAAGGACAGCGCGCGCGCAATTTCCACCATCTGCAGACGCGCAACCGGCAGGTCACGGCAGTAGGCGGTGGGATCGATGTCCATGTTGAGGCGCTCGAAAAGCTCGCGCGCATCACGGACCATCTTACGGTCGTCGACGTATCCAAACTTGGACGTGCCGGGTCGACCGATGTACAGATTCTGGGCGACGGTCAGGTCAGGAACGATATTGAGTTCCTGGTGGATGATCGACAGGCCGAGGTCACGTGCGTGCTCCGGCGACTGGATGTCGACCTTCTCCCCTGCAGCCAGATCTCGCCGCCCGGGTCGGACTTGTGGATACCGGTGAGCACCTTCATGAGCGTGGACTTGCCCGCTCCGTTCTCACCGCAGAGACCCAAGACTTCACCGGGTCGAAGGTCGAGGTCCACGTCGGACAGCGCCTTCACACCGGGGAACGTCTTTGAGATCCCCTTTAGCTCTAGTAAGTTCGTCACTTCTCACCCCTTGGGTACCAGTAACTTCTCTGTTTCTGGAGTTTGCTCCTCCGGCTTCGTTAACGCTAACGGTCACTGTTCCGGAGAATCGCCCTCTTCGGCGTCCTCTTAAGACTAGAGCATCACAGTGTTCCGCGCGACCCAAATGTCTTTGCATGTAATCAAATCGTAACCGAATGTCAGGACCTTTCAGTCTGACATTTCCGCACCATCCTGCAGTTTTTCAATGACTGAAAGCGCGACACCGTCCAGCCATTCCTGCTCCACCACACACTCTTTGATCAATGCTCTTCCGCGTGTCGGATCGTGAGGGATCCCCTCTTGTTCCCACTCAAAAAATCCCCCACCCCGAACAGTTGTTGGAAAAGTTCCGTGAACGTTCACGACGCGCCACCACGGGACTCCACCGCCCCAATCGTGCATGATCCGCCCCACGACGCGCGGACCGGTACCAACCGCACGGGCAATCATGCCGTACGTGGCCACACGCCCCTCGGGGATTTCTTCCACGACCCGCAGAACAGCCTCGACGAGTTCTTCCCTCACAGCTCATTTCTCCTTGCCCGCACACGCCGCGTCATAACGCGCGGCAGTCACAGCTCAATCATCTTCTCCACAGCCCACAGGACCACCTTCGGATCTATCGGCACCACGGGCAGGTCAGTGAGCGCCACGGGTGCGCACGCTCCATCAGGCAGCTCGCTCCGGGCTCGGTCAGCGGTTCCATCGCCCTCATCCAGCACAGCGGCCTCACTCTCGGCCCCACAACCGGCCCCATCCACAGCAATACCCGCTTTCACCGCGTCCTCCACCCCGGGTGTTACCCCAGCGCAGTCCGCACGGTCCACGTGCTCATGCCCGGCCTCGTCCCACATACCCGGCACGAGAGGTGGGCCACTCGGAGGCTCCCACTCCCCCGCTAACGCTTCGCCACTGGGCGGCTGCCACCGATCCGCCCCCGATTCTTTCCGGTACGCATGCCCCACCTGATACGTCATCCCACCGGCATCGAGGACGCGCAGCTCCGCGAAGTTCTCAGTCCACGCCGAGTCGTAGCGCATGCAGGTGATCGCCAGGACGTGAAAGTCTGCCGCGCGCAGGGCATCACCGAGAGCCGACCCGTCGGGAGCGACAGCGCCGAGCTCCGTCAGCTGTTTATATGTCCGCCACAGCGGCCGCGAACCGATGGGCACGCTCCCCCTCGAGAGCCACCGCAATCCGTCCACGTCCCCCTTGCGCGGACCCAGGCGGGTGAAACCGCGGACGAATCCGACAACTTCATCGGGAAGGATGTCGTCGACCGTCACGATCTTGCCCCGATGGATCTCGACGAGGCACGCTGCTCATTGAGCCACACGCGCATCAGGCGCGGGCGCTGCCCAGAACGCGAATGGAGTGCCCACACGTCGAGGCACAGATCCGCCCACGTGCGAGGACTGAGAATCTGCACCGGATCATCCACATCCATGGGGCGTGCCGAGCATCTCGTCGTAGAGGTCCCTGTCCAAGTGTCGCCTTTGCCCAGCTGACTGGCATGGAAAGCGTTTCGGGAAGGGGGCGCTTTTCTGGGGAGCTCCCCACAGGCTCGCGGCAGTGACGATACGCTTGTCATCGCTGGCGTCACGGGGCGTCTCGTTCCAGCGCTTCCACGCTCTGGGCACGAACCTGGATGTTGTCCAGCCAGCCGATCCTCCCGCTCGCTCCTTGCTGCGAGGCGTTGAGGGGCGCAGGGAGAGTTTTTGCGCCTCCGCTTCCCTCGGGCGACGAGGACGCTCATCGGCTCGCCGCCTCTCCACGGACTGACGCCTCCTGAGCCACCACGTGCCAATTCCCGAGAACACCCAATACGCGACAACAATGATCAGCAGGACCCAGCTGGTGGACAGTTCGTGCCCGAATAGCCTCATACTCCCCCGTCACAGATAAGCTCCGAGAAACAAAAAGCCCCGAGTTTAAAAACTCGGGGCATCTGCTCCTGCGACTGGATTCGAACCAGTAACCGTCCGATTAACAGTCGGATGCTCTGCCGTTGAGCTACGCAGGATTGCGACAAGAGAAGATAGTAGCAGAGACTATTCGGAACTGGCAAGCCAGATACGGGACTGGAGCTATGCTGCGTGTCACTGACATCCAACTTCCTTGTCTGGAGCGCTCACTCCCATGTGGGATTCTCGATGTCTACGTCCCGCTGCCTCGCGACTTGCTCGATCGCGTCAGCAAGCCACCGTGCGAAGCCAACCTGCTGCGAATCGTAGTGTTCGCGGAATCGCTCGTCGTGGATGTACCCGCGCGACATGATGTAGTGCTTGGCAGGCGTGACGGGAAAGAACTCACTGAGAGTTTCTCTATGTTCCTCGACGAGGCTGGCTGCCCTCTCGCTGTCAGGAGCGGCACCATCGCGAATCGCATCGATCATCCTGCGTTCAATGTCATGGAATCGCTCAGCATTCTGCCGCCAGTCGGCGGTTTGCCACGAAGCAGTGCGTTCTCGCGATTCACGCCAGTCGGCGGTGTCGCCATAGCGTTCCTCGGCCTCGCTCTGGTACGCCGCAAAGTCGGCCTTCCCCATGATCGTCCCGATTTCTTCCACGGTGAGCGCCTTGTCATTCATTGCGTCCTCCAACAGTATGTCTAGTGCTTCGATCATTGCGTCCGTCTCGCGACGGTGAGCAACAAGCCTCTCTCTTTGCCTCTTCAGGTGTTCGACCGCCGTGTCTCCAGAATCGAGCAGAGACTTAATGTCCATGAGTTTCATCCCCGTCGCCCGGTAGATGACGACCCTCTGGACTCGGGCACAATCCTCGGCTGAATAGAGCCGGTAGTTCGACCAGCTCCGCGCGGTGGGAGCGAGGAGACCCTGCGCCTCCCAGTGGTGCAGCGTTCGCACCGTCAGGGAGAAGCGCTCGGCGACCTCTCCGACCGTGTAGAGAATGGTGTCGTTGCTCATGACATCGATTCTGACCCCTGACGCCGCGTCATGGTCAAACGAAAGAAGGTTTCCGTGTCGCAGTCACATGGAAGAACGATTCTGTGTCGTGGTCACATGGACGAACACGCCAGCATCACTGCCATACGAAAGACCGTGTCCACATCGCAACCCCACTACAAGAACACCGCTTCATGGATAAGTCACCCCTGCAAGCATCCTGTTGCTTCTCACAATCCGCGACACTCGTATGTCATCCCGGAAAGTTAGAGCCGATAGACAACGTTCAACCTGATCGGAAACAATCAACCCGATCGGGAAGATTCAACCCGATCAGAAGAGGTGGAATCTACCCGATCAGGTGTACACCTCACGGGAACAAGTAATTTTGCGAATGGGGAGGCTCAGAAGCTGATCGTAACGACCGCAGGCCGTTGCATGGACAGGCAGTGTAGCCAGCAAAAGTCAACAGCCCCAGCTACACACGAATATCAGACAGGCGTCAGCGTGGATAACACACCGAAGCACAAGGCCCGCCGTTCGGGCACGTGGATATCGCGGACCTCGCAGCTGACGATCCGGATAGGTTACGACGATGTGGATAGGTTACGACGATCTGGATAGGTTAATAACCTATCCAGATGCTCATAACCTATCCGGATGCTCTCAACCTATCCACATGCGCAGCCTGATCCATCCAACGTGGCCTATTTTGGCTGTTTTCACTCGACGGGCCTACAGTTTGGCGACTACACCCCCTCAAGTCGCGCCCTTACCGCCGCCAATTGGGGGGAAATGCACTACACGAGGGTCCGACACGCCGACGACACGCCCCCTGAATGCTTCATGTAGTGCAAGCCCCCCCATCGCTGCCGGCGTGGGGCGCCGGAGGGACCGGAGGGCCTGGCTGCGGCGCCCGTGGGCGGTAGCGGGGCCTGGCTGCGGCGCCCGTGGGCGGTGGCGGGGCCTGGCCGGGCTTCGAGACGACGTGGATCACCCTCAGCACACCAGGCCCCACTGGTGTGGAGGGCGCCGGAGGGACCGGAGGGTCTGGCTGCGGTGCCCGTGGACGGTGGCGGGGCCTGGCCGGGCTTCGAGGCGACGCGCCGAGCGAAGCTCGCGGCGCGGACGGCTCGCGGGCGGGCCGCCGCCCACGGGCACAACCAGCAGCCCGGCCCTAACAGACCTCGCGGCGCCCGGAACACCGGTGGCGCCACAAGCAACATGACGCGCCCAGGCACGCGGAAACCCCGCCCCGCGGATGCGGGACGGGGTTTTCGATACCCAGTCGGGTATGAAGTCTGAACGATTCAGACGGGGAAAGTCACTTAAGGGTGACCTTGCCGCCGGCCTCTTCGATCTCAGCCTTGGCCTTCTCGGCGTCTTCCTTCTTCGCGGCGGGGAAGATGGTGGAGGGCGCGGAGTCAACCAGGTCCTTGGCTTCCTTGAGGCCCAGGCCGGCCAGGTTCTTGACGACCTTGACGACGGCGATCTTCTTGTCACCGGCGGACTCGAGGACGACCTCGAACTCGTCCTTCTCTTCGGCGGCGGGGGCGTCGGCGGCCGGGGCGGCAACGGCGACGGCTGCGGGGGCAGCGGCCTCAACGTCGAAGGTCTCCTCGAAGAGCTTCACGAAGTCGGAGAGCTCGATGAGGGTCATTTCCTTGAAAGCTGCGATGAGCTCGTCATTGGAGAGCTTAGCCATGAGTGGCATCCTTCCTAATTGGCCTGCACGAGTGCAGATTGTTGGGTAGTTTCACGCAGCCGGGGTGGCGGCGTGGAACATGGCCTGTCTCGTCAGGCCGCCTCGCCCTGCTGCTTCTCGCGCAGAGCATCGATGGTGCGCACTGCCTTGACGGGCAGAGCGTTGAATGCGAACGCCGCCTGACCAATCTTGGCCTTGAGGACGCCTGCGGCCTTGGCCAGCAGGACCTCGCGGGACTCGAGATCGGCAAGCTTCTTGACAGCCTCGGCGCTCAGCTGAGCACCGTCCATCGCGCCGGACTTCAGCACGAGGGCGGGGTTGTCCTTAGCAAAATCACGCAGGGTCTTGGCGGCCTCAACGGGCTCGCCGGAGACGAAAGCGATGGCCGTGGGACCCTTGAGGTCCTCAGCCAGGAAGTCGAGACCGACCTCCTTGGCAGCCAGGCGCGCCAGCGTGTTCTTTGCCACGGCGTAGGTCGCGTTCTCGCCCAGGCCGCGACGCAGCTGCTTGAGCTGGCCGACGGTCAGGCCGCGGTACTCGGTCAGCAGGACAGCGTCGGCTGCGCGGAAACGCTCCACGAGCTCGGCAACTGCTGCCACCTTGTCGGACTTCGCCATGGTCCTCCTTCCAGATACGTGACCGTAGGTAAGAAAAAACCCGACACGCAGGATCGTGTCGGGCGTACGCTCGGTTGCAGCAAGGCTGCTCACTCACCTGCGTTGGATTTTCCTCCACTAGCGTGGACACCAACGGTCTTCGGCACGGATCAGCTTAACAGGCCCAGCAAGGGCACGCAAGCAACGGGGCGAGCATCACAGACGAGGCCGGGG
>CAKAGS010000002.1 GCA_916438945.1 uncultured Actinomycetaceae bacterium | reverse complement strand
ATCCCTCGCGTGTCATCCTGCGCAACTTCGTGAGACTGTTCCAGCGCTGAGTGCCCCCCGTCGGGCGGACAGCGCTGCGCGGCGCGGTTAGCGGGCCTTGCGGCGCAGGTAGATCCAGCTCACCAGGGTGACGGCGCCCAGGACGTAGCTCGTCAGCATCGAGTGGCGGTAGGCCGTCATGTCGTCTGTCAGGGGCACGAAGGCGCTCATCATCGCGGTGACGATGCACAGGCCCGCACAGATGAGGCCGATACGCTCGACGATGAAATAAGCCGGAGTTGTCGCAAAGATGCGGCGTGCTGCTCCCGGCAGCTGCATGCCCAAGGTCGTTGCGCAGACTCCCAAGGTGAACGAATGGGTCCTCAAACGGCCAAGTTCGGTCATTGAGTACACCATGAGAAACACGATGGTGGGGAGGGCAACAAAGAAGATAGCGCGGATTATTCGCTCGCTCTCGGGGCGATCCGGGGAGGAGTTTTCGGGATTCGACATGCCCACCACTCTAGCGGGACGCGGCGCGAGGTAGCCACCCCTCGCCTGCTAGCGGGCGAGGGGTGGTCTCACCGCGGACTCTCGCGGTGGGTGCCCGTCTGCGTGCCTAGCGGGACGGGGGAATCAGCCCGCGGCGGCGTGCCCGCTCCTTGGAGACTAGGAGAATCGTAAAGAAGCAGAGGGCGGTAAGCGTAGCGCCCATGGCAACGTTCAATGGCGTGTTGTAGGGTTCGGGGTCGATGCCCCCGTCCGTGACATCACCGATGATGACAGCGGCGGTGCATACGAGGCAACAACCCATCACCGCCCACTCGCAGGCTCGAAGGACAGGATGAACGCCAGGAATCGTGCGCGAATATCCTGGCGCCTGAGACGCGAGGAACGCCAAGGCAATGACGAGCCCGTAGTCAGTCAGGCGGTTGTCTATCCCGAAGAAGGTGCCGCCAATCGAATAGACGGCAGTGCCGATCAACAGCGCGAAGAAGAAGTAGCGGAGGACCTTGTTGACCCGCGAAAGCCCTGCGGTGTTGCCGATAAGGTTCTGCTCGATGGTGGACATAGCGATCACGACCTTTTGAACCAGAGATAGCGACCATCGCTATACCCTCATTGTCCACGCAGGGGGAGTGCTGTCAAGGGCTTTCGGTGCCTACTTTTCTTTACCGGGCTGCCTTGCTGGCGGCCTCCGCCGTCGCCACGGCCTCCAGCAGCCTGCGCACCGACGCCACGCGGGAAGAGTGCTCAGACTTCCCCAGATCCGCGTCCTTGTTCCAGGACTTGCCCATCGTAAAAGATGACATCGAAAACCCGAGGCGCGGGGGCGCATCGAGCTTGCAGCGTGGATGCGCCCCCGCGCGCTTAGTGACTCGTAGCTTTGCGCACAGCTTCCAACGTTCGATTAGAACCAGTGCGCTACTGGCGTGTCGCGGTTTACGCGTGGATGTCTCGGGTTCGGTACTTGAGCACGAGCAGCGCTATGAGGCAACAGAGTGTGCCGAGCAGGGCGCCATTCGTGACTCGCGAGGGAATCGAGAAATAGTCGTAACCGCCACCGTTGCTGGTGATCACACTCATCACTGCTGCCCCTATTGAGATAATCGCGCACGTAATTCCCGTCCATTCGAGCGCGCGAGGCCACAGTCGCGAGGTTGTTCGTGCGCACGAGCGTGAATAGCCGGCCATTTGCCAGGCAGCAAGTGCCGCGCACATGGCGGTCGTCAGTTCGCGTGAAGGCCTCCCTGACGCTGCGATGGAAAACGCGATGGATGCGATGGTGATCGCAAAAAAAGTGGTGGCAAACACCCCGCGCAGTGCTCTGTCTGTGCTTGTCGGCACTGTCTCGCGACCTTCCACTGTACTGGATCGAAGCTGTTGCATTTCCCATCCTCCTTGTGAATCGTCGGGTCAGTGGTCAGTGGTCAGTGGTCAGTGGTCAGTGGTCAGTGGTCAGTGTTAGTGGGCGTAGCAGTAGTTATGCGCCCAGCACTCGTGCGTAAATCCCTGGCGGAAGCCAATGTATCCGCTCGTTCCGAGGAGACCTGCAGAATTGGCTGCGACGTAAATTGCCCACCCCTTGGCGCCCTGCCAGTCGCTCCATGTGAGGCCGCCGGTGCTGGCCTGGTTAACTCCCTCATTAAATGCAGCGTCGTACCCAAACCTCATTGCAATGAGAGCAGCGGTAACAACGCCGGCAGCGTTGGCTGCCTCGACCGATTCGGTCTCATCGATTGTTGTTTCGCCCGTTGGGACAACCGTTAATCGACCGGCAGCTTGTGTGGGAAGGGTTGTGCCGACTGACAAGAGTGCAGTGCAGACGCAGGCTGCGATAGCTTTGACGGCAGTTTCATAGTGATCACGTCCTTGTAATCATGTGTAGCGACCATCGCTACACTTCCATTGTGTGTACCGTAAGAGGCTTTGTCAAGTGTTATTTTATTGAATGGTCGCGCATCTGTATGTGAGTGTCACATGCGCTTCTGATCTACCGGGCAGCCTTGCTGGCGGCCTCCGCTGTCGCCACGGCCTCCAGCAGCCTGCGCACCGACGCCACGCGGGAAGCGCGCTCGGAGCGCACCCGATCCGTGTCCTCGTCCCCGGCCTCGTCGATGCTGAAGGGGCTGGTGGCGCGCGCGTAACTGTCAAGCGCGCACGAGGGCTCCTCCTCGCCGTGCGAGCACAGCGGCAGGCACCAGGCGGCTGCCTCCGCGACGTCCGGGAAGACGCCGAGCACGTCCGCGACGCTCACGTGCCCCAGCCCGAAAGAACGCACGCCGGGCGTATCCACGATCCAGCCGCCCTCGTCCAGCTCGAAGGCCTCCGAGGACGTGGACGTGTGGCGCCCGCGCCCCGTCACCTCGTTGACGTGGCCCGTCGCGCGGCCCGCGCCCGGCACCAGGAGGTTGATGAGCGTGGACTTTCCGACCCCCGAATGCCCCACGAGCACCGACCAATGGCCGGCTAGGAGGGCCCGCAGCTCGGCGACGCCCGGGTCGGCCTGTCCGGCCTCGGCGCTCGTGAGCACGACGCGCACGTCGAAGTCCTCGTAGGCGGCGATCAGCTCGTCCGGGCTGGCCAGGTCCGCCTTGGTCAGTACCAGGACAGGATCGAGGCCCGCCTCGTAGGCGGCGACCAGACAGCGGTCGATCATGCCGGTGCGCGGCGGCGGATCCGCCAGCGCCACGACGATGCACATTGTGTCCGCGTTCGCGACGATCGCCTTCTCACCGCGCTGATCCGGCGCGTCCTCGAGGGAGCGGCGCAGCACCGAGGAGCGTTCCTCGACGGCGACGATGCGCGCGAGCGTGTCGGGGCGCCCGGACAGGTCGCCGGTCAGGCGCACGCGGTCGCCCATGATGACGGAGCCGCGGCCCAGCTCGCGGGCGCGCACGGCCACGACGCGGGTGCCGTCCTGCTCCAGACTCACCTGATAGCGGCCCCGGTCAATGCCGATGACGCGGCCCAGCGGCTTCGAGGACCAGTTGGGCCGGTCCTTCGTGCGGGGGCGCGAGCCCTTGCCGGCGCGCACGCGCACGCGCGGGTCGTCGGTTCCGGTGTCGCGTCGGGCCATCACTTCTCCTCCTCGCTGGACGAGGCCGGGGCAGCCTGGGTGTGTTCCTGATCGTGAGCGCTCACTAAGGAGGCCCACATCGCCTCGAAGTCGGGCAGCGTCTTGGAGGTACACGCGATGTCGTCGACCGTGATGCCCGGCGTCACCAGGCCCAGGATCGCGCCGAAGGTCGCCATGCGATGATCCGCGTAGGAACGGATCTGCGCGGCGTGGAGCGGGCGCGGCGTGATAATCAGGCCGTCCTCGGTCTCTTCGGCCTGCCCGCCCGCGCGGTTGATCTCGGCGACCAGAGCCGCCAGGCGGTCGGTCTCGTGCCCGCGCAGGTGCGCGATGCCGCTCAGGTGCGACGGGCTCGAAGCGTAGGCGCAGATCGCGGCCAGGGTGGGGGTGAGCTCGCCGACCTCGGCCATGGTCGCCTTGATGCCCGGGTAGTTGCCTGCGCCCGGACCGGAGAGGGTCAGGCCCTCCTCGTCGAGCGTGATGGTCGCGCCCATGTGGCCCAGCAGCGCGCGCCAGGCGTCGCCCGCCTGCGTCGTCGCCCCTGGCCACGCCGGGATACGCACGCGCCCACCCGTCACCATCGCGGCGGCCAGGAAGGGGCCCGCGTTGGACAGGTCGGGCTCGACGGTGATGTCGCCGCCGCGGGGACGCGACGGGAAGATGTGCCAGGTGGATAGGTTCGCGCGTCCCTCGTCCACGACCTCCAGGTCGATGCCCGCGCCCGCCAAGGACGCCAGCGTCATCTCCACGTGCGGCATCGACGGGACGAGCCCCGGAGCCGACACGAACAGGGGATCGCCCACGAGGGGAGAGACGAGCAGCAGGGCGGAGAGGAACTGCGAGGAGGACGAGGAATCCACCCACGCCTGCGCGCCGAGCGGCGTGTGGATCGGGCCCTGGATCGTGAAGGGCAGGTGCCCGCGCTCCCCGTGATACGTGACGGTCGCGCCCATGCGCACCAGGGCGTCCAGGAGCGGGCCGAGCGGGCGCGCGTAGGCTTGCTCGTCCCCGTCGAAGAGGGTCTCCTCGGGGGACAGCGCCGCCAGGGGCGGCAGGAAACGCATGACGGTGCCGGCTAGGCCGCACTCGATGCGACCGCCGCGCGGCGGAAGCTCCATCGGGGTGACGCGCAGAATGCCCGCGCCCTCGTCCTCGACGCGCGCGCCCATCACTTCCAGGGCGGCTGCGAACAGTCGCGTATCGCGCGCATCCAGGGCACCGCGAATGACGGAGGGGGAATCGGCGACGGCCGCCAGGTACAGGGCGCGCGCCGTGATCGACTTAGACCCCGGCACCTCGACCGTGGCATCCACGGGAGAGGCAGCCAGGGGAGCGGGCCAGGGCGCGCTCACGAAGCGGTGCCGCTCAGACGCTCCACGACGGCGGCCTCGGCCGCGGCGATCGCGCGGCGCTGGTCGCGGCGCATCGCGTGTGCGACGAGGGCTGAGGGCTGGCCGACGCGATCCGTCGACGCGAGGAGGGCGCCTGCGGCCAGGCCCGCCTTATTTAGCGTGCGGTAGCGACGACGCTTGATCTGTTCCTTGGACAGGCCTCGCGTCGTGCCCGGCAGCGGAGCGTTGACGAGGACCATCGGCGCGCCGATCGCAGCCAGTGTCAGGGCGGCCACGCGGGGCTTGCGGCCCAGCGCGAAACGCAGGCCGGCGACGACCGTCACCGCGCCCGTCACGCGGGTCGCGAGCGCCAGCTGCTGATCCGTCAGCGGCTCCAGGCCGACCGCGTTGGTCGCCTTGTCGATGAGGGGACGAACGCCCGCGGCGCGCTCCACGTGGAAACGCGGATGCATGAGGGCATCAACCCCGTCGGCGATGAACGGGGCGGCGAGCAGGGGACGGGCAACAACGCGCAGCAGATTCATACCCCTATTGTTCGACACCTTTGCCCCCGGGGGAAGCCGAACGGCCCGACCACTCCCAAACAAGGGGGCGAAAGTGGTGCAACACACAATTGTTGGGGGTTGTGGAATAAAGAGGGGCGTGAGGCGTTGCCCTCAGTATGACCGCCCATCGCCCACTCCCATTCGCGCCGCACGCCCGCGCGACTACGCTGGGAGGCGATGGATACGACAACCCCCTCACCGACGCCGCAGGCACCCGAGCCCGCCCCGGCCTCGTCCGTCCCGGACGGCGCCGCACTCGAGGCGCGCTTCATGGACGAAGCGATGCCCCTCATGAACCAACTCTTCGGCGCGGCACTAGGCATGACCCGCAATCGCGCCGACGCGGAGGACCTGGTTCAGGAAACCTACCTCAAGGCCTACCAGAAGTTCCACCAGTACCAGCCCGGCACCAACATCAAGGCCTGGCTGTACCGGATCCTCACCAACACGTACATCACCAGCTACCGCAAGGCACAGCGCTCGCCCAAGCGCGCCTCCAGCGACACCGTCGAGGACTGGCAGCTCGCCGATGCCGCCTCCCACTCGGAGGTCGGCCTCAAATCCGCGGAAGTCGAGGCCCTCGAGGCGCTACCCTCCTCGCAGCTGCGCGACGCCCTCGATTCGCTCTCAGAGGAACACCGGATGGTTGTCCTCATGGCTGACGTTGAAGGTATGAGCTACAAGGAAATCGCCGAAGAACTAGGAGTTCCCATGGGGACCGTCATGAGCCGACTGAACCGCGCGCGCAAGAACCTGCGCTCCGCGCTGGCCGACGTCGCCGCGGAATACGGGATCGGAGGAACCAAGTGACCACCCACGTTACCTGCCAGGACGTCCAGGATGCCCTGTACGAACTGATCGACTGCGAGGAGTGCGACCGCCGCAGCGGCCTCATCGACGCCGGATCCGTGCCCGGCCCCGATGCTCGCGCCCGCGCCCTCATGATCAAGCACGTCGCCACCTGCGCGCACTGCACCGACGCCCTGGACGCCGAGCGCCACGTGCGCGCCCTCATGCGCGGCTGCTACGAGACCGAGCAGGCCTCGGATGCGCTGCGTGCCCGCGTCGTCGCCTCGATCACCAGCGTGTCCGTCTCCTGGCGCTGAGCGCGCTGCGACAACGCGCGGCCGTACGGCGTTACGCGGGCTGACGAGGCCGGGGCTGCCGCCCGTTTTTCGGTGACCTTCGTCGCCGGGCTAGTGTTGTGCCTTGGTGGTTTGAGCCAATGTGTGCAAAAATGCTTCAGTCTAGACAACAAACCCAAGGAGAATGACATGTCGAAGCGGGGTCGTAAGCGTCGCGATCGTCGTAAGCACGGCGCGAACCACGGCAAGCGTCCTAACGCCTGAGCCGAATACGTTGCGCGCCCGGACCGGTTGGTCCGGGCGCGTTTTGTATGCGCGGGTGGGGGCCAGGTGCGTGCCGGGTGCGTGTCGAGTGCGTGCCGGGTGCGTGCTGGGTGATGGGTACGACGCGTGCGTGACGTGTGGGGTGTGCGCCGTGTGGTAGGGCGTGCCGTGTGGTGGGGGTGTGCGCCGGCGTCCCTGCAACGCAGAAAACGGTGACCGGGGCCTTCGTTCGCTGCTAATCGTGATCGTGCCCGGTGCATGCGGATAGGTTGTCCGCGTGCTGGGCCGATGTTGAGCGTGCGCGTGGTGGCGTGAGCAACCCGTTAATGGGTGGGGCCAATCCACCGGCCGTCGTTCTGGATAGGAACCACGCATCTGGATAGGTTATTTAGCTATCCCGATGTTTGTTACCTATCCGGATGTTTGTTACCTATCCGTGTGATGGCTTGCGTGGAGGCATGTGTGGTTGCACATCTGGATAGGAAACGCAGTTCTGGATAGGAACGGTGCATCTGGATAGGTTATTAAGCTATCCGGATGTTCGTAACCTATCCGGATGTTTGTTACCTATCCGCGTGAATGTGTCCCATGCGTTGGGTTCGTGAGTAGAAGCGCCGCAAGGGCCCGTCGCAGCGTTGTGTCGGTAGTTTCCACAGGAAACGACAGTCGGGAGCAGGATTGATCGGACCCAGGACTCGGCTCAGCCGGATCCGCAGCTGTTCCCAGTCGTCGTAGTCTGGCCAACTCACTCGGATGACCTGCCACCCGGCATCTCGAAGGTTCTGATCTCGCAACACCCACTCGCGCTTGGCTTGTTCGAGCTCGACACGACTTTCCCCAAGTTTCGCAACCCCATCAAATTCGATGATGAGGTGCAAGTCTTCGATCAGGATGTCGATGTAGTAGTGGTGGCCTCGTATTCCGATATGCACCTGCGTTTTAGCCGTGAAGGGACAGATGGACCGTACCAGCCACAGAAGCGCAGCTTCAGCGGGATTGGCGCAGCCTGGATCGATAGTCTTGAGGACCGCGCGAGCGCGTCGGTAGCCGCGCACGTGGCCAGCCCGATCAAGTCGAGCGAGCAGTTCAGCTCGTATCTCCTCGGCTCTCCGGCGGCACTCGTCCTGATGAAACATCGAGAACTGGCTCCATACGTTGAGTGCCATGCAGCCCAAGACGAATGCTTCCAGTGGCTCATCATGAAGCGCGCATCTCACGAGCGCATCATAGGGGTGCTCTACGACCAAGCCGTTGATCCTGCTACGTTCTTCCGACAGAGGTGGAAACCCGGAGCATGACACCGATGTTGCTGGAACCGTCGTGGAGCCGACGTGACACGAAGGGAGAGAAGAAGTGCATCGTCGGTTTTCCCGGTAGATGGTAACGGGAGGGTTTTGTGACCAGCCGCGAATCCCCATAAGTCGTAAGCAGCTCTGTCCGACAAAGATGGGAGAGTCCTTGTGTGAGGTATCGACGGCATGCATGCGAGCGCGCGCGACGGCGTCCCACACGTCCCAGGGGTTGGTATTTTTGGAATCGAGGGGTAGGACCGCGCAGATGCCACGCATGATGTGGACCATCGTTGAAGGTGGTTGTTCACGAGGTGAGTCTGCTGGAGGGGTGATGATGATGGAAGCCTGTGCCATAGACGAAGTTTCGTACCATCATCAGCAGTGAGGAAAGCGCTAGATGGTGGCCTGTGGATACAACCGGTAGTGGATAGACGCCCTGTGGATAACCTTACGGACGCATCTGGATAGGAACTGCGCATCTGGATAGGAACGGCGCATCCGGATAGGTTATTAAGCTATCCGGATGTTCGTAACCTATCCGGATGTTCGCAACCTATCCGCGTGAGGGTCAGCCAACGTCTGAGGTGCGGGTGCCTGCGACAAGCGGATGCCTCGTACGCCTGCTGGAAACACAGAAGCCTTGGCTTCGACGCGGGTGACGTCGAACTCGTACCCCTGGATGGATAGACTCGCGCGTCACCTG
Organism: uncultured Actinomycetaceae bacterium; assembly: GCA_916438945.1. Classification (GTDB taxonomy): domain Bacteria; phylum Actinomycetota; class Actinomycetes; order Actinomycetales; family Actinomycetaceae; genus Pauljensenia. The sequence continues at coordinate 130,331 of CAKAGS010000002.1, read as the reverse complement.
GTACATCAACACTGTGTGGAACACTCGTACCCCTGGACGGATAACACTCGCGCCCCATCGCGCATCAAAGATGCCTGTGCGACAGGTAGGAATCCTCTCTCGCGGCGTATCCTGGTGCCTGTTGGCGCGCGGGTGCGTCCCGATGCGAACACAAACCGTTTGTCGGTCCGAAAGAGCGAAAGAGGCCCCATGTCCCTCCAGATGCGCGTTGTTCACTTCTGTATGGGGCTTGTGCCTCCGTTGCTACACAGCGAGACGGCAACTGAGCAGATGGCGCTCCATGCCCCGCAGCCGCATCCCATGCCTGCGTCGATGCGGGCGCGTTTTACGGCGACGTGCGAGGGCGGAGTCACCCGCGTTTTTCCGAAGCGGGGCCTGCGCTCGGGCGGTGCACTCATCTATCTGCATGGCGGAGCGTACGTGTACCCGATGGTCGCGGGCCAGTGGGGTATCGTCGAGGGTCTCATTGATCGCACGGGTCTGCCCGTCATCATCCCCGACTACCCGCTCGCCCCCAGACACACAGCGACCGAAGCGTTCGACTTCGTCCAGCCCATTATCGACGAGGCCCAGGCTGAGTTTGGCCGCGTCGTCATCTTTGGCGACTCGGCGGGTGGCGGTCTGGCGCTGTCCCTCGCCATGCAGCGTCGTGATGCGGATGCGCGTCAGGTGGACGGCCTCGTCCTGTACGCGCCGTGGGTGGACGTGACCATGATGAACCCCGAGATCGAGAAGGTGCAGCCCCGCGACAAGATCCTGCGTGTCCCCGGCCTGGCGTGGGCGGGCCGCGCGTGGGCGGGCGACCTGGACCCGGCCGACTGGCGCGTCAGCCCCCTGTACGGTGACCCGGTGGGACTGCCGCCGATGCGCATCTTCCAGGGGGACGCGGACATCGTGGGTCCCGACGTGATCGAGTTCGCCCGCAAGGCCTCTCGCGCGGGTGCCGACGTGCGAGCGCGGGTGGAGCCGGATGGCTTCCACGTGTACGTCCTGGGCATTCCCACCATTCCCGAGGCCGAGGCCGCCCTCGACCACAGCGCGCGCTTCATCTCGGGGATCCTCACCCAGGCGTAGCCCCGCCCGTTTCACGCGCCGTTTCACGGCCTCGTCGATTGAGGACGACGGTTGTGGGTAGCCTCAGTCGATGCGTGCCTCGACGATGGACCACGTGTGGGGGTAGACCTCCATGGTCATGGAGGCGGACCCGGAGCGTCGGGCGCAGGCCTCGTAGAGGACGCCCGTGAGACCGCCGCGCGAGGCGATGTCGTTGGCATGATCTGTTTTGATGACCGTGAGGCGCTTGGTGCCGTCGGCGAGGGTCATCGTGAAGTAGTTGTCCCATCCGTTGTCGGGCGAACGATCAGTGCGAGTCTTCGAGTTTGACCGCGGCATCTGCTCGAAGCTGCACGAGGTGACAGTGGCTGTGGTGGTGCCCTCCTTCAGGTCGCGGAAGGCGGGAAGGCCGCGGCTGATCGACTGGAATCCCACGAATAATGCGGTCGCGCACAGGACAACGATGGCGAAGGAGCGCTGGTTGTACCTCTCAATATCGACGTCGCGCTTGGCGCGCCGAACGCCGAGGTACGTGACCGCGCACGTGATGAGGAGCCCCGCGACGAGGACGAGCCCAACGCCGCAGGCCTGCACTTTCCACACGACGCGATCGCGGCCGAAATCTGTGTGATCTCCGATGACCCAGAAGATGGCGATGGCGGCAATGAGCAGAGCCACGAGGACGGCCCCGATGGCGGTGGCGATCTTTTTGAGGACGCCTGTGCGTGTCGGGCCTTGCGCGGGCGAGGACGCCCGACGAGGAGAGGAAGCGGGGTTGCGTGACATGGGTTCCCTTTCAGACCACGGAGGTTGGCGCGAGGCCGGGGCACGTGCGCGTGCGCGGGTGTGCGGGCCGAGCGATCAGTTGTTGATCCTCGCGCTCGCGACGACCCTCGAATGCGTGTAGTAACCGATGGTCATGGTTGCGCTGCCGGAGCGCAGGGCGCAGGCCTCGTAGAGGACGGCCGTCAGGTCCCCTTGCGTTGCAATCTCATCCTTGCGGTCCGTCTCAACGGTCTTCGTGTGGGTCGTGCCGTCATCAAACGTCATGATGAACTGGTTCTCATACACGGTCGAGGATCCGCCGCGGTAGCGCGACCTGCTCGACCTGTACTGCTCAAAGCTGCACGACGTTACCGTGACGGTGCGAGGGCCGTCGGCAAGGTCGAGGATGGCGGGAACGCCGTTCGACAGGGCGTATAAGCACAACCCGAGGCCTATGACGGGTGCCATGACCTGGCCGAGCTGCCGTGTTTGTGCCAGTTTCTCGTCGCCCTGAGCTCTCGCCGTGAGGGCATTGCGCCGTGCGCCAATATAGAGGGGGATCGTGGCGAGGGCGAGAACGAGCGCGACGGCGCACTTGATGAGGGTCCAGACGAGCAGCTCTGAACCATACTCGAACATCTCACCGAAGAAGTAGAAGACCATGCCAGCGAGGAGGCCCACGAGCGTCAGGAGAATCCACCAGCCCGCGTGCTTATTCGGTGTCTTACGCTCACCGGAAGGATCCTCAGGAGAGGGATTGCTCTGGGAGGCCACGTCAGCGCCCGACGATGCGGCATATGTGTCCCAGTATGAGGATCCCTGGTATCCCCACCCCTGGTACGACAGCGGCGGCAAGGGAGGTTGAGCGTCGCCCGCTTGAGACTGCGGCGTCCACTGACCCTGCGCCTGATCGGGCGATTGATTGGCGGCCTGACTGGATGGCCGAGTCGGATCGTAAGGGGACGGATAAGGGTTCTGATTGCTCATGGTGCTGCCTGTCGGACGGGTGCATGGCGACGAGCCTGGGGTGTCTGCACGAGGCCGGGTGCAGTTCCGGGAGAATCCCGGTGCTCGATAAGAGACCAGGCACCGACGTGCTTGTCAGTCTTCACAGTACCCCTCACGGCCTCGACGAGGACGCGCATCTCACCCATGCGACGTGGGCATCGTGAGCCCCGACGCGATCGAGTTCGCCCGCAAGGCCTCTCGCGCGGGTGTCGATGTGCGTTTGCGGGTCGAGCCGGATGGCTTCCACGTGTACGTCCTGGGTGTTCCCACCATTCCCGAGGCCGACGCTGCCCTCGACCACAGCGCGCGCTTTATTTCGGGGATCCTCACCGAGGCGTGACCCGACTCGTTTCACACGGCTTTTCACGGCCTCGCTGAACGAGGGGAAGAGATGGCGGAGCTACATGCGCGGAGCTACATGCGCGGAGCTACATGCGCGGTCGGAGCGACGGTGAGCCTCGTCAGTCCAGCCTGGCACCGCTAATCACCCAGGTCCGGTAGTAGACGTCGAGTGTCATTGAAGTTTCCCCGGGTTTCTCGACGCACGCATCGAACAGTGGTTTCTCGATCTCCCTGGCATGCCCGAACTGCTTCATGCCGACCACTGTTTGACGGGTTGTTCCGTCGGGAAGAGTCATCGTGAAGTTGCGGCTAAACGTTGGTCTGCCCCAGTAGTCTCCAAATTTAATCCGGTGCGTACGCACCTCGTGGGTGCAGGAGGACACGGTGACGGTGCGAGGCCCTGTCACGAGGTCGGCGACGACGGGCATTCCGTGGGCCAGAGCAATGTATGCGCTCGGAACGAGGAGGATGATCGGCAGCGCCAGGGCTGTGCGCCGCTTGTGGTGGCCGTTCGCCGAATCAGTCCGTTGCTCCTTTTTCAATCGGGATAGCTGCCAGATGATCGCTGCCAGACACGCGAACATGATCCGGAACGCGACACTGTATGCCAACGCGAGCGACAGGATCCTCGTGAAGCCATAGGTCGTGGTGCCTACCCATAGGAAGGCAGCGATGCACTCAACGATAAACAAAGTGATCACAGTCGCGACGAGACCGTAAGTCCTTCCCCTCGACGGGCCTTCCGGTGTGTGCGGGGGAGCGGGCGTCGCGAACACGTTCGTCAGTGGGACCCGCGTAGCTGTGCTGGGGGCGAACGGCTCCCGGGCTGCCGGGGGCTGATCGGGGGAGAAGGGGGCTTCGTAGCTCATGGGAACCTTTCATCAGGGTGGACACAGGTGAGGCCGGGGACCGTGCGGGTCTAGTCGCCCACCCGCGCGTCGACGATGATCCAGCTGTGGCTGTAGACATCGACGGTCAGGGATGTCGCGCCGGAACGTGCCTTGCAGGTCTCGTAGATGGTTTGGGAGGCACCGCCGTACTTGGCGAGGTCGTCGGAGCTCTCAGTCTCGAGCGTGAGTGTGCGCGTCGTGCCGTCCTCCAGGGTCATGGTGAAGTGATTGTCGTAGTAGTCGATGATCTTGCTGTGATTGTCCGACGGCTTGTAGTGCGCCTTCTGGGTGAGCTGACACGAAGTGATTTTCATCGTGCGTGGCCCCTCCGCGAAGTCCCGGGCCACGGCGATTCCGTAGACGCCCGAGACAACGATGATGACGCTTCCGACAACGCCCACCGCAATCGAGACGACGGCGTAGAGCGTGCCGGACGACGTCTTTCCCTCGGCCTCAGCCCGGTGCTTGCGCCTGCGCAGGAAAGCGAACAGGATCGCGCACGCGATCGCGGCGACGAGGCCGATGACGCACCATGCGGCCACCCACACGAGCCGCCAGTACCCGAAGTGCACGTACCTGCCAATGGACGCGAAACCGTAGGCGATGGTGCTGAAGAAACCGATGACGACGAACGCGATCAGTTTTGCGCGCGTTGAGAGCCGCGGCATGCGCCCGAGAAAGGAAAAAGCCTGGTCGCGGCCGGGGAAACCGCTTGAGGGAAAGGACGGGGACTGGTTGCTCATGGTCTCACTGACATGTTCGGGATTGATGAGGCCGGGGTGCGTACGGCTCACGCCTCACGGATGGCCTTAATGATCCCGCTGCGCGGGTAGACGTCAACGACGATAGACGTTGTGAAAGGGCGGACGACACAGGCCTGATAGAGGGCATAGTAGGGGCTCGCCGGCTGTGCGAACTCATCTTCTGCGTCCGTCGTTACCTCAAAGCGACGCGACTTTCCGTCGTCAAAATGGAGAGTGAAATAGTTGCGGTAGTATGTGCTGCCACGACGCCCTCGCTCGGTCACTGTAAAGTAATTCTCGCAGCTTGTGACGGCCTTCGTCTGGGGGCCGGTACGGGCGTCTTCGTAGCCTTCTGCGAAGGCCCCACCTCCCATGACGGTGCACGCGGTCGCGACCAACGCGATCATAGCAATGCAGAAAAATGTCTTGATGGCGGGGCCTGCGTCGCCAGGTTGATCCAGTTGTGCGCGCATCGTGCGCACGAGCATCGGAAGGAGCGACAAGAGACAGATGCCGAAGACAACGGCTGCACCAGAGCCGATGAGTGAACAGACCAGCTGACGGACACCGAAGTTCCCGGCTAGCAAAAACGCGCCGAGCATGACGACCGCGGATCCGATGAGCGCGCAGGCCCATATGGTCATGCCGAGCTGTTGCCGAGCGTTGCCCGGACGTATCTCAGGGGAGAAGCGCGAACGACGTGGATGCATGCTCAATTCCTCCTGCTTTCAGAAAATTGCCGGGGTGCGTTTGGCTCACGCCTCACGGATGTCCTTAATGATCCCGCTGCGCGGGTAGAAGTCAACGATAAAGGTTGTTGTCTTTGGTCGGACAACACACAACTGGTAGACGGGGTAATAGGGGCTTTTCTCGCGTCTAAATTCCCCTGATGTCCAGGTCGATACGTCGAAGTTATGCGAGGAGCCGTCCTCGAACTGGAGGGTGAATTCGTTGGAATAATAAGTGATCTGACGGTAGCCCCGGTACTCGTTCTGCCGAAAGCGCTCGCACTTGGTGGCGGTGCGTGTCCGATGTCCGCTCCTTGCGTCACCGATGAGATGAACGACAGAAGTCGAACCTTTGTACGACAGGAAGGCCGCAACCAAAGCGAACAGCAGAATCATCACGAGCGCTGCGACGGCGGGACGTGCAGCGCCGGGGCCCTCGAGTTGCTCGCGCATCATGCGTACTAGCGTGGGAAAGGAAAGAACAAGACAGACGCTGAGAATAATGGCCGCGCTGGACCCGATCATGGAGCAGTAAAAACGGCGGTCCCCGATGGATCCCGAGAGCAACGATGCTGCGAGCATGACGACAGCGGACACGACCGTGACATGGAGCCACATGATCATGCGGAATTCTTGCCGATTGTAGGTTCGGGTGGCCTTGGGTGCCCGATGCGAAGGGGAGCGCTTCGACATAGTGAGCCTGCTCTTAGACGTCCGCTGGGGTCGCTCCCGTCCACTCGTACCAGCCCTGGTGCTGGACGATCCAGGCCATGAGGGCGTAGCCGGCCTGGCCGGGCAGGGTCTGGCCGTCCCCGCCGCGCGCGAGGGAGGCGGCCATGTCCTCGAACCACTGGTCGTGCGCGACCAGCGGCGTATAGCAGTCAACGAAGGGGATTCCTCGGCGCGCGCACACTTCGGAGCACGAGGAGGACAGTGCCTTGAGGGACCCGGAGTCCACGCCAGCCAGTGGCGGGGGCCCCACGACGAAGCTGGGGATGCCCAGCGCGGTCGCCCGGTCGGTGATGTTGGCCAGGTTCAGGCGCGAGCGGGCCGTCGAAATACCCGCCGCGACGTCGCCCGGACCCACACCGATGACGAGGCCGTGGGGCTCGCTGTCGGCCAAGCGCGGCAGGACCTCGGCCTCCCAGCGCGCGGCCATCTGCTTCGTCGTCTCAGAGGGTACGGCCAGGGTTAGGAACGTGGCGGGCAGATCGAAAGTCGAGTGCGCATTGACGCGACCGACCCAGCCCAGGCCGCGGGGATCGCCGACGCCCGCGACGAGCTCGTCTCCGATGAAGCAGATGCGCATGGTGTTCCTTTCCGGTGCCTCCCGCGCCCCCGGTGGGAGCGCCGGCCCTCGTTAGCCTTCGAAGGCCTGCGCAATAAGGGTAGCTGCTTGCTCCTTGTGAAGCGAGGCACGTCCCGCTGCGGTCGTCGCGGACTCGGGTCGAGAGACCACGCGGACCGGGCGTCCCAGAGACGGGAAGAGGTTGAGCGCCAGGTGCGGCCACGCGCCCTGGTTGCGAGGCTCGTCCTGCACCCAGGTCACCGACGCGTTCGGGTACTGGGCCAAGGCCTCGGCAACCTCGGCCTCGGGCAGCGGGTAGAGCTGCTCCAGGCGAATGATCGCCGTCGAGGTGTCGCCGCGGTGCTCGCGCTCCTTGACGAGGTCGTAGTACAGGCGGCCCGAGCACAGCAGGACGCGCGTCACCGATGCCGGATCGGTGACGGCGTCGTCGCCGATGACGGGCTGGAAGGCGCCCGAGGTGAACTCGTCGAGGTGCGAGGATGCGGCCGACAGGCGCAGCAGCTGCTTGGGCGTGAACGCGATGAGCGGCTTGCGCGGGCGCTTGTAGGCTTGCGTGCGCAGCATGTGGAAGTAGTTCGCCGGCGTGGAGGGCTGGACGATCCACATGTTGTCCTGGGCGGCCAGCTGCAGGTAGCGCTCGATGCGCGCGCTCGAGTGGTCGGGTCCCTGACCCTCGTAGCCGTGGGGGAGGAGCATGACGAGCGAGGAACGCTGTCCCCACTTCTGCTCGGCCGAGCACACGAACTCGTCGATGACGGTCTGCGCGCCGTTCGCGAAGTCGCCGAACTGCGCCTCCCAGATCGTGAGGGTCTCCGGGCTCTCCAGCGAGTAGCCGTAGTCGAAGGCCAGCACGCCGTACTCGCTCAGCGGGGAGTTCCACACGTCGAAACGCGCCTGGTTCTCGGTGAGGAAACGCAGCGGCGTGAACTCGCGCCCGTCGTTCGCGTCGTGCAGGATCGCGTGGCGCTGGACGAAGGTCGCGCGGCCCACGTCCTCGCCGGACAGGCGCACGCCGGTACCCTCCATGAGGAGCGTGCCGAAGGCCAGGAGCTCCGCGAAACCCCAGTCGATAGCTTGTTGCCCAGCGCCATCTCGAGGCGGCGCTCGCACAGCTGACGCAGCTTCGGGTGAGGCTCGAAGCCCTCCGGGAAGCGCGTGTGCGCGCGGCCGATGCGGCGCAGCTGCTTGGCGGGGGCAGCAGACGTCCAGCCGATCATCATGCCGATGCCGGGCATCTGGGACTCCGGCATGGTCCATTCCTCGTCGCCCGATTCCCCGGCCTCGCCCACGCCGACGGTGAGTGCCGGGTCGTGCGTGCGGCTGCCCGGGTTGATCTCAGACACCGAGGAAGCGCCACCCGCGCGGGTCTCCTCGAGGATGCGCCCGAGCTCCGCCTCGTACTGGGCGATCGACTGGCGGGCCTCGTCCTCGGTGAGCTGGCCGCGACCCACGAGGCCGCGGATGTACACGGCGCGCGTGGAGGGGATGCGGTCGATGAGGGAGTACATGACGGGCTGGGTCATCGACGGGTCGTCGCCCTCGTTGTGACCGCGGCGGCGGTAGCACACCATGTCGATGATGACGTCCTTGTGGAAGGCGTTGCGGTACTCGAAGGCGAGGTGTGCGCAGCGGATGACGGCCTCGGGGTCGTCCGCGTTCACGTGCAGGATCGGGACCTGCAGGCCCTTAGCCAGGTCGGTTGCGTAGCCGGTGGAACGGCCCTGCGTCGGTCCCGTCGTGAAGCCGATCTGGTTGTTGACGATGACGTGGATCGTGCCGCCGGTCTTGTAGCCCTCGAGCTGGGAGAGGTTGAAGGTCTCCTGGACGACGCCCTGGCCGATGAAGGCCGCGTCGCCGTGGATGAGGATCGGGATGATCGGCAGGTCCGGGTCGCCCAGGTGCTCCTGCTTGGCGCGCACGATGCCCTCCAGGACGCCGTCGGCGGCCTCCAGGTGCGAGGGGTTGGCGGCCATGTAGACCTTGGTGGCCAGGCCGTCGTCGAGGGAGTACACGCCCCATGTGCCCAGGTGGTACTTGACGTCGCCGGAGCCCTGGACGGAGTTGGGCATGTAGTTGCCCTCGAACTCGTCGAAGATCTGCGCGTAGGACTTGCCCGCGATGTTGGCCAGCACGTTGAGGCGGCCGCGGTGCGCCATGCCGATGGCGACCTCGTGGATACCGGTGCGAGCCGAGTCAGCAAGGATGTGGTCGAGCAGCGGGATCAGGGACTCGCCGCCCTCGAGGGAGAAGCGCTTCTGGCCCATGAACTTCGTCTGGAGGAACTCCTCGAAGGCCTCGGCGCGAATGAGAGTGCCCAGGATATGACGCTGTGCGTCGGGGGGAGGGGGCCTCGTACGGGCGCTCGATGCGCTTCTGGACCCACGCGCGCTGCTCGGGGTCCTGAATGTGCATGTACTCGATGCCGACCGTGCGCGTGTAGGTGTCGTGCAGGCGCGTGAGGATGTCGCGCAGCAGCATCTGGTCCGAGTCGCCGAAGCCGCCGGTGGGGAAGGGGCGATCCAGGTCCCACACGCTCAGGCCGTAGACGACAGATCGAGGTCGGGGTGGCGACGCACGCGGTAGGCCAGAGGGTCGGTGTCGGCCGCGAGGTGGCCGCGCGAACGGTAGGCGTGGATGAGCTCCGCGATGCGCGCGGGCTTGCCCTTTTCGTGGTTCGGGTCGTAGTCGTAGTCCGCTTCCCACGCGTAGGGGCGCGCGGGGACGTGCATCGAGGTGAAGACACGCTCGTAGAAGCCGTCACGGCCCGAGAGCTTGGCATCCACCAGGGCCAGCAGGCGACCGGACGCCGCGCCTTGGATGATGCGGTGGTCGTACGTGGAGGAGAAGAACATCGTCTTGCCGATGCCGAGTGCGGCCAGGCGCTTGGGGGAGACGCCGCGGAATTCCGCCGGGTAGTCGGTGGCGCCGACGCCGATAATGAGGCCCTGGCCGACCATGAGGCGGGGCACGGAGGTGGTGGTACCGAGCGTGCCCGGGTTCGTCAGGGTGACGGACGCGCCCTGGAAGTCGGCGGTCGTCAGCGTCGCCGTGCGGGCGCGCGCAACGAGGTCCTGGTAGGCGTCGACGAACTCAGCGAAGGTGAGTGTGTCGGCGTCGTGGATGACGGGGACCTTCAGGGAGTGGTTGCCCTGCGCGTCGGCCAGGTCGATGGCCAGGCCGAAACCGATGTGCGCGAGCTGCTCGACGGCGGGCTTGCCGCCTTCGATCGTGTAGCGCACGTTCAGGTCGGGCATCTCGCACAGCGCCTCCACCAGGGCGTAGCCGATGAGGTGCGTGAAGGAGACTTTGCCGCCGACGGTGCGCGCCAGGTGCGCGTTGATGAGGGCGCGGTTTTCGATGAGGAGCTTGGCCGGGATCTGGCGCTGGGAGGTGGCCGTGGGGATGGAGAGCGAGGCCTCCATGTGCTTGGCGGTCGCGCGCGCCGCGGACTTGAGGATGTGGAGCTCGTCGTGCGAGGGGGCGCCTTGGAAGAGCGTGAAGGCTGCGCGCCCGTGTTGCTGGCGCGTGTAGGGGCTGGTGGCCTCGGCGACGGCGGCGGGCGGCGCGGGCGGCAGGTCCGAGCGGGTCACGGAGATGACGTGTGCGTGCTCGGTGGCGGCCGCCTCGGGCCCGTCCTCTTCGATGTCGAGGGTGGGTGGGGTCACCGTCACGGGGACCGCCGGGTCTTGGGTGACCGAGGCCGGGGGAACCTCGGTCGACGAGGCCGGGGCCGACTCAGGCGTTGAGGGAGCACCCTCGGGGATGTCGGGACGCTTGGCGCGCAGCTGCGGGGGAGCGGACTCGGTGGAGAAATAGGCACGCCAGGACGGATCCAGGAGCTGGGGGTCACGCTCGTAGAGGTCTCGCATCTTCGCGATGTACCACTGCGGATCGGGCTGGGAAGCGGTGGGAGTGGGCACGTATTCCTCCGTAAGTGTCATGCCGCGCGCATGGGCCGAATCCTGCGCGGTCATACCTCGTTAATTCTACCGCCGCGTGATCGTCTTCACGAAACCTGGTAGACCTTTGGCGTGTACTTCAAGGGCCTTTGGTCCGTTGAAGAATGATTGTTGGCACATGGTCCGTGGTGTGTGGAAATGCGCGCTGGGGGAGGCGGGCTAGGCCGCTAGACTGTAACCATCATGGACTGCGACACTGCCGGCTTTATTGCCGCTCTTTCTCACCCCCTGTCCGCGCGCGTACCCGCGACCCGCCCCGGCCTCGTCGAGGGGGCCACGCGATGACGACCGCCCTCATGCTTCTGCTCGGCGTCGTCCTGACCGCCGGTACTTTCATCTTCGTCTCCGCCGAGTTCTCGCTCGTTGCGGTCGACCAGGCCGTCCTCGACAAGAAGGCCGAGGAAGGGGACCGAGGGGCCGCCTCCGTCCTGCGCGCGACCCGCACGCTGTCCACCCAGCTGTCGGGCGCTCAGGTGGGCATCACGCTCACCACGATCCTGCTCGGCTACACGACCCAGAGCGCGCTGGCCGACCTGCTGGAGGACCTGCTCGGATCGGTCGGCCTCGCCTGGGGGCTTGCGACCGGCATCGCGGCATTCGTGGCAGCTGCGTTCGTCAACGTCTTCTCGATGCTCTTCGGCGAGCTCGTCCCCAAGAACCTCGCCCTGGCACACCCCCTGGCGACCGCCGTGCGCGTCGTCCCCTTCCAGATGGCCTTCACCGCCATCGCTCGCCCCGTCATCTGGGTTCTGGGCGGGACCGCGAACTGGGTGCTCGCCCGCATGGGCATCGAGCCCCAGGAGGAGATCTCCTCGGCGCGCTCCGCCTCCGAGCTGGCCGCCCTCGTCGAGCATTCCGTCGAAGAAGGCACCTTCGACATGTCCACGGCCGACCTCTTCGTCAACACGATCCGCATGTCCACCCTGAGCGCCGCCGACGTCATGACCGACCGCGGCCGCCTGCACACCCTCAGCGAGGGTGACAGCGCCCAGGACGTGCTGGACTTGGCCCGCGAAACCGGACACTCGCGGTTCCCTGTGATCGGCGACGACTCCGACGACATCCTCGGCCTGGTCTCGCTGCGCCGCGCGGTCGCCGTGCCCGCCGACCGTCGCGCCGAGGTTCCCGTCATCTCCTCGTCCCTCATGACCGACGCGCCGTCGGTTCCCGAGACCGTGCCGATCGGTCCCCTCATGGTCCAGTTGCGTGACGAGGGCCTGCAGATGGCCGTCGTCGTCGACGAGTACGGCGGTGTCTCCGGCATCGTGACCCTTGAGGACGTCGTCGAAGAGATCGTCGGCGAGGTCTCCGACGAGCATGACCAGCGACGCCTCGGCATCCGCCCGCGCCCCGACGGCACGTTCCTCGTGCCCGGCACGCTGCGCCCCGACGAGCTCGCGCGCCGCACGGACATCAACCTGCCCGAGGACGGCCCCTACGACACCATCGGCGGCCTCGTCATGAACGAGCTCGGCGAGATCCCGGTCGTCGGTTCGCGCGTGAGCGTGGACGGCATCGGCATCGAGGTCACGCAGATGCAGGGACGGCGCGTCGCCCAGGTGGCGATCACGCCCGCCCCCGAGGCCGAGGTTGAGGAGGTGTCACTGTGAGCGTGGGAGTGGGTCTCGGTATCACCGTGGCGCTTCTGGCCGTCAACGCGTTCTTCGTCGCCGGCGAGTTTGCCGTCACATCGACGCGCCGCTCGCAGGTCGAGCCTCTCGCCGACGAGGGCGCGCGCGGCGCGGCCGCAGCCCTGTACGCGCTGCAGCACGTGTCCCTCATGCTGGCGATCTGCCAGCTGGGTGTGACGGTCGCATCCACGACCCTGGGCGTCGTCGCCGAGCCCGCGATCGCGCACCTTGTCGAGTCGCCGCTCGAGCGCCTCGGCGCCCCCGAAGCGACCAGCCACGTCGTTGGCTTCGCCGCCGCCCTCGTCATCGTTCTCTTCTGCCACGTCGTCTTCGGCGAGATGGTCCCCAAGAACATCTCGATCGCCGCCCCGTGCGCATGCTGCTGATCCTCGCGCCCGTCCTCGTGCGCCTGGGCCACGTCCTACGCCCGATCATCGAGGCTATGGATCGCTTTGCGAACTGGTTTGTGCGCCTGGCCGGTTACGAGCCGCGCTCGGAAATCTCGGCCTCCTACACGATCGAGGAAGTCGCCTCGATCGTTGTCGCCTCGCAGGAGGAGGGCGTGCTGACCGACGAGCTGGGCCTGCTCAGCGGCACCCTGGAATTCTCCGAGGAGACGGCCGGGACCGCGATGGTCCCCCTCGACAAGCTCATCGTCCTGCCCGAGGGTGCCACTCCGGCCGACGTGGAAGAACAGGTCGCCCACACGGGCTACTCGCGCTTCCCGATCGCCGGCGACGACGGTTCCATCGTCGGCTACGTGCACCTGAAGGACGTCCTGTACGCCACCGGCGAGGATCGCGAGCAGCCGATCACCCCGTGGCGCATCCGACGCCTCGAGGCCGTGTCCGCCGACGACCAGGTCGAAGACGCGCTGCGTCACATGCAGCGCACCGGCGTGCACTGCGCCCTCGTGCGCGATGCGGGCGCCGTCGTCGGCATCCTCTTCCTCGAAGACATCCTCGAGCTGCTGGTCGGCGAAGTCCGAGACGTTCTCCAACGCCCGTGACGAGCCGCGATCCGCAAGGTACATTAGATCGAGGTCAAAACTTCGTGACGAACACAGACAAGGGGGAGAGCGTGAGCGACACCGAGTGCCCGCTGCCGAAGCGGTCGCAGCTGCGCGCGGCGCGCTCCGAGAACGGGGACGACTCCCAGGAGAACCCGATCACCGCGGCGATCCCGGTTGGCGAAGAGACCGTTGCCCCTCCGCCGCCTCCCGCCGCGAAGAAAACGGTGGAGGAACCTCCGGCCTCGGCCTCGTCTTCTGAGACTGTGACTGACGCCGATGAGGGGGCCCCGGCCTCGTCGTCGAGCAAGCGACGCCGTAACGTCCACCCCGTCGGATACGCGCTGCGTGCGCTCCTCGTGCTGGGGTTGGCGGGCACGACGATCGCCGTGCCCATGACGGGGCGCGTCGGCTCCGACTCCTCGCTGACCGTGCCCGCGCGTGCCTTCGGCGCCTCGGTGGGTGGGCCCAGCTGGGCCGTGTCCTCCGCGCTGCCCCAGGCGACCGCCCTGGACGGCACCCTCACCGCGAACTCGCGCGCCAAGGCCCAGGCTCCCGTGTCCATCACCGGCTGCGCGTCGGGCAACGGCGCGGACGGAAACCGCAACGTGCGCGTCGTCGCCGACACGATCTACTGGCCGCTCCCGCAGGGCACCTACACGGTGACCTCGCCCTTCACGATGCGTATTTCGCCCGTCTCCGGTCAGCTCCTCGCCCACGAGGGCATCGACATGGCCGCCCCGCTCGACACCCCCATCACCTCCGTATACGGCGGCGTCGTCGAGGAGGTCGCGGAGAACTCGCGCTCGGGCGCCTACGTGCAGATCAAGCACACGAAATCTGACGGCACCGTCTTCCACTCCGCCTACCTGCACCAGTACATGAACAAAATTAAGGTGAAGGTCGGCGATACCGTTACCGCCGGGCAGGTCATCGGCGCGGTTGGCAACAACGGCTGGTCGACGGGCCCGCACCTGCACTTCGAAATCCACGACTCCTCGGATACCCCCGTGGATCCGGACGCGTGGATGCAGGCAAACAAAGCTGTTTATCTCGGACAGGAGTCTTGCTCATGATGCCCGTCACCCTGCGTCAGGGACCCATCGTTTTCGCCCACCGCGGCGGCAGCGAGGAGGCCCCCGAAAACACGATGAGCGCCTTCGCCTACGCCTACGAGGCCGGGATCCGCCACGTGGAGACCGACGCCCACATCACCGCCGACGGCAAGGTCGTCATCTGCCACGACGAGACCGTGGACCGCTGCTACGACGGTACTGGCGTGATTGCTCAGATGACGTGGCGCGAGCTGTCCAAGCTGCGCCACCGCGACTCCGGGGAGCAGATGCCGCTGCTCGCTCAGGTCCTCGAGGCATTCCCCGACATGTACTTCAACATCGACGCGAAGGAGCCGGGCGTCGAACGCCCGCTCCTCGACGTCATAGCCGACCACGGCGCGGCCGACCGCGTGCTCGTGGCCTCCTTCTCCGAGCCTCGCCTGCGTGCTGTGCGCGACATCGCCGCATCGGATCCTTCCCGCGCGGTCGCCACGTCTCTGGGCACCGAGGCCGTCGTGCGCCTCGTGGGTGCCGCGAAGAGCGCCACGAACCCCGCCTGGTGGCACGTGCCCGGCCCGCGTCAGGGTGCCATCGCCGCCCAGGTGCCCATGCACCAGGGCCCCATCCGCGTCGTCGACGAGCGCTTCGTGGCCACCGCCCACACCCTGGGCCTGGCCGTCCACGTGTGGACCATCAACACGGTGGCCGATGTGCTGCGCCTCCTCGAGGTCGGCGTCGACGGCATCATCACCGACCGCCCCGTCTTCCTGCGGGACTTCCTGGACCAGCGAGGCCTGTGGACCCGGCCACCTGCTCCGGGTTCTATTTCGGGCCCCAGGGACTGAGGCTATTGCATGAAAAGGCGGGCGCGCACCGGAGGGTGCGCGCCCGCTTTTTCGTGCCTCTGGCGCTTTGACTTTATTGTTGGCTGTGCAATATTCTGGCGTGTTACTGCTTGCTGTGGCGTCAGGAGAAAAGTTGTCTGCTTTGATCTCAGGGGGACCGGGGAGACAGTTGTGAATTCGGAGCTTAACTCATACCCGCTCGGTGCCTTCCTCCTCGGGGTGTCGGGGATGGCCTACTGGTATTACATGATGTTTCACGCCAGCGGAGGCTGGGATGTGCCGCATCGCGCGGGGAGATATCGGCACTCCAAGAACTTTTACTCCGTCGTGCTGCCGTCATATTCCATGTGTATGGTTCTCGGGCCGGTGGTCGGATGGTTTGGTCAGTTTGATCCTCCGAAGTGGTTGTTTTTATGCGCGTCTATTCCAATATTTCTGCTCCTGATACTGAGCGTCGTTGGTTTTCTGCCCATCAAATTTCCCGATTGTATGTACCCGGAATGGCAATACGCCAAGCGCAATGGCCTATTAGAAGAAGGGAAAAACGGTCAAAAGTCTTCTCGGAACCGCGATTCCGGCGGGGGAGATCGTCATGTGGGCACAGGCGTGACGATGTGTGTGGCCTCCGGTTGGAGGCAACTGTCGGAGGAGGAACGCGGAGAGCTTGGGGATCTCGGCCAGGATGAGAGTATTCGCTGCATTGCCGTCGGAGAGACGACAGAGGGGTACGTGCCGAACATCGTCATCACTGAAACTGAGTCTTCAGCGGCAAAGGGGAGAAGGAGATCCTCGACGACAGCGCCCGGCGCTTGGCTGAGCCACATCCTGGATGTCGCCTCATAGATGATATCGTCGTGCCGTATCCAACCGCGCGTACCCGCATCATCACGGGCGTGTACACCCTCAACGGCACCTCGATGACTGTCTCGCAGCTTGTGTGGCTCACCCGGCATAGAAACGAAGGGGACGAGGAACCCCGCCGATTCCTATGGGCCGCAACATGCACGTGCGCGAGTAGTGACTTCCCAACCGTTATTGCCAGCTTCATGGAGATGGCGCAGACTCTGGAGGTCGAATCGTGACCGCCGAAGGAACCACGGCCTCGTCGCCGGAGGAGCTCGTCGTCTCCCCCGAACAGGCGAATGCGCTTATTGACCTCATTGGGATACGGGAAGGGCATAACGGTCTATCGAGTGCGATGCCGGTCAGTGGACTCGTGGGCGCTGGCCTCGCCGACTCCAACGGCCTCGCGGGTGATGCCGAGGCGATACTGGGCACCGCGCGCAGCGTTGACTATCGCCTCGTTATCCGCGTCGTCTCCCCGAGGCCGAGCATCGGCGTGCGGAATGTGAGGATCTGGCCCTCACGGCCGCGCTCGGTCGTCATGCGCACCGAGGCCGACGGCGCGCACTTTACCCAGGTTGATAACTGCGATGTTCCACGCATCCTGGCCGAGGAGACTCTCCTGGAGCCCGGGCCAACCATCCATGACGGACCGCCGTGGATCTCCGCTGAGTTCGTGCAGGCGGTGCGTGACGTGGATCTGGAAAGGGCACAGTCAGCCCTGATCGATGTGGCCGCCAAGGGCCCCAGTGGCTCTCATTTTTCGCAGGACTGTTGGCACAAGCGGTGGTGCGCCGTGCTGTGCGTGCGGGAAGAACGGACTTGGGACCGGTGGAAGGAGACCGAGCACGTCGAATGCTTCGTCACCGATCACATGCACGCGCAAATCCACGCGCCCCTCGATCCTCGCGCACTTACCCTCATGCAGGAGCGGAACGCACCTACCCTGGACGCTCCGCCGCGCACGGCCCTGTGGGGGTTCATGATGGAGCTACTCGCCCAGAAGTGAGGCTCGTGGGTGCTTTGACGTAGCGAAACGAGGGGGCGGAGCCGCTTGGCTCCGCCCCCTCGACGCATCTGTCAAGACTGCCGGCTCACTCGTCGCCGCTGAAGTCGGCCACGGCCTCGTCCAGGCCCGCGCGGCGGATGCGCACGAGCGACAGGAACACCAGGCCGGCAGCCAGAGCGATGCCCAGGCCTCGAACCAGCCAGGACTCGCCCACGAAGATCATTGCCATGGCAGCCAGGGTCGGCACCAGGAGCGTGAACGCGTAGCCGATGTAGCGACCGAACGACGGCATGGGCACGCCGTCGGACTCGGCGACCGACTTGACCATGAAGTTCGGGCCGTTGCCGATGTACGTGATCGCGCCGCAGAACACGGCGCCGAGCGAAATCGGGATCAGGTAGTACTCGGGCACTCCCGCGACCAGAGTGCCCTCGCCTCCGGAAGCCTTCGCCATCTCGAAGAACGTCATGTACGTCGGGGCGTTATCCAGGATCGAGGACAGGCCGCCCGTGAACACGAAGTACGTCATGCGGGTCAACGGCAGCGACGGGGCGATCTGCTCCAGGTAGCGCAGCGCCGGCGCCATCGTCGAGAAGATGCCGATGAACAGGGTCGCAACCTCCATGATCGGTGCCCACGTGAACGCGTTCTCCTCGAAGCGCACCTTCTTGTCCGAGAGCTTGTAGGACAGGCCCGCGACCGTGAACATGATGATCTCGCGCCACGGC
The DNA here is from genome assembly GCA_916438945.1 of uncultured Actinomycetaceae bacterium. Lineage (GTDB taxonomy): Bacteria > Actinomycetota > Actinomycetes > Actinomycetales > Actinomycetaceae > Pauljensenia. The sequence goes on along the minus strand of CAKAGS010000002.1, from coordinate 112,414 downwards.
ACGAAGCCGGTCCACGAGTGGACGTGGCCCTCGGCCAGCGCCTCGCCGTCCCAGGACGGAGCGAAAGCGACGGAGAGGATGATGATCGCGAAGAACAGCAGGTTGATCTTGCCGTGCAGGCTCAGCGGCTTGACCTCGCGGTCGTCGGCCTCGATGGAGGCAGTGTCCTCGGAGGCGTAGCGCACGCGGTCGATCGAGTAGTACGACAGGAGCAGCAGCACCAGGACGAACAGCCACTCCTTCCACAGCGCGAACGTCCACGCGAACGGCACGCCGTGCAGGTAGCCGAGGAACAGCGGCGGGTCGCCAAGCGGAGTCAGTATGCCGCCACAGTTCGCCACAATGAAGATCGTGAACAGGACCGTGTGCACGCGGTGCTTACGTTCCTTGTTGGTCTCCAGGAGTGGGCGGATCAGCAGCATGGCCGCGCCCGTCGTCCCAATGAACGAGGCCAGCAGGCCGCCGATCGCCAGGAAGATCGTGTTGTTACGCGGGGTCGCCTTGATGTCGCCGGCCAGGTGAATGCCGCCGGAGACCACGAACAGCGCGAAGAGCAGCGCGATGAACTGCACGTACTCCACGCCCGTGGCGATGAGCGGGACTGTGCCCGCCCTCATGAACATCCAGATCGTCGTCGGTACGCCGAGCAGGAGCGCGACGGACAGCTGGGAGGATTCCTTTTCCCACCAGTGCGCGGTCTTCGGGATGATAGGCAGAACTGCGATACATGCGAGCATCGCGATGAAGGGGAGCAGGCTCCACCAGGGGTAGGTCATCGGCCAGTCCTTGGTTGACGATAAATACGCTCACTATTTTATGGGGTGGGGGAGCGGGGTGTGGAGTGTTCCAGGAGGTGGGAGTGGCCTCATCGACGAGGCCGGGGCGTGTTCGCTCGCGGGTTTCCGCTGGGTTGGGCGCGGGCCTTGTGAGCGGTGTGGATATGAGTGGCACCCCGAACAGGACTCGAACCTGCGACCTCTTGCACCGGAGGCAAGCGCTCTATCCGCTGAGCTATCGGGGCAGCTCGGTCAGTTTAGCAGGGTTTCATACAACCACGTGGGACGGTGATGTGTGCCATACTAGTGGGCGTTGCTTGTTTGAGAACTCTTCAGGAGGATTCCATGCGCGTTCATATCGGCACCGATCACGCCGGTTTCGAACTCAAGGAAAAAGGTTGTCGCGCACCTGCGCGAGGCCGGTCACGATGTCGTCGACCACGGCGCCCACACCTACGATGCGCTCGACGACTACCCGCCGTTCTGCATCGAAGCCGCCCAGGCTGTCGTCGACGAGCCGGGCAGCCTCGGCATCGTCATCGGCGGCTCCGGTAACGGCGAGCAGATGGCCGCCAACTGTGTGGAAGGTGTGCGCGCTGCCCTCGTGTGGTCGGATGCGACCGCGCGTCTGGCCCGCGAGCACAACGACGCGAACGTCGTGGCCGTCGGCGCCCGCCAGCACAGCGAGGAAGAGGCTCTGGCCCTTATCGACGCGTTCCTGGAGACCCCCTTCAGTGGCGATGAGCGTCACCAGCGCCGCATCGACCTGATGAAGGACTACGAGCGCTCTGTGCGCGCCTGATAGTCGTTCGCGTCGGCGCTTGAGTATCCGATGCTGACGCGCGCGACCACTTGGGGCTGATGCGCGAGTGCTTGGCGCTTGCGCATGTGCTCCTGGCGCTGCGCAGATCGCATCCGCGCTGATACACACGAAGCGGGGCCGGTGAATGATCACTGGCCCCGCTTTGTGTGCTTGCTGTGCATGCCGTGTTTTGTTGCCTCCGCTGACTTTGTTTTGCGCGATGTGTGTCGGGGCTGCGGCCTGACAGTGAAAGAAACATCGCCCCAGCACGCCGCTGTGCTGCGAGTGCGGTAGCTCCCGTGAAAGAAATATCGCCCCAGCACGCCACTGTGTTGTGTGTTCGACAGTCTTCGTGAAAGAAAAACCACCCCTGCTCGCCGAAATAGGGTCAAAATCAGTGGTTTTAGGCGAGTAGGGGCGATTAATATTTCATGCCGGCAGGCGCAATCCCAAGCAGGGGCGATATTTCTTTCAAAGCATCCCAACCGCCATGCGACATGGTGGACATGAAGGCCGTGTGAGTGCCAGAGCGAGCTTTCCGTGGCCCAAGCAGGTGGTCGCGATGAGGAGGATGTGCTCCCTGAGAGAAACCTGCCGCTGGTGGCGCACCACAAGTCGCCCAGCTTCGATTGCTCAAACCCACAGCGAGAAAAAAGTCGCCCTGCTGCGAGTGCCTGCACAGAAAGCGTGACATTTTTCGCCCTGCATGCCGAAAATGGCGCGAAATGGGCGATTTTTGCGGTGTATGGCGAGTTTTGTACCGGTTGGGGTGGACCGGCGTGCGTGCCGGGCGAGTTTTGTCCCGGTTTGAGCATGCCGGGCGTGTGTGCCGGGCGAGTTTTGTACCGGTTTGAGCATGCCGGCGTGTGTGCCGGGCGAGTATTGTCCCGGATAGCGCCCGAAAGGGGCCACTGGGGAAGTGCTGCCAGGCCAAGGTCGTCGGCCTCATCGCAGCCAGGTACTGCCGTATCGGGCCCGGTGGCGGGGCCCCGCAATCCCAGACCAGGCCTCGTCCCTTATCCCTGGCCGGTGAGGGTGAGATACACGAGGAACAGGTTGAGCGCAACGATGACGGCTGCGATAAGGAAGCCGGTGACACGCAGGGGACGATTGTTCGCGTAGCTGCCCATGACCTCGGGCGAGGCGGTCAGGCGCATGAGCGGGATGATCGCGAAGGGGATGCCGAATGACAGGGCGACCTGCGAGACAACGAGGGCCCACGTGGGCTCGGCGCCCGCGCCCAGAATGATGAGCGCCGGGATCAGGGAGATGAGGCGGCGCGCCATGATGGGCACGCGAATGTGGAGGAGGCCGTTCATGATCTCGGAGCCAGCGTAGGCGCCCACCGACGTGGAGGCCAGGCCCGAGGCCAGTAGGCCGACCGCAAACACGGTGCCGACGATGGGCCCGAGCGTGGAGGAGATCGCGGCGTGCGCACCCTCGATCGTGTCAGTGCCGCTCTGACCGGCCAGAGCCGCGGCCGCCAGCAGCAGCAGACCGATGTTGACCAGGCCCGCGATGCTCAGCGCCCAGTAGATGTCGATGCGCGTGGCGCGCAGCAGGCGCGTGAGGTGTCCGGAGGAGTGGTGGGCGTCGCCGGTGGACGGGCCGAGCTCGTCGGCCTCGTGGTCGTTGACCAGCGAGGAGTGCAGATAGACTGCGTGTGGCATGACGGTTGCGCCCAGCATGGACGCGGCCACGAGGACCGAGTCGGTGCCCTGGAAGCGAGGAACGAGCCCGCCGAGCATGCCTGAGGGGCTGGGAGGCGCGACGAAGAGGCCCGCTAGGAAGCCCAGCGTGATGATGATGAGTAGGCCGACGATGATCGTCTCGAACTGGCGCTGTTTGCCTTCGCCTTGGACGACGAGAAGCGCCATGGACACGGCGCCGATGATGACGCCGCCCCACAGGAGTGGGACCTCGAACAGGAGGTGGAGGGCGAGCGCACCGCCGATGACTTCGGCCAGGTCGGTTGCGGCCGCAACGATCTCGGCCTGCAACCAGAACGCGATGCGCGCGGGCTTGCCCATGCGTGCACCCAGCAGCGACGGCAGGGACTGGCCGGTGACGAGGCCGAGCTTGGCGGAGAGGTACTGGATGACCATCGCGAAGATGTTCGAGGCCACGAGAACCCACACGAGCAGGTACCCGTAGCGCGCGCCCGCCGTGATGTTGGCGGCGACGTTTCCGGGGTCGACGTAGGCGACGGCCGCGACGAAGGCGGGGCCGAGGAGGGGGATGAGCTTGTGGCGATGCTCGGTGTCCGTGGCGCTCACGGGAATCCTCACTATAGGTAGAAAAATATTCGGCTACCCGAAATATTACTCGCCTCGCGTCCCTCACGGCGGGACGAAAGCCACCCAGGCGCGCCTCGTGTGTCCAGGTTTTCATTCACGGACCCGGGGAGAGTTCGCGGATGGGAGCAAACCCCGTAGTCTAAAGGGGTGACTCCTGAAGAACTTGCTACTCTCATCCGCGCGACCCTGCTGGACGCTGCTGCCGCCGGTCGCATTTCGATCGACCCTTCGCTGGTCCCCGACCCCGTGACCGTGGAGCGCCCGCGCGTGCGCGAGCATGGCGACTGGGCGACCAACGTCGCGATGCAGCTCGGTAAGAAGGCTGGCATGGCGCCGCGCGAGTTCGCGCAGATCCTCGCCGACGACCTGGCCGCCGCAGACGGTATCGACTCCGTCGAGGTCGCTGGCCCTGGTTTCATTAACATCCGCCTGGGCGCGGGTGCAGCCGGCGAGCTGGCTCGTACCATCGTCGAGGCCGGCGCCGCGTACGGCCGCAACGAAACCCTCTCGGGCCGCTCGATCAACCTCGAGTACGTGTCCGCGAACCCGACCGGCCCCGTGCACCTGGGCGGCGCCCGTTGGGCAGCCGTCGGCGACTCGCTCGCCCGCCTCATGGCCGCCTCCGGCGCCGCCGTGACCCGCGAGTACTACTTCAACGACCACGGCTCGCAGATCGACCGCTTCTCGCACTCCCTCTACGCCCGCGCGATGGGCCGCGAGGTCCCCGAGGATGGCTACGGCGGCCAGTACATCGCCGATATCGCCGACCAGGTCCGCGCCGACGCGCGCGCGGCCAGCGAGCCCGACCCGATCACCCTGCCTGAAGAAGAGGCCATCGAGGTCTTCCGCGCTCGCGGCGTCGAGCTGATGTTCGCGGAGATCAAGGAGCGTCTGCACTCCTTCCGCGCCGACTTCGACGTCTTCTTCCACGAGGACTCCCTGCACACCTCCGGTGCGGTTGCCGCGGCGATCGAGCGCCTGCGTGAGCGCGGCGAGATCTTCGACGAGGGTGGCGCGGTGTGGCTGCGCACGACCACCTACGGCGACGACAAGGACCGCGTCCTCATCAAGTCGGACGGCCAGGCCGCGTACTTCGCGGGCGACGTCGCCTACTACCTGAACAAGCGCGAGCGTGGCGCGGATGCCGCCATCTACCTGCTGGGCGCCGACCACCACGGCTACATCGGCCGCATGATGGCCATGTGTGCGGCGTTCGGCGACAAGCCGGGCGAGAACCTGCAGATCCTCATCGGTCAGCTCGTCAACCTCGTCAAGGACGGCGAGCCCGTGCGCATGTCCAAGCGCGCCGGCACGATCGTCACCCTCGACGACCTCGTCGACGCCGTGGGCGTGGACGCCGCGCGTTACGCCCTCGTGCGCGTCTCGATGGACACGCAGGTCGACATTGACCTGGATCTGCTCTCGCAGCACTCCAACGACAACCCGGTCTACTACGTGCAGTATGCGCACGTGCGCACCTGCAACGTGGCCCGTAACGCCGCCGAGCACGGCGTCACCCGCGACGCAGGCTTCGACCCGGCTGCCCTCGACTCCGAGGCCGACGAGGCCTGCTGGCCGCCCTCGCCCAGTTCCCCGCGCAGGTTGCGCAGGCGACCGAGCTGCGCGAGCCGCACCGCATCGCCCGCTACCTGGAGTCCCTGGCCGCGACCTACCACGCCTGGTACGGCCAGTGCCGCGTGACGCCTCGCGGCGACGACCCGGTCGAGCCCGGCCACGTCGCCCGCCTCTGGCTCAACGACGCGGTCACCCAGGTGCTGCGCACCGGCCTCGGCCTCCTCGGCGTGAGCGCCCCCGAGAGGATGTGAGCCGGTGAGCGAGACGGCAAGCGTCGGTACCCTCACCTGCCCGACCCCCGATGAGCGCCCCGACCTGTGGCCGTGGAGCGCTTCTCGGGAGGACGGCGTGCTGCGCGTGGGAGGCGTCGACCTGACCAGCGTCGCCGCCGACTTCGGCACGCCCACCTTCGTGCTCGACGTCGAGGCCATGCGCGGCCGCGCCCGCGTGTGGGCCTCGGCGATGGCCGAGGAGTTCTGGGACGGCTACGGCATGAACGGCGGCGACGCCTTCTATGCTGGCAAGGCCTTCCTGAGCGCCGACGTCGCGCGCCTCGTCGCGGCCGAGGGCCTGGGTATCGACACCGCCTCGCTCGGCGAGCTGAGCCTGGCCCTGCGCGCGGGCGTGGACCCCGACCGCATCGGCCTGCACGGCAACAACAAGTCGGACGCGGAGATTCGCCTCGCCCTCGAGGCCGGCATTCACCGCATCTTCATCGACTCGATGGACGAGGTCCACCAGATCGAGCGCATCGCCGCTGACCTCGGCGTCGTCGCGCCCGTCATGGTGCGCCTGAAGTCCGGCATCCACGCGGGCGGCAACGAGTACATCGCTACCGCCCACGAGGATCAGAAGTTCGGCCTGTCCCTGGCCACCGGCCAGGCGTACGAGGCCGTGGCTGCGATCAAGGACGCGGAGCACCTGGACTTCCGCGGGCTGCACAGCCACATCGGCTCTCAGATCTTTGGGACCGAGGCCTTCGCCGAGGCCGCGCGTATCGTCATCGACTTTGCTGCGCTCCTGAAGGCCGAGCTGGACCTGGACGTTCCAGCGATTGATCTGGGCGGCGGCGTCGGAATCGCCTACACGGGCCAGGATCCGGTCCCGACCTCCCCGGTCGAGGTTGCCCGCGCGTTGGCCACCGTGGTGCGCGAGCGCTGCGCCCACCATGGCCTGCCGATCCCGCACGTGTCCGTCGAGCCGGGCCGCTCGATCGCTGGCCCGTCGATGGTCATGCTCTACCGCGTCGGCGTCGTCAAGGATGTTTCCCTGGAAGACGAGGGAGTGCGTCGCTACGTGGCGATCGACGGCGGCATGTCGGATAACATCCGCCCGGTCCTGTACGACGCGGCCTATACGGCGACGCTCGCGAATCGTGACCCCGCGCAGGCCTCGGAGTTGGCGCGTTGCCGCATCGTCGGCAAGCACTGCGAGAGCGGCGACATCATCATCCGCGACATCGACCTGCCGGCCGACATTGCGGGCGGCGACCTGCTGGCCGTTCCCGCCGTTGGTGCGTACGGCTACTCGATGGCCTCGAACTACAACATGCTGACGAAGCCGGGCGTGCTCGCCGTCGAGGACGGATCCGCCCGCTGGTTTATCTGTCCGCAGACGGTCGATCACCTGCTGGCGCTCGACGCCGGTCTGGAGTAAACGTCGGCTTGCAACAAACAGAGCAGACGGGGAGTGCCTACGGGCGCTCCCCGTTTTGTGTGTGCTCCCCTTTTCGTGCTCCCCCAAAATTTCGCACGTAATTCCCGTCCCGCTATTTCGAAGTTTGAAATAGCGCCCTTGGAATTGCAACGTTTGTAGGTGTTCCCAAATTGTGACCAGGGGAAATTATGTGCGAGATTGAGGGGTGGGAGGGGGCTTAGGAGGTTGTTAGGGGGATCTGGAGGTCTTAGGGGGCGAGCTTAGGTAGGCCTAGGTTTTGTTGTTACTGACAAACTCTAGGATGATGGGTGCAGCTGTGAATGCAGTCGAAATCCTGACAGTGACAATCGAAAGTCGAGGAATCATGCGCCGCACTGCCGCACGCATCGGCGTCGTCGCCGCTCTCGCCCTGTCCATGGGCGTGGCCGCGGTGAACGCACCTTCCGCCCGAGCCGAGGAGCCTGGACTCGTTTCCGCCACCCGCGCCAACACCGACGAGATGAACTACGCGATCAACCTCGCGGGCACGAACCCCGAGGACCTCCAGCGGGCCCTCGCTCTTGTCCCTGGAGTCGGTGGCGCCGCTCTGGCCTCGTACCCCGAGATCGGGACCTTCTTCGCGCAGAGCGCCAAGCCCTCGTTCGCGCCCGACCTGGCCGCCGCCCTGCGAGCGGCCGGCATCTCCATCCACTCGATCGGCCCGACCCGCGTCGCCCCCGTCCTCTACTACGAGCGGGTCGAGCTGCCCACAGACAAGAAGGACGAGGCTCCTGCCCCGCAGTCGGGAGCGGCGGGCGGCCTGAATTCCATGCGCGATGAGACCGCGAGCGCCGCTCCCGCTGGGGCGAGCGAGGAGATCTTCAACTGGGGCGCCGTCGCCATGCACGCGCGCGAGGCCGAGGCAGTCAACGTCAAGCGCGCCCCCGTGACCGTCGCGGTCGTGGACTCCGGCGTCGAGGACACGCACCCCGACCTGGAGGGGCGCGTCGATACGTCGCGTTCGGTGAAGTGTTCGGTGAATGGTATCGCGACGCAGGACTTTTACGGGTGGCGCGATGAGTTCTACCACGGCACGCACGTCGCCGGCATTATCGCCGCCAATCACAACGATATCGGCATCGACGGCATCGCCCCCGAAGCGACCATCGTCGCCATTCAGGCGACCAACGACAATCGCCTCATCTATCCCGAGTACGTGACGTGTGCGTTCATGTGGGCGGCGAGCCACGGGGTGGACGTCGTCAATAACTCCTACTCGATGGATCCGTGGGTCTACTGGAGCCCGACCGACCCGGAGCAGGCTGCGGGCCTCGAGGCGGCCACGCGGTCGATTAAGTATGCGCAGGACAAGGGCCTGGCAGTCATCGCGGCGGCCGGCAACGAGGGCGTCGATATCGACAATCCGTGGATCGACAACGGATCGCCGACCGACGTTCCCACGCCGACTAAGAATCGTGAGGTGGAAGGTAGTATCCGCGTTCCCTCCATGCTTGATGGCGTCGCTCAGGTCAGTGCGGTCGGTCAGGCGTACAACGTGAAGCCGGGCCTGTCCCTGGGCCGTGCCGAGTTCTCCAACTACGGTCACACGATTGATTTTGCCGCCCCGGGCGACCAGATCTACTCCACGGCTACGACGCTCTTCTACCGCAGCGGCTACGCGGTCGCCGACGGCACCTCCATGGCGACCCCGCACGTGTCGGGCGTCGCGGCCCTCATCAAGTCGGTGCATCCGGAGCTCACGGGCGCCCAGGTCATCAAGGTGATGGAGAGGCAGGCCGAGGCCAATTACGGACGCCTCAATGAGCCGATCGACGGCAGGGAGTACCGCGGCTACGGCTTCCTCGATGCGCTCGATGCGGTGACGGATGATCTGGGACGGTTCGACGAGGCCATGGGTGGTGAGTGGGTCAAGGATGCCACAGGCTGGTGGTACTGCTACGAGGACGGAACCTACCCGGCCTCGACCTCGATTCAGATCCGCGGGGAGACCTTCCGCTTCGATGCGCGCGGCTACATGGTGACCGGATGGGTGCTTGACGGTGGCCGGTGGTTCTACCACGAGACCTCGGGGGCCCAGGTATTGGGCTGGGCCAACGTGAATGGCACCTGGTACTACCTGGAACCCCCCACGGGTGCGATGGTGACTGGTTGGGCTTACGTCGATGATGCCTGGTACTACTTGAGCGCTTCGGGTGCGATGGTGACCGGTTGGGCTTACGTCGATGATGCCTGGTACTACCTCACTCCCTCCGGCGCGATGGCAATTGGCTGGCTGAACGACGGTGGGTCCTGGTACTACCTGGACGCGTCCGGTGCGATGGTCACCGGCACTCGGCAGGTGGATGGTGTGACCTACACCTTCGGCCCGGACGGTCGCATGCAGTAGGTTTTCGAGGCTACTTGTCAAGGCGGGGCCGCACACCTGAGGGTGTGTGGCCCCGCCTTGCTGTCGTGCTCGATGAATGCCGGCGAACGGGGGAATAGTTACATGACATTCTTGCCTCTGGCCAGGTGTTGACCAATTTAAGTGACGCTAAATTGTGGCGAGTGACAAACTAAAGCATGATAGTTCTGATGGGTACATTGTCGTACTCGCCAGACCCACAACTGAAAGTCGAGGAACCATGCGCCGCAATGTTGCACGCATCGGGCTCGTCGCCGCCCTCGCCCTGTCCATGGGCGTGGCCACAGCGACCGCCCCACCCACCCGGGCCGACGATCACACCGGCCTCATCGCGCCCGCCCGCGCCAGCGCCGGCCTGATGAACTACGCAATCAACCTCAGCCCGCAGGCCAGTGCCGAGGACCTCGCGCGCGCGACCTCGCTGGTCGCATCCGCCGGGGGCGTCACGCTGTCCTCCTACCCGGAGCTGGGGACGTTCTTCGCCCAAAGCGAGTCGGCCTCGTTCGCACCGGACCTGGCCGCAGCCCTGGCGAAGGCCGGAATTTCCGTGCATTCGGTCGGCCCTACGCGCGTAGCCGCCGTCCCGGAGGGCGAGCGCCAGGCCGCGCCCGACCCGCAGCCAGCTCCGCAGCCCGGCGAGGCGAGCCCGGCCCAGTCCGGAGCGCAGTCGGGCGCGCAGTCCGGAAGCCAGTCGGGTGGTCCGTCCTCCATGCGCGGCCAGAGTGCGACCGAGGCCGATAAGCCCGAGGAGGTCGTCAACTGGGGTGCCCAGGCGATGAGCGCCGCCGACGCGGCGGCCGTGCCGATCACGCATGCGCCCGTCACGGTCGGCGTTATCGACACCGGCATCGACGACACCCATCCCGACCTCGTGGGCCGTGTCGACACCTCCCGTTCCGTGTCCTGTGGGCACAACGGCATCCCCTCCCAGGCATACGGGTCCTGGCGTGACGACTACTTCCACGGCACGCATGTCGCGGGCATCATCGCCGCCAACCACAACGGCATCGGCATCGACGGCATCGCGCCGACCGCGACCCTGGTGTCCATCAAGGCCTCCAACGGCGAGCAGCTCATGTACCCCGAGTACGTGACCTGCGGCTTCATGTGGGCCGCCAGCCACGGCGTTGACATCGTCAACAACTCCTACTCCATGGACCCGTGGGTCTACTGGAGCCCGAGCGACCCCGAGCAGGCCGCCGGCCTTGAGCCGCGACCCGTGCCATCGCCTACGCGCAGGGCAAGGGGCTGGCCGTCATCGCCTCGGCGGGCAACGACGGCATGGACAACGACAACGTGACGACCGACAGCGGATCGCCGACCGACCTCGACACCCCGATCAAGGACCGCCCCGTCAAGGACGGCGTGAAGGTCCCGGCCACGGTCGAGGGCGTCAGCCAGGTTAGCGCCGCCACGCGCACCAACGTCGAGACGAAGCCGGAGTGGGCGAACCTCAAGCGCGCCGACTTCTCCAACTACGGCAAGAGCGTCGACTTTACCGCGCCGGGCCAGGACATCTACTCGACGGTGCCCACGGCGATCTTCTCCTCTGGTTACGCCAAGACCAGCGGCACCTCGATGGCCACGCCCCACATCACGGGCGTCGCCGCGCTTATCAAGTCGATCCACCCGGGCTTCCAGGGCAAGCAGATCACCGACCTCATGCGCAAGCAGGCCGCCATGGAATACACGCGCCTGGAAGCGCCCGAGGACGGCAAGGAATTCCGCGGCTACGGCTTCATCAACGCGCTGACCACCATGCGTCGCGACCAGCCCCAGCCGACCGTCCAGACCCTGCAGTACCGGGTCGGCAAGGGTGAATGGAAGGACGTGGACGGTGCGACTCTGCCCGCCGGTCCCGTCACCTTCTACACCGAGGCCATCGCCCCGATCAGCCACCTGCACATGGACGTCGCTGGTCTGGCTGCCGTCGACCGCGACGGCTCGGGCAAGTACGGTGACGACGCTCTGGGTGCCTCGATCGAAAACGTGGACCTCAGCGCGCTGCTGCCCGAGGGAACGGACTCCGTGACCGCTCGCGTTCAGGTCAGCGCCACCGGCATCAACTTCGATCGCCAGGCCGACGACGACACGGGCCGCGAGGCCGTCTTCACCGTCGCGCGCGACCCGAACGCCGCCGTGACCCCGGCCCCCGCGCCTGACACCGATGCGACTCCCGCGCCGTCGGGCCCCGCCAAGGCCGGCATCACCGCCCCCGCGCGCAGCAACGACCAGCTGCCCGCCAACTACGCGGTTAACTTGCCCAAGGGCACCGATCACGCCACCTTCCAGCGTGCGGCGGCCCAGGCCTCGTTCCACGGTGGCCTGTTGCTGGCGCAGTACCCGGCCTTCGGCACGTTCTTCGTGCAGTCGGCATCGCCCACCTTCTCGCCGGACCTGGGTGCGGCGCTCGTGAAGGAGGGCATCAGCTACGACTCGATCGGCCCGACCCGCCAGGCGCCCGTCGGCGGTAACGAGGCCATGGTTCCCATCTCCTACGAGACGCGAGTCGCGGCGGACGCGGCGATTGCGGCCGCACCCCACTCCCAGGCGGCGCAGGGCGACCAGGACGCTGCCCTTACCCCGGACCCGCAGACCGGCAACGGATGGCACCTCCAGGCCCTGCGCGCCCTCGAGGCACAGGGAGTGGACGTCATGCGAGCGCCCGTCACGGTGGGCGTCATGGACCAGTCTGTCGATGACACCGTGCCGGACCTGGTGGGACAGGTCGACCACGATAAGTCCGTGTCCTGCTCGTTCAACGGCATCCCGAACCGCGACCCCGCCGCGTGGCGCTGGGACGACGCGACCCACGGCACGCACGTGGCCGGCTCGATCGCCGCGAAGCACGACGGCGTGGGCGTGGATGGCGTGAACCCGACCCTGCGTATCGCCGCGATCAACGTGGCCTCGCGCAACGGCGGATTCTTCTACCCCGAGTACATCGTGTGCGGCTTCGTGTGGGCCGCCGAGCATGGCATCTCGGTCACCAACGGTTCGTACTACGTGGACCCGTGGAAGTACTGGCTGCCCAACGATCCCGAGCAGGCCGCGGGCCAGGAGGCCGTGCAGCGCGCGGTCGACTACGCGACCTCGAAGGACGTCATTAACGTGGTGGCCGCCGGTAACTTTCTCGACCGACCTGGACAACCTGCCGACGACTGACGACTCGGCTCCCGGTGATACCTGGGGTGCGCACGAGCGCGACGTGACGGGCGCGGTCTACATGCCGCCGAAGCTGCGCGGCACGCTCTCGGTGTCCGCGCTGCAGCTGCCCGAGGGTGCAGACCCTGCGACCGGCGTGCTCGAGCCGGCGTCCTGGTCGAACTGGGGCGCTAACAGCGTCGACTTCGCTGCCCCCGGCGCGAAGATCTACGCGCCGCTGACGAGCTGGTACGGCAAGGCCTACGGCAACCTGTACGGCACGTCGCAGGCCTCGCCACTGGCGGCCGCGGTCATTGCGACGCTGCGCCAGGTCCACCCGGAGATGAACGCCGAGCAGATCATTGCCCTGGCGAAGAAGCAGGCGGGGGATCCGGCGAACTGGGATCGCCTCAAGCCCGTCGAGGGCCGCGAGTATCGGGGTGCGGGCCTGCCCAACGCCCTGGATGCGGTTCTCAAGGATCAGGCCAAGCCCGTCATTGGCAGCGTCGAGTACTCGACGGATGGCACCACGTGGCAGCCGCTGGCGGGGGGAGAGCGTCGCAGGACGCGTCTCCATCCGCGTGACCGTCACCGGTCCGGTGACCTCCGCGCGTCTCCTCGTCGGTGAGCGCGAGGTTGCGACCGGCGTGGGCACCGGCGCCTTCGAGGGTAACTCGGTGACGCTGCAGGCCGACGGCGTGGACGTGTCCCACCCGAATGGCACGGGACGCTTCGCGGGTGCCGCGACGGTCACGGTCGAGGCCATGGGCCGCAACAACGACGCACGCGCCGATGACGATGCGACCGTCCAGGTTCCCTTCACCGTCAGCCCGGACCAGGTCGGCCCCGACGAGGCCCGCTCGGGTCGCTGGGTGTCCGGCGCGTTTGGCTGGTGGTGGCGCTACGAGGACGGCACCTACCCGACCTCGACGCAGCTGCGCATCGACGGGGCGATCTACCGCTTCGACGCCCGCGGCTACATGGTGACCGGCTGGGTCAGCGAGGGCGGCCACTGGTTCTACTACGGACCCTCCGGCGGCCAGGCCGCGGGCTGGGTGAAGGTCCGTGGCACCTGGTACTACCTGGATCCCATCAGCGGTGAGATGGCCAGCGGGTGGACCAAGGTGCGCGACACCTGGTACTACTTGGGTTCCTCGGGCGCGATGCGCACCGGCTGGATGCGCGACGGCTCCACCTGGTACTACCTGGCTGAGTCGGGCGCGATGGCCACGGGCTGGGCGCGCATCGGTTCCTCCTGGTACCACTTCGCCCCCTCCGGCGCCATGAGCACCGGGTGGCTCAAGGATGGCGGCTCCTGGTTCTACCTGTCCTCCTCCGGGGCGATGGTGACCGGGGTGCGCTGGATCGACGGCACGCGCTACGTGTTCGATGACGAGGGCCGCCTCCAGGAGTAGGCGTCACGAGGCCGGGGCTTCCTCCCGGCTGAGATGGTGAGGGGGCCGCGCACCGTTGGGTGCGCGGCCCCTCGCGTGTGTTGCGCCTGTACGGGCAGAAATGTTGTGGGAGTCCCGCTCCCCTGGGACTGATTTCGTACATACACTGGTATGTGTATGAATGAGTGGCTTCGGCGGTAACGCGAGCGGTGCTCGCAGAGGTTGGTTTAAGGAGGTAATGATGGCGACGTATACGTCAGCTGATGGTGCGACGTTCACTGATGAGGATCTGGAGCGTTGGGGGAACGAGGCCGAGAACGGTGTTCCGTACGACGGGAAGCATCTCGGTTCGTCTGTGGCCGGACGCCCGATTAGCGTCGGTGTTGGTGCTAAGCCGTTCACCCTCCGTCTTGATCGTTCTCGCCGCGCGAAGCTTGCTGAGGTAGCTCAGGAGCGCGGTACGACGCCGTCGCAGCTCGTGCGCGATTTGATTGATTCGCTCGAGTAAGAAAGTGTGGTCTTAGACCGAGCATGTGTTCGTGTAGGTCCCGCTGGTGGTGGTTCGGCGGCTTTGTTTTACAAGGAGTCAAATGAGCGATCATCTCATTCATGAGAATCCTGTCAGCGATGAACAGATACAGGCGTGGGCTGACGAGGCTGAGCGTGGCTATGACCTGACTGCGCTGGCACCCCCGCGCCCAGGCCGTCCCGTAGTGGGGGATGGCCTGGGAGTTGGTGCCACGTGACCGGGGTTCCTTCCGGCTGAACGCTCAGGGGCCGCACACGATGTCTCGTGCGCGGCCCCTCGCGTGCGGAAGAGGGACTTACCCCTCGCTTGTCGACGTAAATCCCGCCTTTTCGGGCGTCGTGCCCAGACGCGCGGCGATGAGCTCCTTGTCCTCTTCGGACGCGAGGTCACGGACCAACGAGACGTAGGTGGCCTCGTCGGCATGGACCTCCTGCGTGAGCGGGTTGCGGCGCTTCGTGACGATCGTGCGCACGTGCGCCGCGAACACCCACACGTTCGCCACCAGGGCGGCCGCCGAGAGGATGAGCAACGCCCAGGGGTTGTGGGCGCTGCGGTGGGCGAACATCGAATCGTGCATGAAGTGCGGGAACGTGAGCACGACTCCCGACCACAGCGTGAGCGTGTACGCGCGGTACTGGATCCACGCGCCGCGCCCGAACTTCATGAGCGCCGGGATCGTGCACGAGGCCAGCAGCGCCACGCCCGAGTACCACGCCCGATCCGCCAGGCAGTTGTACACGTAGGCGAGGTTCCACAGGTCGTAGGCGATGATCCACCCGATCGTCAGGTCGCCCCAGATGAGGGCGCGCTCCTTGCCCTTGGACACGAAGATCCCGACCCACCCGGAGATCGCGAGCAGGTTCAAGATGCCCGCAATGCCGTTCATGATGTTCCACGGCCCGCCCCACGTGACCATCCCCTGCGAGGGATCCACCCCGTGAATCCCGTAGCACTGGAAGTCGCGCACCACGGCCTCGGCGATGTTGACGGCGAGGATCGCGGGCGGGATGATCAGGTACCAGCGGTTGTAGCGCAGCTTTGGGAAGACCTGCAGGGCGACGAGGCACAGGGACCCCGCCAGCGCCGAGTACTGTTTCACGATCGGGAACCAGCCCGCCGAGGCCGTCCCCTCTGTCGAGTGCGGCCACCAGAAGATCGTCAGGGCGATGGGCACGACCACGAAGAGCGCGAGGACCACCCACATGTTGCGCTGGGCCAGCCACGCCCCGCCCGCGAGGAGGGCAATGACGAGGAGGAGCATCGCGTAGTCCCACCACTGGCCGACCTCGAAAAAGAAGAGCGTCGGGTAGTCCGGGGGAGTGACGGCGCCCATCAGCGCTGCTCCTTGCCCCAATTGGGCAGGTAGGTGCGCTCCATCTTCTGGCGGATCTGCTCCTCCCAGGAGAAGGTGGGCTCACGCCAGCCCTCGAAGTAGGAGGCGTCGACCTCGCCCGCCCACGGGCTGTCCGCGCCCGTCGGCGGCCACGACGGGTCGTCGGTGACGGGCGGGCGGATTTCGGCGACGGCGGGGGCGGACCGTCCGTAGCGGAACCACTGGGTGAAGGTGTCTTCGAAGAGGGGAGTGCCGTCGTAGCGTCCGGCGGGCGTGCCCGAGTTGAAGAAGCGCCCACCCAGCATGCCGCGCATGAAGCGGCCCGTCAGGTGCTGCTTCTTCTTGAACTCGAGGACGCGCTTGACGTAGAGGTTTTGCAGGTGGGTCATGCATCCGCCGATGAACTCGATGTTGATCCAGTTCAGGGCCTTCATGGCGGGGGAGGCGGGCTCGTAGCCGATGCGCCAGTGGTTGATCAGGCGCGTGCGTCCGCCCGACAGGGGCACCATGTAGAAGCACCAGGCGGCCGCGAAGTTCGTCATCCCGGGGAAGCGGAACGCGTAGGATCCGGGCGCCTTGGGCGGGTTCTTCGTGTCGACCCACTGGACCATGTACTTGCCGGGCACGACGTCCGCCCATTCCATCGACATGCCGTGGAAGTCGAAGGCCGCGATGTCGCCGGGCACCATCGAGTCGGGCTGCTGGAACTCCTCCTGGATCTCGTAGGAGTTGAAGAAGGGCAGGCGCGCGAAGGCTCGTTCGAGGAACTCCGAGGAGAAGGACCCGGACTTTTCCGCGCCGATCTGCTTGAAGAGGCGCCACACCGCGTAGGCGGGCGCGTCGATCGTGATCGCGTAGGTCGAGGAGTAGCCGTTGTCGTAGTTGGCGTCGATGAGGTCGTCGCCCGGGTAGTGCCAGGCCTGCTCCTCGGGCGTGGCCTTGCCGCTGAGCTGGCTGAAGGCGTACATGCCTCCCAGGAGCGCGGCGCTCCCGGCGAGGCCGGCGGTGCAGAGGGTGCGACGGGGTAGGCGTGTCATGGGTCCTCCTCCTTGAGGAATTGACGAGGGGCGCCCGCGCTGGCGCTGGCCTGCGGGGCCCCGGAACGATGGGGATTCGACGGTGAACCCCGCACACTAGGTTAGTGTTTCGGATTATGATAGCCGACAACTATTAGCCCGGTTGTGCGTTCAAAGGAGAATGCCGTGGACTCGCTTTTCCTGTGGGAGCTCGGGACTCCCAAGGTCTATCTCATCTGGCTGCTCGTGCTGGCCGCCCAGATTCTCGTCGCGGAAATCAATCGGCGGTGGAACTGGACGATCTTCGCCGTGTGGACCGTGGGCGGCATCGCCCTCATGCCTACGCGTGGATCCACGGGACACCCATGGTGGGATGGTTCCCGTTCGGCAAGTACGCGATCATGATCCTCACCGCCACCATGACGGGCACGGTGCTGGTGTATGCCAAGCGCAACCCGGTCAAGGCGCACAAGTACGCGATCTGGCTGGGCGTGGCCCTGTGGATCGGCCTGGCCGTCAACATCATGGAGGCCAACATCCGCGACCTGACGATCTGGTTTAACGCGGATTCGTACTACGCGTGCGGCGCCGACTGGCAGTGCTTGAAGGGCGTCAACGACGCGCACACGATCGACATGATCGCCGGCCTGCCCGAGGCCAGGGGAGTGACCGCCGAGCTGCACTCCCAGCAGTGGTACCAGGAGGTCGCCGCCAACCTGGCCGCCCGCCACGTCGGTATCGACCCGGAGACGGGCTTCCGCACGATCGGCGGGTATTGGAACCTCCTGTCCGCCGCGGCTGGCCTGCTGAACATCATCACGATCACGGGCCTGGGCAAGATCATCGTGACCTCACCCGGCAAGCGTTCCGTGCGCGGCCTTATCTGGGTGGACATGGTGTGGCCGTGGGTGATCGCCTACGACCTGTGGAACCACGCGTTCTTGTACAACTCACTGGCCGACTACACGTGGTACTGCACGCTCGCCCTGCTGCTCGCCTGCACGATCCCCGCGTTCACGTGGGCGAAGGGGCAGTGGATCTGGTTCCGCTGCTTCACGCTGGTCTTCTGGATCTCCATGAACACCCTCCTGCCCGAGGTCTTGGTTCCTCCCTCGGACATCTTCAACTTCGCGACCATGGAACCGCGCGCGAACATTGCGTGTGCGGCCCTGGCGCTCGCGGCCAACGTCGCGCTGTTCGCCTACTGGCTGTACAAAATCGTTGCCTGCAAGCGCAACCCGATCACGGGCGTCCTGTACTGCGAGCTGGCCGAGTTCCGCACCATCGTGCGCGAGCACTGCGACGACAAGGACAAGTACTTCCTGGTGGACCGCATCCCCGAGACTCCCGAGGAGCTCGGCTTCGAGCCCGACTCGCCCACCCCGCCGCCTGATGGGTATCGAGCCTGGATGCCGTGGTGGAGGGGAGAGGATAGGAGGCATCCGTCGAAGAGGGGTGCGGGTTCGCGGTCGTAGATTCTCCCGCCGCGTCCTGCATTGCCGAGGCTTCCCCGGGTTTACCGGGGAGGCCTCGCTTGCGCGCGTGCTAGTTCGGTACGGGGCTCGTCCTTTCGAAAGCTCGCGGAATGCCCCGCCGTGATGCGCCGTATGGCGCTTGGTGCTGTCTGACCGGTTAAACCGGCTTTGCCGGACATACCAGCATTGATCATGCCTTAATGCACCTTATGGCGCGCGGTGCTTTCTGACCGGGAATTATTGTCGCTGTCGGAGCAGGGTCCATGGAGTCTTAATGCACTTTTTGACGCTCGGTGCTTTCTGACGTGGGATGAAGAAGGCTAGCACATTTACCAGACTGGGTCTTAATGCGCCTTATGGCGCTCGGTGCTTTCTGACCTAAGGATGGGACGCTATACATGACCGTGGAGAACGGCGCCTCTTAATGCACTGTTTGGCGCTCGGTGCTTTCTAACAAGATCGACATTGATGTCAATGCTGCGGGCGCTGAGTCTAAATGCACCTTATGGCGCGCGGTGCTTTCTAACAGCCCCAACAAGCCCCCGAAGTCCCCCGAGGTCGTCTCGTCTTAATGCATCTTATGGTGCTTGGTGCTTTATGACGCAATCCACTCACGCCAGTCGGCCTGCGATGCCGACGTCATAATGCACCTTATGGCGCTCGTTGCTTTCTGACGTTCACGTTCTGCTACTCGACCAAGGTCGGTAACGACCAGTCTTAATGCACCTTTTGGCGCTCGGTGCTTTTTGACAGGATCAGACCCAGTCGTTCATCGACGTGCGCGACGCCTAGTCTTAATGCACCTTTTGGTGCTCGGTGCTCTCTGACGGAGGGCTGGGAGAAGCTGGAGTTCGCGGCTCAGGAGTCTTAATGCACCGTTTGGCGCTCGGTGCTTTCTGACGCAACAACACATGCAATTTGTTGTTACAACCGTTCTCGTGGTCTTAATGCACCTTATGCGCTCGGTGCTTTCTAGCAGGAAACGCAAGGCTACGTGAAGAACATCCGAGAGGCGTCTTAATGCACCTTATGGTGCTCGGTGCTTTCTGACGGGCCGACAACCGTCGCGTCAGACACGCCCATTGGGCGGGTCTTAATGCGCCGTTTGGCGCTCGGTGCTTTGTAACGGAACCATCATGACGCTGACGCTCAAGTGGGCGAACGGGTCTTAATGCACCTTATGGCGCTCGGTGCTTTCTGACAGTACTACGACGGCCCGCGCGAAGTCACAATACCGTCTTAATGCACCTTCTGGCGCTCGGTGCTTTCTCACGAGGCAAAATGAACATCGAGGTCTACACCTACTTTGAGTCTTAATGCACCGTTTGGCGCTCGGTGCTTTCTCACCACCGACGAACACACCACCTACGCAACCCCCGTCACCCCGTCTTAATGCACCGTTTGGCGCTCGGTGCTTTCTCACAGACGACAAGACACTCGCACGCGCAGCAAAGCGTTTGTCTTAATGCACCGTTTGGCGCTCGGTGCTTTCTCACTCATCACCGGTGGTTTCACCAAGCTCCTTGCTCACGCGTCTTAATGCGCCTTTTGGCGCTCGGTGGTTTCTGACTTTGCACCGTGCCACTACCAGGAACGTGTACTGGAAGGAGTCTTAATGCACCGTTTGATGCTCGGTGCTTTCTGACAGCCCGTCCACGTCGAGGTGATGGGCATCTCCCTGGAGTCTTAATGCAACTTATGGTGCTCGCTGCTTTCTGGCAAGAATGAAATGCAGGTCTATCGTAACTGTGACGTGGTGTCTTAATGCACCGTTTGGTGCTCGGTGCTTTCTGACGCGAGAAAACATGATGGGGGATGACCATTTTGGCGAGTCTTAATGCACCTTATGGCGCTTGGTGCTTTCTGACTTTCCAGCCTAGCTGGATAAGGACCTTAACATCTGTATCGTCATAATGCACCTTTTGGTGCTCGGTGCTTTCTGACACACTGACCTCCCCAGGTCAGCAGTTCGTCTGTGACAATCTGTCTTAATGCACCGTTTGGCGCTCGGTGGTTTCTGACGCGCTCGGCCTCGTCGCCTTCACGTCCGCTGCGACGCTGTCTTAATGCACCGTTTGGCGCTCGGTGGTTTCTGACAGGCTTTCACACACTTGAAAGGAACATCATCATGAAGTCTTAATGCACCGTTTGGCGCTCGGTGGTTTCTGACTCGCTCCTGGATCATCTCCAGCTCGGCCTGGAAACGGTCTTAATGCACCGTTTGGCGCTCGGTGCTTTCTGACTTGTTGTCGAGCAGGATGCTGACGGTATCGTGAAGCTGGAGTCTTAATGCGCCTTTTGGCGCTCGGTTCTTTCTGACTTTGATCTCGACTTCAACCAGTACAAGTACCTCATGGAGTCTTAATGTACCTTTTGGCGCTCGGTGCTTTCTAACACGCATCCAACAGTTGAGTAACGGGTCGATCTGGTTGGTCATAATGTACCTTATGGCGCTTGGTGCTTTCTGACTGAGCGTGTGATTGTGTGCGCATCGGGGGCGGATCATCGGTCTTAATGCGCCTTTTGGCGCTCGGTGCTTTCTGACTTGCGGGAGATTGGGGTGCCGTTTCATGGTTTGTGGGAGTCGTAATGCACCTTTTGGTGCTCGGTGCTTTCTGACCTGGGACGCAGCCCTCGCAGTGAACGCCACGCAGTCGTCTTAATGCACCGTTTGGCGCTCGGTGCTTTCTGACCTGGGACGCAGCCCTCGCAGTGAACGCCACGCAGTCGTCTTAATGCACCGTTTGGCGCTCGGTGCTTTCTGACCTCAGCACGTTACCTCAGCCATGTTGCGAGTGTTGAGCGTCTTAATGCACCTTTTGGCGCTCGGTGCTTTCTGACGATTGAGTTTAGATTCTCGAAGATCGCCGTAGCCAGGCGTCTTAATGCACCTTTTGGCGCTCGGTGCTTTCTGACCGTTAACGACAACACGCAGAGTGTAACGGTGGTTCTCCCCACGTCTTAATGCACCTTTTGGCGCTCGGTGCTTTCTGACCGGCGGAAACGCCGGGTTCGATCCCGTCACTCTGTCTTAATGCGCCGTTTGGTGCTCATCTTGCAGGGTTGCCGGAAAATGTCGCATGCAATTCGGCTGACAGTCCTTCAAGTTTTGAAGTGAGAACGTTGAGATTCTGCGGTTTCCAGGTGCTTGTTGATACGTGCTCTGGGAAATTGCATGCGAGATTTTGGGCGCTCGGTGCTTTCTGACGCTGGTGCGAACTTTCTCCTGCGCTCCACATGGGATGTGTCTTAATGCACCTTTTGGCGCTCGGTGCTTTCTGACCCGGCGGACCTGGTCGTCACCTATCCGAACGCGCAGGGGTCTTAATGCACCTTCTGGCGCTCGGTGCTTTCTGACGATAACACGCGATATGGCGCATGGCAATCTTGTTCGCGTCTTAATGCACCTTGTGGCGCTCGGTGCTTTCTGAACCAAGAACGGTCTGCACTGGGACCTCCCTGCTTTCTGATCTTAATACACGTTATTGCGCTCGGTGCTTTCTGGCCTACGGCTGATGGCATGAATAAGATCGCGTATAAGTTGACGTCTGAATGTGCCTTATATGCTCGGTTCTTTCCTGCTGGATGCATTGTCGATCTGCTCGATTCTAATCGAAAGTCTTAGTGCGCCTTTTGGCGCTCGGTGCTTTCTGGCGCCGACAAGGAAGCGTTCGTCAAGATCGCCCGCAAGTGGTCTTAATGCACCTTATGGCGCTTGGTGCTTTCTGACCTGACTGACATTGAGGTTGTCGAGTCTGATCTGATCGGGTCTTAATGCGCCTTTTGGCGCTCGGTGCTTTCTGACTCCTGGGGGACGGGGGAGGGGATACCGCCCCTTGTCGTCTTAATGCACCGTTTGGCGCTCGGTGCTTTCTGACTTGATCGTTGTTGGTTGGTGGTTGTTGTGGCTTGGGGTCTTAATGCACCGTTTGGCGCTCGGTGCTTTCTGACCCCCACTATGTTCTGCTCCAAGAGCTTCATCACCGACATGTCTTAATGCACCGTTTGGCGCTCGGTGTTTTCTGACTTCCTGGGAATCGACATCGAGGACCGCCACGGCCCGTCTTAATGCACCTTTTGACGCTCGGTGCTTTCTGACATCGTCGATATCACTCGTGAACAGCGTTCTCAGAGCGGGTCTTAATGCACCGTTTGGCGCTCGGTGCTTTCTGACTGACGTGGCGGAAAACGGCTTTAGCCTGGGCACGGCGTGTCTTAATGCACCGTTTGGTGCTCAGTGCTTTCTGACCGTACCCTTCTGCGCGATGGGTGCGTCCTGGTGTGCGACGTCTAAATGCACCTTTTGGCGCTCGGTGCTTTCTGACTGACCACCATCAACGAGATCAAGGACAGGCTAAACGCCGGTCTTAATGCACCTTTTGGCGCTCGGTGCTTTCTGACGCGTACGCTGCTCCCGTTGAGGGTCCGGCTCCCGCGAGTCTTAATGCACCTTTTGGCGCTCGGTGCTTTCTGACACGCCGACCAAGCCGTCGGACCGCTTCGCGGGCTACATGTCTTAATGCACCTTTTGGCGCTCGGTGCTTTCTGACCCTATCTCGTAATCAGTCGACACATGCCTCGGATCGTCGGTCTTAATGCACCTTTTGGCGCTCGGTGCTTTCTGACACGGCGATAACTACATCATCGATCTCTCTGATGCCAATGGTCTTAATGCACCTTTTGGCGTTCGGTGCTTTCTGGCCGGATGTCAGCGCCACAAAGATTTACTTCGATGAGAACGTCTTAATGCATCTTTTGGCGCTCGGTGCTTTCTGATTTCTCGAACCGTCCGTTTCACTGTCCTGGTTGACCGGGAGTCTTAATGCACCTTATGGTGCTCTGCGCGTTACCGAGCTGAGTTGTCCATGGCTGCGTCGACTGAGTCTGTTCGTGGGTCTTTGTGTGACTCTTGGTGCGTGCTATGAATGGTTGCTTGAAAATGTCGCACGTAGCTCCCGATCTGGTCTTTCAATGTTTGAAATCGGACTGTTGATATTCCGCGGTTTCTGCCGTCTGTAGGTGGTGGTCGTATGGGGAATTACGTGCGAAATTTTGGTGTGCTCGGACTTTCTAACCCGCCTGGTGGTGGGTGCACATGGAGCCGACTCTAATTCCGTCTTAATGCGCCGTTTGTCGCTCGGTGCTTTCTGACTCAGTCAGAAGGCCGACGCACTGTAGAAGCTCGCCGGGTCTTAATGCACCTTTTGGCGCTTGGTGCTTTCTGACCACGCACTCCGTGTTCGCGGTTATCGGCCTTGCGCTTCTGTCTTAATGCACCTTTGGCGCTCGGTGCTTTCTGAGGTTTGTTGCCCCTGAGGGTTCTAAGGTCTGCGTCACTTAGTCTTAATGCACCTTTTGGCGCTCGGTGCTTTCTGACAACGGACGGTGATCACACACCGATCCCGATGACAACCCCGTCTTAATGCACCTTTTGGTGCTCGGTGCTTTCTGACTGCCCGGCGTGTCGTACCCCCTGTGGCTAGGGGAAACGCCATGTCGGATCGCCGGTGGCCGAAAAAGCACCCCTCCGGCCAACAAGCACGAGGCCAGATTACCAGACTTTTCGTTGCGACTGCTCGCATCGCCGCAGAACGCCTGCGGGGCTGACGCTGTCCCGGAAATCGGCGCCATCGTCGGTGCGTCGCTCCTCCGTAACGCTTCACACTTGTAGAGGAACCGCAAGGTTGTTGGGTGGAAGGACAGACAATGACGACACCTGCCACGGCCTCGTCCCTGAGAGAAGCAACCAGCCCCGAAGCCCTCACTCGCGCCAGACGCGGACTCCTCACAGCACACCCCGACCCCACCAGAGCGAACACTCCCACGTCGGGAATCCTCACCGACGAACAACTCCGTGTCCTTGCCGCCCACGACTGGGCGCCGACACGCATCGGCGCACTTGACACGAACACTCTCACGACGGCCGACCCTATCACTCGGGTGCTCCTGGCTGAATCGGTGCGCGAAGCCCTCGAACGCTGCCTCGGCGCGGAACGCCCCCACGGCACCTACGACGACACGCGCGCAGGACACGACGCATTCAGCAGGGGACTCGTCGACGACTATGACCGCGGCAACCACCACCTCGCGCGAGCCAGCCTCCGCCTGGCCGACCCGGGCATCGTGACCCGTGTGGGACTCTCTCATCTGGGCCTGCCCGACACGGACGCGCCCATTATCGACGAACTCGCCCGGGCCTCGGGCACCAACCCGATCGTGAGCGTGCTCGCCGACGCGGCCCTGCTCGACCTTGACAGGTGCGCCACCGGACGTGGCCTGCGCTACTCGCGCGTCGGAACAACCCTCATGCTCGCGGCACCAACCGAGCAGCGCCTGGCCGACGCCATCGACACCGTCGCGGCCGCAGCGATCAACACGGATGCGCGCCTCACCGACGTGACGACCCAGTACATTGACGACGAGAAAGCACTCGCCAGCGTCGGCATCGACCCGTGGACCGCCCGGCCCAGCGACGAACCCACAGGCCAAGCCGACCGCATCCTCTACGTCGGCCGAGACGGCGCGAGCGTCCATGTCAAAGCGGGCCGCGTCCTCGTTGACGCGCCCGGCTCGCTGCCTGCCACCTCCGTCCCCAAAAACAGTGTCACGCGCATCGTCCTGTCCGGAAACGTCGGCCTGTCCGCCGGCGCGCGTTCGTGGGCGATGCGCAGTGGTGTCGACGTCGTGTGCCTGTCGCGGCGAGGCTCCTACCAAGGTGCCCTCACCGGCGCGAACAGGGGAGCGCACGCGAGCCGGCTCCTCGCGCAAGTCGCCCTCACCGGTGACCACGAGCGGCGCGTCCGCCTGGCCGCCAGCCTCATCGGCGCGAAAATCCGCGGCCAAATCCACGTCCTCACGCGCATCGCCCGACGCGACGAAACCGTGCACGTCGCCGACACGACCGCGCACATGCACGCGTGGCGGCGCTCGCTCGCGGATGCACGCACCCTCGACGAGATCATGGGCATTGAAGGCGCGTGCTCCAACGCCTACTTCGACGCGCTCGCCGCGTGCGTACCCGCCGACGTCACCTTCGACGGGCGCAGCCGACGCCCACCGCGCGACCTGCCCAACGCCGCCCTGTCCTACGGGTACGCGATCCTCCTATCCGAATGTGTCGGCGCGCTGCACGCCGTCGGGCTCGAACCGTCACTCGGCATCGCGCACGCACCCACCGACAAGCGACCCAGCCTGGCGCTGGACCTCATGGAACAGTTCCGCCCACTCCTGGTCGACCAGACCGTCATGGCGCTCCTGCGCACGCGCAAACTCCGGCCCGAACACGGCGTCGTCGAGCACGAGGCCGGGGGAGTCTGGCTGGGAGCCGACGGCAAGAAAATCCTCGTCGACGCGTACGAGGCCGCCTGCCAGCGATCCATCACCGGCGCCCTGCCCGGATACTCGGGGTCGTGGCGCAGGCACATCGCCCACTCCGCGCAGATGCTGGCGCGCGCCATCGCCGAACACAACTACCAGTGGAGCGGGGTCGCCTGGCGATGATCTACATCATCGCCTACGACATCGCCAGCAATAGGCGGCGGCTGCGCGTCGCCAAAACACTGGAATCCTGGGGCTACCGCATCCAAGAATCCGTATTCCAACTCCGCCTCGATAGCGCCACGCTGGCGCGAGTGCGTTCTCGGCTTGCCGCCCTCATTTCAGAGGGCGACGACGTCATCCACATCTACCCCATCTGCTCATCCTGCGCCGACCGCGCCGACATACTCGGCGCAGCCATAGCGCTGGACGATGTGGGGTTGTGCCGGGGAGTGTGGTGAGGGGCTAGCGGATGTCCTAAACAGGTTTAGGGACGCAAATTGGTTCGCCCGAGGATGGATGGCGTTCCGAGGGGAACAGTTGTGTGGCTTCCAGTGCTCGTCCTTCTTTGGGGTACCCGTCATCGAAGTTCGTCGCGTTGTTTTGACGGTTCTCATTACGTGTCATGTATCGCACTGGGATGCCGTCTGTGTAGCCAAACGATGCCCGCTGGAATGCTTGAACCCAAGGGAACTTGTCGAAACGATCAGGTACCTGATAATGGTCGATCGAGCTGATCGTCTCTGTCCCCAAACATCCGTCGAGTTGAGTGTAGCCAGTAGCTAGTTGCTGCCCAGTTTGAAGCCGCAACTCTGTCGCCTCCACTTTAAGTGTACCGTATCCCAGAGGCTTTCCCATTCCGAGACGGAGGTAGCCGACAAGACCCTTACCGCGTTCGGAGTGAGGAACAAGATTTTCGGGTTTGAGCAGCCAAAGTAAAATACTCAACTCG
This sequence comes from uncultured Actinomycetaceae bacterium, assembly GCA_916438945.1. GTDB lineage: Bacteria > Actinomycetota > Actinomycetes > Actinomycetales > Actinomycetaceae > Pauljensenia. Next base: position 85,744 of record CAKAGS010000002.1, on the reverse strand, counting down.
AGCGGTGTCAGCAATTCGAAGTGGATTGTCATGGTCATTTGTGACCCGGGGAGTATATATGACTCAACCACCGAAAATGCGTCACTGTCCCGACTGAAGGGCTCGATCGTACGTCTTTATAAGGAAGCTTCAGAGGTTCACGGTGCGTTGGGTACGCGGCTCGCCCAAGTGACTGTTTCCCATTAAGGAAGTAGTCTTGCCGACGAATGAGCTTGTGAGACGTACCGTCTGTTCGTTCTTTGTTAGTAGGCTGTATGTTCTTTCCATCGTTAGTCGTCAAAAACCTTCGGGCAGAAGAAGGCTTCGGTTCGAGAAGAGGTGGGAGTGATATCGGGGCTCCTTTATATCGGTCGCAAGAGGAGGTGTCGATGCTGCTAAAGGAGAGACGCCCCCTGATGGAAAAATGTGACTGATTGGTGTTAGAGCTATTCTCGACTGACGGAAGATCTGCTGTGAATCCGAAGAGTCGATCCGCACTAGATGCTTCTGAAGCCAATGCGGGTGGGGTGAGTGCGTTGTATTCGGCCAGTGAAGCTGGTGAGTCGGTGTAGCTTGCTCGTCCAATAGGGATCGGCACAAGGTCAATAATTTCTGACTGGTCATCACTCAGGATTGCGTATGCTAGGCTGTTGTTGTCGGAAATTGACCAGCTTCTGTCGTTAATGAACCTGTTTGGTATCGGCTTTGGTTCACCCTTCTTTGATGCCAGTTTCTCTCGTTTTGTAAACATCTCGCGGTAACTATTGACCGTGTTGTCGTATCGTGAGAATAGTCTTGCCGCGTCGTTTGCGTTAAGCTCGATTCGCAAGGGGCATTCCCTAAAAGAAAAGAATATGCGTTCACTCTTCTTCTCTTTGAAGGTTCTTCTGCCTGCTTTGCGATCTGTCGGGTTAGTTGTGGTGTACAAATATCCCTTAATCGAGCATATTTCGTCAATGTAGGTTAATGATAGTGTCTCGTAATCGATTTGAAGGTGTAGTCTGCCTGTTCTTGATCTTCTGTTCTGTATATAGCTGTAACGATCCAGTAGGCGTAAAGTCCATTTGATACAAGTGTTGCGTCAAAGTATATCTCTGGGAATGGCTCCCCGTGTTTTGGTGATGTCATCGCGATGAATCGATCGCGCGGGGTTCCTGTCCCTCCGGGTGTGGGGTGATTGGATCGTGGTGACTGAATATGTTCCCTCAAACTAATTCCTGCTGATGTGCCATCGTATAGAGAGGCTGTGAGGGTGATGGGGATGTCGCGATTGCCATCTGTAACGTAATCCCTGTGATAGTGTGATCCATCGAGAATTTCAATAGTTGTCTGTTTATTCTCTGAATGTACGATACGTACTGGCATTAGTGACGTGGAAGTCGCGGGGTCGATCCTGTAGGTAAGGGGAGTGTTGTGTGGATCGAACATGCGATATCTTGAATTTGTTAGTGCTTCAAATGCATTTGATAGCATTCCCTTAAACATTGTTGGAGGAATGAAAGCTCTGTCGTCGATAATGTGAGGGCTGGGGGTCTTTATCTCTCGCGATGGATTAGATTTTGTTGCTTGTGTTTTAGTTCGTTGTATGCTTCCTATGATAAGAGGTGTTTCGACAGTTGCTGTTACTGAAATCGAACCTGATAGTTGTTCGTGAGTGACTTCGCTGATTGGATCCGGTGTTTGGTCTCCCAGAAATCCCCACTTATGGGACTTGGGTATTTTGCTGGTCCGTGTTCGAATCGAGGGAATTCTGTTGACCGATGAGTGAAACGATGTAAATTCATTGGCATTCGTATCTGACATGATTAGCTCCACTTTCCTGTAAATAGCTGCTCGACTACGACCGTGTTTCCGTACTTATCTTCTTCTTGGATGAACTCAAGTGCCGACATGTCATTAGTGGCGGTGTCTTGTTTGCTCTGTTTTGTCTGACCAGTGCTGGTATCGGGGGCAGACTCTTCTTTGCGAGTCGCAGTAGACTTGTGCTGCAGATAGCTCACCTTGTGGAACCACCCGCTGACAGATACTGATTCCGTGACCTCAGACGATGTCTTCAGTCTTCCGGAGGTGAGCGTTAGCTCAACGGCACCCACGCCGTTCGCCCAACGGAACTCGTGGGCCAGAACGTCGCCCTCTGCGGGTTCATCGGGCAGTTTCACCGGTACCCACAGGCGCAGCTCGAATAGCTTCGTCGGATCGAATTTTCGTCCATCGATCTGCGCGACCGCGAGCTTCGGTGCCTCGGTGGAGGATCCCTTATCGAAACCTAACACGGTCCACGTCCCGTTGGTCGCGAACGCCAGGCCCTGAACGTCCTCACCCGAATGTTTCCGTGCGTATACGAGGAAGACATCCAAGCGTGGTGTGTCACCAGAAACCGGGGGGATAGATGAGTGTGTCAGCATCGCTTGCTGATTCTTGTCAGTCATCGGCGGCTTCCGTCCCTTCAGATTGTTTACGCGCGGCTCCCGGACCGTTCTCTAGGCGCTTAGACCACTCTGTCCCGTCATACTTATCTTTCAAATGGCGCAGGACCCGTCGCGCGAGCTCGCGTTGTCCCTTGTAGAGCGCGTCAGTCATGACGCCAGCGCCAGTTGCCGGCTGCTGCAGTGCTTCGCAACCAGTGAAATTCCACGACGGAAGGTCAACACCTTTACGGTTAGCCCCCTCTACCTCGATCGTTGTAACAACGACCTGGCCCAGGCCTCGCGTCGAACGGCTACCCAAGGGGAGCGTGCCCGCCGACAACTCGGCGAGCACCAGCCCGAGCAACACGTAGGCGGCGTGAGCGTAGTCCGCGTGAGTAGGCTCCGACTGCTCGCGATCTTCCGATCCAATCCCTGTTTGGTCGGCGCCGACGGTCTTGCCGTCGTCTTCCGGACCCTTCTCAGTTTCGATGTTGTTCAGGAGCTGGCGCAGGTCAATATCAATCTGGATCGGCTCCCACTCGGTGCCCAGATACACGGCCTCAGTGAAGAGCCCGCCGTTGATGACGCCGCCCGTCCACCGATCAATCGCGTTGTGTGTGACTTCAACGCATGTTCCGGTCTTCTTCGACAGGCAATCGTGGACGGTGAGGGCACCCCGGTACTCGGTGCATCCGAACATGTACCGGACCAGATTCGGCTCCATGGCGATCTGATCGTGGAGATCACGCGAGGCGAAGGGCTCCAGCTCGCGGCGTGCCGCAAGGACAGTCCGCGCGATGCGAGATGCCCTGGAACGCAGCGCACCGCGAATCGAAGTTCCCGGTATGAGGAGTTGGGCGTTCTCCCACTTCTCTGATGGGTCCCGGAGTGGATAAACGACTTCGTGAACCTCCTCGTCGATACCCTTTTCCTCATTTTCTGCTTCTTTCGCGGCCTTGCGCTGCTTCGTCAGCTTTTCGTCCTCGGCAACGAAAATGCCGGTGGGCGACCACCAGTTGATCGTGATGCGCGCGGGCTTACTGCCTGCCCAGGCAGAGTCGTCTGCGCCCTTGGACTTTTTTGGGCCTTCGGTTAGTGCGCCCGTCAGAGCGTCGACGACATCGGCGGGCTTCTTTCCTTCGATCCCCTTCGACTGGGCGACTATTCGCAGATATTGATCGTCAGAATCTTGGCGCTCCTCATTGGATTCTTGGACCTTGATACGTCCCTGCCCGGACCCAGTACGTCCACCCAGCGAAATTGCTTCGCTCTCGAAGAGGGAACGGATGAGGTGAAGGAGCAGCTCAATTGCTTCGGAGGGCGCGGGCCCCGGAATCCCCTCCGACTGTTTGTTCTCCATCGGTTCGTCATCGCGCCCCTCTGCGGTGATACGGATGTCGAACCTTTGTGCCGCGCGGCAAGAACTCGTGCTCGTAGAGCGCTCCGTCCGAGGCAGCGCCGGTCGTCCTGTCGATGCCGACGCCGTGACGCCTCGGCAAGGGGGATTCGCCGGAGTCGCTGTCCTTGTATTCCGGGAAGGACACCGCGTGGAATGTGAGCGCGCTCTGCCTGATCGGCAGGGAATCGTCACTGCGCAGGCGGCGATCGAAGAGTGACTTGCCGGTGTCGAGTGAGTCATCGCCCCACAGGGACACCCAGCTGGCCTTCGAGAATACTCCTCCGTCCTGAGTCGCGGGATCCCCGGCGTCCTCCAGCGCCTGACGGGCGACGTCGCACGCCGCGCGCACGGCGCCCCTGAAGGACCTGCCCGGGATCGTCGGCTCTTTGAGGCCATTGCGGCAGAATTGGATGACGGTTCCCTTTCCGTCGCGCTCGGGGACCGGGTCCACTCCACCGATGTGGAGTTCCGACGTCAGCTCAACAGGGATAGTGAGCTCATAGCGTGTGAATGTCACTTCTCTTCGCCTCCTTCGGGCGTCTCCTCGCACACAAAGTGCTCGAGCTTTGCTTTCATGACCTCAATGGATTCGATGCTGAGAAGGGGATGATCGACGACGAAACGGCCGTAGCCCTGCGCCGTCAGCTCGCCCACTCCAAAGGGGGCGAGCTTCAGGAGCTTGGCTCGATCCTCCTCGCTCACCTGCACCTGAATTACGGATCCCGCCTGGATCGCTAGGCGACTCGCGCGCGGCCCGTTGTCCGCAGGCGACCACGAGTCGACGCGGCGGTGGCGGATAGAGGGGGTACCGACTGCCTCGACGGTGATGCCCTCGCGCTTGAAGGCACGAATGAGGTCCTCGATGGTCCCTCCGGCCCCGAGTCCAGCCGAACGGGCGATCACATCGGAGGTGAACCACAGCGAGACTCTCTGATCGTCGGACGAGGCCGGGGTGCCCTCGCGGGGGGCCGTCCCGTTGGCAGACTTGGATGCATCGCCTGTGGGCTGCGCGATACCAGCGTTGCCGAAACGGCTGCGCGACTCCCGCTCGGTGGCTGTTTCTTCGCGGAGCGTGCACCTCGCAGACCCGAAGGTGCCCGTGAGCTTGCGCGACCCGAGCCGGGCCTCGCGTGTCTTACCGAGAAGATTGGAGACAGAGGCGGCCTCCCAGAGCTCATCCGACACCCAGACGTGCGCGCGCATGCACATCTTTTCAGGCAGGGCCTCGACCAGGACGAGTTGTCCCTTGCTGGCTGCGCCCGTCTCATGGTTGATGGCGGTCGTCTGTCGCCCGCGCAGGGGAGGCTTACCGTACCAGCCCTGAGTCTTCGTGCCGGGCTCTTCACCGTCGCCTTCCTTCGGGGCGAAGAAGACATATCCGCCGCGAACGGGGATCTTCCCCCTTTCCTCGGTGGAGTCGCCGTACAGGGTGATGGGAGAGTTCGAGGGCGACGTCTTGTCGGTCTTGAGCGTGAGGGGAATGGGGCGTCCCTCGATGTCCCCAATAACGGGCATCGCGTCCGAGACGAACAGGTGGCCGCCGGTCACGGCGTTGGTAATGAGGGCTTCGTTCCCTGCTTGCTTCTTCGGTGACACCAGCCGGTGCAGCCACGGGAGCAGGACCGTTCCGCGCAGGAAGTCCAAGGAGCGGATTTCGTTCGAGAAGGGGACCTCGTAGACACAATGGGCGAGTTGAGTGTGAGGTCGAGGATCAGGTGGTGCCCGCCGCTGTGCTGAGCTGCGGGACCGTCGACGGTCCCGACCTGGTGTTGTGTGCTGCGCTGGGGGGCGGGGAGCACGCTGACAACTCCTGGCTTGAGAGACTGAGCCAGATTCTTGAGGGTCCTCCTCAACGCGTTCGTTTGTTTCGACGCGTATGTGAAGAACGCGGGCGTGGACTGCCCGGCGTGCGCCTCAACCTCGTGGTTGGTCACGAGGAGCGTGCACTCGCCGTCGCCTCCGCTGCGGCCCGAGCCGATGCCTCGGACCATGAGGCCCGCGACACCCAGGAGGAAGTGCGCGGCCTTGATCGTCGCCTGGTCGGAGATCTCAGCCCCGGCCTCGTCGATGAGAGTGAACGTTCCCGTGAGGATGCCGGCCGCCGCGCGCTCCGTGAAGCGCAGGAACTGATCGCGCGCCGTCCCCGTCTTTGGGTCGATGGACAGGGACACCGTGTCGTGGATACGGATCGGCGAGGCCGGGGTCGCGTCCGAGAAAAGAACGTGACGCGGGTGGGGGGTTGAGCCCGGCTCGCTGTTGGGGTCCTGGCCGAAGAGCCACAGGGCAAAGCTGGTCCACTTCCCGTCCTTTGCCCGTCGAGGGCCTTCGCCGCCAGCATCGCCTGTTCGCGCAGAACACCCGTGATGACCGTGCCGCGCACGACCGGCTTGCCGTTGCTGCGCTCGATTGTTGAGTGCGTGCGCCCCGCCTGCCCCACGCCCGTGGATACGCCCCAGTCGGACGTGAACACGATGGTCACGTGGCCGCTCGCACTCGGAGAAGTGGTGGGTGAATTGGTGGTCACTGGGCACCTCCTTCGGTGGAATCGTCTGCTGTTTCCGCGGAGCCAGAGATGTCGGCGTCCTCGCGAATCCGTGAAGCGATGTAGCTGTCGGGCAAGTTCCCGGACAGGTCGATGAGGTCCAGGAGCCACTTGATCTGCTCGAGAGATTCGCAAGCCTCATCGGAACTCGAGGATTGAGGGGGAAGAAGTTTCAGCTGTTTGGAAAGGAGCCCAGCACTGGGTGCGTTCTGTAGCGCGTCGTCCCACTCTGTTGCCGCCTTTTCCGCCTTACCTTCCGCGAGGAGTTTGACGATGCGGTTCGCGCGGGCACGCGGGAACGGGTCGCCGGTGGTCTGCGTGGGGGCGTCCGGTTTCTTGCCGTCGAAGGCAGCGACCGCCTGAAGGATGCGCGCCCAGGAGGACAACGCCTGCGGCTCTGCGGCGGGTGCTTCCTCGGACGAGGTTGTGGTTGCGTCCCCGATGCGCTGCGGCGCGTAGTGGCCGATCAGGAAGGGACGCTGTGCGCGACCCTTGTACTCGTCCAGCGTGTCATCCGGGTCGAGGACCGTCGCGTCGCGCAGCACGTGGAAGTCGATCGTTGAACAGGGAACTTCCCCCTTCTTCTTGCCGAGCTTCTTCCCGCGCGACACCAGGCCTTCCGCCAGGTCGTAGGCGATGTGGAACGGGAAGTTGCGCCCCACGATGGCCACGCCTGCTGAGGCCGTGAGGGGGCCGGGTTTTTGAATGATGTAGTCGCCGATTTCGAAGTGGTCCCGCTCTGGTGCGTCGGGCTTCTTTCCTCCAGCAACAATGGCGAGAACTGACAAAAGATCGTCGTCTTTCGTGAGTTCCTCGTAATGGTGGATGTAGGCCTCCGCGAAGGGAATCGCATAGCGCCCATCCGTGTACACCGTGACGTCGTCGCCGCCGACCAGCACGGGAACCACGGGAACGAGATCAATATCGTCATCGTTGGCAAGGTATTCATCGTTGGCGAGGCGTTCAACGTCGGCCCACGAGCACGCAACCGCCTCTTTGACGATATCGTCGAGACGGTAGTTCACCTCCATGATGAACCATTGGAAAGGATCCTCGGCTTGCTCACACGGGTTCGCTTTGGGATCGTCTGACTTGCGCTCGGATAACGTGGGCTCAAGAGAGCCGAGGTGGGGCTTAACGGCGGTGTGTGCCGTGTCTAGGTCACGCATAATCGCGCCCACTCCGTTGCCGTCGATGTGGATGACCCCGACAGAGGAAAGGCTGGCGAGCGTGCCCTGAGAGTTAGCTGCCTGAGGTAGGTCTTGGAATGCTCCTTCAAGCTGGAACGGGTCTTCGTTAAGCCTCTCTATTTCTTTCGGCCATGTGTCAGGAGCATCTGGCGACCAACGTGACACAACCTCCTGGAGCTGAAGACGTCGAGCTGACCGTGACCACGCACGCTTGACACGCGAGGGGAGAGACAAGGAGTCCTGCGCGTCTTGGTCTGTTTGTGTAGGTGGCGAAAAATTGGTGTCGTCGTCGGTGAGAAGGGGAACTTTGAGTGTTTCCCTTGCGTAGCGGCGCATCTCCCTGCAATCATCTGCGGAGAGTTTTGGTGATGCGGGAAGAGCAGACTCGGAGCCGCGTTCCAGGAATGGGAACTGCGGGAAGCGCGCCGCCGCCGGTCGGCGGTTCAGTGAGTACTCCAAGAACACGCGATCAAGCTCTTGCAGGTCGTCCGCACAGACCGTGTTGGATCTTGCCTCGATGAAGACACCCGTGACGTCGAGGCCTGGGGCATCGGTGAGGGCTCGGAGGGTGACCCTCCTGATCAGATTCTTCGCCTTTGCCTTGGGCTCGTCTCCGTCTCCAGTGAATCGGACGATCACCTTGCCGGATGAATCGGAAATCCAGAAAGAGGTTGGAAGATCATCTGTTTCGAGGACCTCTTTCGCTTCTTTCTTGACCCAGTGGGACAGCAGAGTGATCTCGAAGGATGCGCCGATCTGCTCACGCAGGCGAGGCGAGGAGAAGATGAAGGGCTGATTGCTGTTCGTCTGTAGCATAACGAGTGTTTTGGACATGGTGCGTTACCTGCTAGTTAAGGTTTCGTGGAGGCAGTGTTGTTAGAAGCGAGTGGATGTCGTTAATGACTTTGCCGCGGCAATTATTGATCACTGAAAAAGGCCGGTTATCCACAAGTGCTTTTGTTTCATTGTCAAACCAGTAGTCTGTGAAGACGACCAGTGCCTGGTTTGCTTCGAGTGTTGCATATAATTTGCTTATTTCTGTATGGGCGTCGATGCCCTCTTCCTCTTTGAGGCAGAGGATTATTAGGTCTGCTTGATGGAATGGAATTGTGTCTGAATTGTAGTTGTGGGGATGTATTAAGCCAGAAATGTGGAGATCTTCTCGGATGCTGCTAATTTGCTGTGCGTTTCCCTGGAATAGGATTTTTCGCTCTGTGAGTCCATAACCTGTTCGTTGAGTGTAGTTACCCATCCACCTGTTAATTGCCGACTCGCCTGCCCAAACCACAGCGAGTCCGCCGGATATTGCGGCAATGGCAGGAAAGACGAGTTTTTCGCAGAATTCTCTCCACCAGTTGACGGGAATCGTTGCATAGAAAACGTAGAAGAATATTGTTGCTGTGATGATGATGCACGCAGATGTAATCGATACGCGGTGAGGAGAGTTTGACTTTATCTAGCAAAGTAAACACCTTCTTATGCGGCCACGGCGTCTATGACGCCCATGCCGTAGCTCGTGTGTGAGCCGACGTTCGTGTATGCGGACAGCGCCATGAGGCGCGAGAAAATGCGAGTCGCTTCGGTGCCTTCGACGCCGCTGATGCGCAGGTGGCCCTCGTGGGCCGGGATGCGTTGGGAGCTCAGGCGGCCCTGGCCTGCATTGCGGGGCATGGCCAGTGAAACGAGTGATGTACGCGTGAAATCCTGGGTCGCCAGCACGCTTGCCATGGCGTTTCGATCAATCCGTGGGGGAGCGAGCCTCCGATTCCACGTCCACCAGCGCTGCTGCAAGCTCGTCGCAATCGTCGCCGGAGACAGGCTCGGCACGTGATTCCCCTTCGACGAAAACGTCGTTGGCGTGACAAGGCGTATCTCCCACGCAGTGTCCTGGTCTCGCTCCGCTAACTCTTCCCACGATGCCTGGCTGATGATCTGACCCTCCGATGCGATCAGAACCGCATCGTCGTCGGTGCCCGCCCCGAGGCGCATCACTCCGCCCCATGACAGCCACGCGTCCAGCGTGTCAATCAGGTGGTCGTCCAAGAAACGCACCTCGACGCCGAATGTCGACTCCGAATGACTCAGCTCGCCGAGAGAATAGGGTTTTACCCCACCCGACCCGTGAACCGGCCGGTGCGCGAGCGTCGGGAACTGTGCGGCCCTTTCGGGGCTGATGCCCGGCGGCAAGTCCAGAACCGCCGACAGGGCGGCGTGGAGCCTTCGTGGTGTCGCTGGCACTCCCTCGGGCGCGTCAAAGCGAACGTAGACGGATGCTGGCAACGGTGCCTCCCATCACTCGCGTGTGACTGTCGTCTCTGACCGTAACACAGCTGTTCGGCATGGGTCATGCGCAACTGTCAAGTTGTCTGGCAAATCGAAAAATACAAGATAAATAGCGGCGAATCCTTGTTCTGACAATTAAATTAATCGCACGGTATTTTTCAGCTCTTCAAACTGTCTAATTAATTGGCGGGTCGGTTCTGGTTGGCCGGTGGGGTGTGTGGGGTGGAGGGTGGGGGAGGGGCTGTTCCTCGCCGAAATGTCAATCTCTCTATTTCTTCACCAAAAGGTCAAGAATTCTTAAATTGTGAAACGCGCTATGAGGTTAGTGACAAACCTTGAGACGATGGAGCAACGGCGTGCCATCCGGACAGTCCCGGAGACGCGTCCCCATCCGTACAGAAACGAGGAACAATGATGCATCAACGCTCATGGAAGACCCTCATCGCGGGAGGAGCCGCGCTCGCTGTCGGCGTCACGCTCACCGCGTTCGGCGCCCCCGCCCACGCGGCCGGCGTCCCGGGGATCACCTCCGAGGCTCGCGCCCAGGACGAGGTCATGAACTACGCGGTCAACCTGACCGCCGACGCCTCCCACTACGACTTCAACGCGGCCGTCTCCAAGGCCTCGGAAAACGGCGTCGTCCTGGCCCAGTACCCCGAATTCAACACCTTCTTCGTCCAGTCGGTGAAGGCCGCCTTCGCGCCGACGCTCGGCAAGAGCCTCGTCGACTCCGGTATCTCCTACCAGTCGATTGGCCCCACCCGCTACAAGACGGTCACCGGCTCCGAGGTGCGCACCGAGCAGCCGCAGACCACCGCGTCCGAGGCCAACGCCGTCGCTGACGCCGCTGGCACCCGCTCGACCGGCCTGTCCGCCGACTCTCAGCTCAACGACTTCACCCCGGACGAGGGCGACGCCAACGCCTGGGGCCTGGCCGCCGTCGGCGCGCTCGACGCCCAGCAGGTCGACGTCCCCCTCGAGAAGGTCACCGTCGGCGTCATGGACACCGGCATCGACCCCGACCACAAGGACCTCAAGGAACACCTGGATGCCTCGCGTTCCGTGGGTTGCCAGATCAACGGCATCCCCAACCAGGACCCCAGCGCCTGGAAGGATGACCACTACCACGGCACGCACGTCGCCGGCACCATCGCGGCTGCGCACAACGCTACGGCGTCGACGGCGTCGCCCCCAGCGCCACGATCGTCGCGATCAAGACCTCGAACGAGTCCGGCTCCTTCTACCCCGAGTACGTGGCCTGCGCCTTCGACTGGGCTGCCGAGCACGACATCGACGTGACGAACTCCAGCTACTACATGGACCCCTACGCCTTCTGGATGCCCGCCGAGGGCTCCCAGGCCGCGGGCCTCGAGGCTGCCTCGCGGGCGATCCGCTACGCGAAGAACCACGGCGTCGTCAACATCGCCGCCGAGGGTAACGACAACGACGACCACGACAACCCGACGATCGACAAGGCCTCCCCGAACGACGTCGAGGGCGCCGCGGTCGAGCGTAACGTGGCCGGCGGCGTGGACGTGCCCGCCATGGTCAACGACTCGGTCGTCTCCGTGGCCGCCGTCGCGCTGCCCACCGGCACCGACCCCTCCACCGCGAAGCTCGAGCGCTCCAAGTTCTCCAACTACGGCAAGAACTCCGTGGACGTCGCCGCCCCCGGCTCGCGCATCTGGTCGACTCTGCCGACCTGGAAGAAGGACCCGCCCTTCGGCTACCTGTCCGGCACCTCGATGGCCTCCCCGCACGCTGCGGGCGTTGCCGCGCTGATCAAGCAGATCCACCCGGACTACACGCCCGACCAGACGATCGCCCTGCTCAAGAAGCAGGCCGGCTACACCTACGACCGCCTCGCCGCGCCCGAGGATGGTAAGGAATACCGCGGCGCCGGCCTCGTCAACGCCCTGGCCGCTGTCCTCAAGGATCAGCCGCAGCCCGTCCTCGGCAGCCTCGAGTACTCCCACGACGGCGTCACCGACTGGCGTCCGCTCGCCGACGCGTCGGTCTCGGGCACCGTCTACGTGCGCACCACGGTCTCCGGCCCCGTCACCAAGGCCTCCCTCCAGGTCGGCGACAAGGAACCTGTGACCGGCACCGGCACTGGCGCCTTCGCGGGTAACGAGGTCACGCTCGTGGCCGGCCCCTACAACGCCGCCGACCTGATCGGCGACGCCCCCCACGTCGAGGTCACGGTTGCCGCCGAGGGCCGCAACAAGGATGCCCGCGCCGATGACGACGTCAAGGACTCGATCCACTTCCACGTGGATGAATCCCTGCGCGCCGGCGGCGCCTGGACCAACAGCACTGACGGTTGGAAGTACTGCTACAACGACGGCTACTGCGCCCGCAGCAAGTACGTCACCATCGATGGCTCCACCTACTACTTCAATGGCGACGCCGTGATGGCGACCGGCTGGGTCACCTTCGACGCGGCGTGGCACTGGATGACACCGTCCGGCCGCATGGCGACGGGCTGGACCAAGGTCGGCGACACCTGGTACTACCTCGATCCCTCCACCGGCGCGATGACCACCGGCTGGGCCAACGTCGACGGCTCCTGGTACTACCTGAACGCCTCGGGCGCGATGGCCACCGGCTGGGTCAACGTTGACGGCTCCTGGTACTACCTGAACGGCAACGGCTCCATGGCCACCGGCTGGACCGCCGTGAACGGCAAGTGGTACTACCTGACCGGCAACGGCGCGATGGCGATCGGCTGGGTCAACGACGGCGGCACCTGGTACTACCTCGACGCCTCCGGCAAGATGGTCACCGGCTGGGTCACCATCGACGGTACGCGCTACCACTTCGCGCCCTCCGGCGCCTGGCTCGGCTGAGCCAGAAGGGGACGAGGTCTGGGCTGGGACGCTCCGGCCTCGATCCCCGCGCTGAGTGCCTGATGCCGAGTGCACATGGCGCCCAGTGCAACTGAATACAGCAGGGGCGGGTCCGAACAATGCGTTCGGACCCGCCCCGTTATTCCCTCACGTGTCACGGGAGGGATCCGGGCGCGCCCCCAACGGTGCCCGGGGGCGCGATGGGCCTCAGCCCAGGGAGTCGAAGAGGACCTGCAGGCCCTCGCCCATGGTCGGGTGAGCGATCGGCAGGAAGCGCAGCTGCTCGTAGGTCAGGCCGCCGGCCATGGCGACGTGCACGGCCGTGATAACCTCGGAGACGTTCGGGCCGATCAGCGTGGCGCCCAGGATCTGGTGCGTGTTCGCGTCGACGAGGGCCTTCCAGAAGCCCTCGCCCGCGTAGCGCATCGTCTTGGCGCGCGGAATCGCGGCCGTGGGAACCTTGGCGATACGCACGTCGAGGCCGGCCTCGCGCGCCTCGCCCTCGGACAGGCCGATGCGGGCCAGCTCGGGGGTGGCGAACACGGCGTAGGGGATCGTCCGGCCCTTTGTGGTGGTCGTCGGATCATCCAGGGACGCGCCGGTCAGCTGGGCGCGGATGATACGGAAGTCAGACCAGGACGCGTGCGTGAACATGGGTGTGCCCGCGCAGTCGCCGGCCGCCCACACGCCCTCGGCAGAGGTGCGCAGGTGCTCATCGACCGCGACGAAACCGCGGTCGGTCAGCTCAACCCCGGCCTCGTCCAGGCCGATGCCGTCCGTGTTGGGAACGCGACCCACGGCCACCAGGACCGCCTCGGCGGACACCGTCGAGCCGTCGGAGAGCGTCAGGGTCGTCGTGTTGCCCTCGCGCGAGGCCGACTCAGCGCGGCCGGGTACGATGCGCACGCCGGCGGCTTCCAGGCCGGCTTCGACGACGCGGGCGGCGTCCTCGTCCTCGCGAGGCAGCACGTGATCACCCGAGGAAATAAGCGTGACGTCCACGCCGAACGTCGCCATCATCGATGCGAACTCCACGCCGATGTAGCTGGCGCCGATAATCGCCAGGGACGAGGGGAGCTCCTCGAGGCGCAGGATTTCCTCGTTGGTCCACGCGCCGGACTCCCACAGGCCGGGGATCGCGGGACGCGCCGGACGCGAACCCAGGTTAATGAGGACGCGCTCGCCGCGAATCGTGCGCTCGCCGCCGTCCTCAAGAGCGATCGTCACCGTGCGCTCGCCCGTGAAGCGAGCCTCGCCGCGGATGAAGTCCAGGCCGGGGGCCGCGAACATCTTCTCGTGAGCGGCGACCATGGCGCCGACGATGCCCTCCTTGTGGGCGCGCAAGAGACCCAAGTCCACGCGTGCACCCTCGGTGCCGACCACGCCGAACGCCTCGTCCGAGCGGGCATCGCTCAGGCGACGAGCCGAGTTGACCAGCGACTTCGTGGGGATGCAGGCGACGTTAATGCAGGTGCCGCCGACGAACTGGCGCTCCACCATGGCGACCTTCCAGCCCGCCTTCGCTCGCTCCATCGCGAGGGACTTTCCGGCCTTGCCGCCGCCGACAACCAGCAGGTCGACGTTCTCGATTGCGTTCGTGGACATATTTCTCCTTGGGTAGAACAGGGTTACCTATCTCAACGCAGTGCGCCCGGATCTATTCCATCAAGCGGAAATGTCCACCAGGTGGTCACAGCGGGGGTGTCTGTTTTCACGATCATTTGGCTGTATGACGCTCGTTTGTTGGGTGTAGAGGAACGAAGGTTCACATAGTGATCGTGCCGTTCGTTCAAACCCCCCTCCGGCGTGCTTAGATTAAGGTATGAGGGCTCTAGAAATTGGTGATTTCAAAGAGGATGTGGGGGCGGCTCTGGCGCGCGCCTCATCCGGTGAAGTCGTCACGCTCACCGAGGAAGGCCAGCCTGTCGCAGAGCTGGGTCCCGTGCGCATGTCGACCTACGCGCAATTGCGCGAACTGGGCCTCGAGCGTCCCGCTATGGCGGACCTCGACGCCTATCAGATGCCGTCTAAGAACCTGCCCGACGGGCGGGGGATCGTCGGCAAATTGGACGATTGATTGCCCGGCGTGGGGGGGAGAGCGCGTGCGCTACCCCCGGCGCTTGGCGCGGTTCGTGGGCTCCGCGTGCAGCGGGTCTTCGGGCCAGGGATGCTTCGGATAGCGCCCGCGTAGCTGCGCGCGCACGTCCCGGTACGGCCCCGCCCAAAACGACGTCAGATCAGAGGTGACCGCCGCCGGGCGACCCGCAGGATCCGTCAGATGCAGCACGAGGGGAACGCGCCCGTCCACCAGTCGGGGCGTGTCCGTCCACCCGAAGGCCTGCTGGACGCGCAGCGTGAGCACCGGGTGCGCGCCGCTCCAGTCGATGGGTCGCGTGCCTCCGGCGGGAATCGGCATCTTTTCCGGGGCCAGCTCATCCAGGCGCGCCGCCTGCGGCCACGGCAGCATCGAGCGCAGCGCGTCGAGCATCGACACGCTACTCAAAGAGCCGCCCTGTGCCAGGCGCTTCGCCCAGGGGGCAAGCCATTCGTGGGCGCTGCCCGCGAGGGCTCATCCGACACGTCGGGCCATGGATCGCCGAGCACCTCGTGGAGCACCCGCATGCGCTCGCGCAGGGACGAGGCCTCCTTCCCCCAGCCCAGATCGCCCAGCCCCCGCGCGGCCAGGTGCTCGGCCACCAGCGCGGTCGCCTCCTCTTCGCTCAGGGACGAGGCCGGGGCGCTTCTCAGGGGGATCGCACCCAGGGCGCGCGTGCGGGTGGCTTTCAGAGCTCCCTTGTCGATTGATGCCTGCGTGCGGGTCTCCACGAGCGCGCCGCCCGCAGCCAGGGCATCCTCCTCCGACAGCGGCACCGCCGCGAGAATGCGCGCGTGACGCGAGGCCGGTGCCCGGTCGATCGAGGCCACGGCCAGCCACTCCTGCCCCTCCAAGGGCGAGCCCTGCGGCAGCTCGGCGCCCACGCCGCCCGCCAGAATGTAGGCAGCGGACCCCGGGCGGCGACGCGCAATCCACTCCGGGTACGCCAGCGCGCACGTCAGAGCCAACTCATCCTCACGCGTGCGCGCTTTCTCCTGATCCTCAGCCATAACCGACGCGAGGGCGTAGGCCGGAGCGGAAGCCGGCAGGCGCCGCGCCAGGCGCTCCAAGCGCGTCTGCGTCTCCTTCACCCGCGCCGCCTGAGCCTTCCCCACTCCCGAATCGCTGGCGCCGCCGCGACCCAGCCGACGCTCCAGCGCACCCAGGTCAGCCCCCGGCGCACGCACATCCTCCGACAGGAGGGCCACGAAACGCGCCGCCTTCGACGCCCCCAGGATCGCGCTCGACGCCAGGAGGGCCCTGCCCAAGGGCGGGTCCAACGGCAGCGACGCCAGCGTGCGGCCGAGAGCGGTGGCGGCCCCGGCCTCGTCGATGGTGCCCAGGGAGGACAGGCGCTGCCCGGCGGCCTCCCACGTGCCCGCGGGTGGAGCGTCGAGCAGGGCGAGTTCCTCCACCGGCGTGCCCCACGAGGCGACCTGGAGGCGAGCGTCCGTCAGGTCCTGCGTGGCGATGCCAGGCGCCGGCTGCGCGGGCCTGCGGGCCACGTCCACAGAGTCCATGACGCGTACGGCGATGCCCGGGCCGGTGCGCGCGGCGCGTCCCGCACGCTGCTCGAGACGGGCGAGGGCAGCCGGCACGGTCACGAGGGACGAAAGGGAGCGCCCCGCGTCGAAGCGCGGCTCACGCGCGAGCCCCGCGTCCACGACGACGGACACGCCCGGAACCGTCAGGGAGGACTCCGCGATGGACGTGGAGAGGATGACGCGGCGACCGGCGGCGGGGGAGAGCGCGCGGTCCTGCTCGGCGGCGCTCAGCTGTCCGTGCAGCGTCAGGACCGGGACATCCCCCAGGCGCAGATTGCTTCGGACGGTCTCGATCTCGCCCACGCCCGGCAGGAACACGAGGATCGACCCCTCGGTGGCTGCGACCGTCTCCTCGACCGTGCGCGCCACGTGCGCCAGATACTCGCGGCGCACGCCCACGCGCTCGTTCCCGATGGCGCCCACGGCCTCGACGCCGCGCGGCGGGGGAGCGTAGCGCAGCTCCAGCGGAAATATCGCCCGGAATATCAACCAGCGCGGGCTCCTCACCCGTCGAGGCGCGCAGGAAATCGACCGTGCGCGAAGCCTCGAGCGTCGCCGACGTGAGCGCCACGAACAGGTCGTCGCGCAGCGCCGAACGCGCGTCTAGCGCAAACGCCAGCGCCAGGTCCGTGTCCAGGTCGCGCTCGTGGAACTCGTCGACGATCAGAGCGGACACCCCGGGCAGCTCCGGGTCGCGCTGCAGGCGGCGAAGCGCCACACCCGGCGTCACCATCTCCACGCGCGTGCGCTCGCCGACTCGCGAATCCCCGCGCACCGAATAGCCGACCTGCCCGCCGACCTCCTCGCCGAGCAGACGGGCGATCCGGCGAGCGGCAGCCCGCGCGGCCACCCTGCGCGGCTGCGTGACGAGAACCCGCCCCGCCGACGCGTCGTGGCTCGCCAACGCCACCGCCACCGCGGGCGGCAGCAGCGTCGTCTTACCCGTGCCCGGAGGAGCCGTGACGACCGCGCAGCCACCCGGCCGCGTCGCCGCAGCGATATCGCCCAGGGCACGCGTGACCGGCAGCTGTGGCGGGTGTGAAACGAGTTCTTCGAGGGTGGGCATGGCTTCATTGTGCGTGTTCCCAGGGCGTCCATGCATCCGGGAACCATCCGCCGCGCCGCTTCGATGCGTCCGGGGTCACTGCGTGAGAGGGCACCGTGAAGCCTGTGGAGGGCCGCTCCAGCGTAGAATGAAAGCAGTATGACTACGGAGAACACAGCGCCGGCGCTCGCGGCGGCCACCCTCGCACACACCACGGGGCGCGTCACCATCCCCGCAGACATGGACCCGATCGTGGTCCTCGGCGTCGCAGACCAGGTTCTGCGCGCCCTCGAACGCGGCTTCCCGCACGTCCGTTTCCTCGTCACCGGGCGCGAAATCTCGCTGGCCGGCACCCAGGCCGACATTGACGTGGCCGCGGGCCTCCTCGAAGAACTCATCGGCATGGCCCGGCGCGGCACCGCCCTGGACGCCACCGCCGTCGAACAGGCTATCGGTCTGCTCGGACGCCTCACCTCGGGCGAGGCCCCCACGGAAGAAATCCTCTCCGCGCGCGGGCGTTCGATCCGTCCCAAGACCCCCGGCCAGAAGGCCTACACGGACGCCATCGACCGCGCCACCGTCGTCTTCGGTATCGGCCCCGCGGGCACCGGCAAGACCTACCTGGCGATGGCCCAGGCCGTGCGCCGCCTCCTCTCCGGCGAGGTGCGCCGCATCGTGCTGACCCGCCCGGCCGTCGAGGCGGGGGAGAACCTTGGCTTCCTGCCCGGCTCCCTCACCGACAAGATCGACCCCTACCTGCGTCCCCTCTACGACGCCCTGGGGGACATGCTCGACCCCGAGGCCCTGCCCAAGCTCATGGCCGCCGGCACGATCGAGGTCGCGCCCCTGGCGTACATGCGCGGACGCACCCTCAACGACTCCTTCATCATCCTGGACGAGGCCCAGAACACGACGGTCGGCCAGATGAAGATGTTCCTCACCCGACTGGGCTTCGGCTCGAAGGTCGTCGTCACGGGCGACGCCTCGCAGATCGACCTGCCCGGCAGCCAGACCTCCGGCCTGTCCGTCGTCGAAAACATCCTCGGCGACATCGACGACATCGAGTTCTGCCACCTGACCAGCGCCGACGTCGTGCGCCACGAGCTGGTCGGCGCGATCATCGATGCCTACCAGCGCTTCGACGACAAAAACGCCGCGCGTCGCGCACGCACACGCAGCCACAACACCGCACGCAGGGAGTACACGTCATGACCGAGGTCATCAACGAGACCGACTACGAGATCAACGAAGCCGAGTTTTCCGCGCTGGCCGACTACGTGCTCGACCAGATGCACGTCAGCTCCGACGCGGAAGTCAACATCATCTTCATCGAGCCTGAGCCGATGGAAGACCTGCACGTGCGCTGGCTGGACCTGCCCGGCCCCACCGACGTCATGAGCTTCCCCATGGACGAGCTGCGCCCCGGCACGGCAGACCACCCCACGCCCCCCGGCATGCTCGGTGACATTTGCATCTGCCCGCAGGTCGCCGCCCGCCAGGCCGCCGAGTCCGGCCACAGCGCCGCCGAGGAGATGCTCCTCCTGGCCACGCATGGCATGCTGCATCTCCTGGGCTACGACCATGCGACCGACGCCGAGCGCGAGGTCATGTTTGCCCTCCAGCGCAAGCTCCTGCTGACCTTCCTGGCCACCCGATGATCCTTCCCCTGGAAGCATCACCGGCCTCGTCAGCGCTGAACGCGCCCTCCGTGGCGCTCCTGATCCTCGCGGTCGTCGCGCTGGCGTTCGCGTCTGTCGCCCAGAGCGTCGAGCAGGCCGTCCAGCGCCTGACCCTGGCCGGTGTTGAGGACCTGATCGAGGAGGAGCGGCGCAACGCGCGCATCCTCTACGGCCTCGTCGATCACCGCCGGCGCACCCTGCTGTCCCTGCGCGCCTTCCGTACCTTCTGGCAGGTCGTGTATGCGGTCATGGGCACGATCATCCTGGTCGACACCCGCCTGCCCTGGTGGGCGGTCGCCCTCATCGCGGTCTTCGTGATCGCGGCCCTCCAGCTGCTCTTCGTGTCCTTCCTGCCCGCCCAGTGGGGCGCGCGAAACCCCGAGGGCATCGCCCTGGCGGGCACCAGATTCGCGGACCGCCTCGCGCGCCTCAGCCACCTGGTGGACCCCCTCTTGATCCGCGTGCGCTCCTCGCGCCCCGCCCCCGAGCCCACAGAGGCCCAGGTGCGCGCCGAACTGATCTCGGACCTGCGCGAGATCGTCGACGAGGTCGGCGAACCCGAGAGCTTCGAGGAAGAGGACCGCGATATGGTCCGCTCCGTCCTAGACCTCGGGCACACGCTCGTGCGCGAGGTCATGGTGCCGCGCACCGACATGGTGACCATCGACGCCGACACGCCCGCCCCCTCCGCCCTGCGCCTGTTCGTGCGCTCCGGCTTCTCCCGCGTGCCCGTCGTCGGCGACGACGTGGACGATATTCGCGGCATCCTGTACTTCAAGGACCTCGTGTCGCGCTGGGAGGCCACGGGCGGCCAGCTCGACATGCGTGCCGAGCAGATGATGCGCCCCGCCGAGTTCGCCGTCGAAATGAAGCCCGCGGACGACATGCTGCGCCAGATGCAGGCCGAGCGTTTCCACATGGCCATCGTCATCGATGAGTACGGCGGCGTCGCGGGCCTCGTGACCCTCGAGGACATCCTTGAGGAGGTCGTTGGCGAGCTGACCGACGAGCACGACCGCCACTCCATCGAACCCGAGGAAGTCGAGCCGGGCGTGTGGCGTGTCCCCGCACGCTACCCGATCTCCGAGCTGGGCGAGCTCCTCGGCCGCGAGATCGAAGACGAGGACGTCGACTCCGTCGGCGGCCTGCTCGCCAAGGCGATCGGGCGCGTTCCCCTGCCCGGCGCGACCGGCACCCTCGCCGGCGTTTCAATGACCGCCGAAGAGGCGCGCGGGCGCCGCCGCCAAGTCTCCACGATTCTCTGCCGCCTCGACCCCGACGCGCAGCTCTTGACCCCCGACCTCACCCCTGCCGATGACAAGGACAACTGACATGCGATTCCCCTCCGACGACGAACTCATGGCCGGCCCCAACGCCTTCGGCGACGCGCGCATCGAGGTCGCCCCCGACGCTGCCGATCCGGAAGCCGACGCTCGCGCGCAGATCGACGCCGGCCTCGGCGACGAAACTGAGGCCGAGGCCGGGTCTGAGCTCGGCGACGACGAGGACTTCGACGACTCCGAGGACGACGAGGACGACGAAGAGTACGAGGACCTCGAGGGCCTGGAGGACGAGGAGGACGCCGACCTTGATGCGTTCGAGGCGCTGACCTCGCTCGCATCCCTGCGCGAGGACGCGGCCGCGACCATCGAGATGCCGGACTTCCCGGAGGACTTCCGCGCCGGATTCGTATCCATCGTCGGGCGCCCCAACGTCGGCAAGTCGACCCTGACGAACGCGCTGGTTGGGCGCAAGATCGCGATCACCTCTGGCCGTCCCGAGACGACGCGCCACAACATCCGCGGCATCGTGCACGGGGAAAACTACCAGCTGGTGCTTGTGGACACCCCCGGATACCACCGCCCGCGCACGCTGCTGGGCAAGCGACTCAACGACATGGTGCGCGAGGCCCTCTCCGAGGTTGACGTCGTGGTCTTCTGCCTGCTGCCGATCAGCGCATCGGCCCCGGCGACCAGTTCATCGCCCGCGAGCTGCGCTCTGTCAAGCGCCCGATCATCGCCGTCGCGACCAAGTGCGACGCCGTGCCGCGCGAGCGCGTTATGAAGCACCTGCTCTCCATCGAGAAGCTGGGGGAGTGGGCGGCCATCGTGCCGGTCTCCTCCGTGGAGGGCAAGGGCATCGATCACCTGCGCGAGGTGCTCGCCGAGACTGTGCCGCTCTCGCCGCCGCTGTACCCCGAGGGTGACGTCACCGACGAGTCGCGCGACACGCTGATCGCCGAGTTCATCCGCGAGGCCGCCCTGGAGGGCGTGCGCGACGAGCTGCCTCACTCCCTGGCCGTCCAGGTTGAGGAAATCATCGAGAGGCCTCGCCGCGAGGGCGACGACCGCCCGCCCATGCTCGACATCCACGTGAACGTCTACGTCGAGCGCGACTCCCAGAAGGCCATCATCATCGGCCGCAAGGGAAGCCGCCTCAAGCAGATCGGCACCCAGGCCCGCGCGCACATCGAGGAGCTGCTGGGACGGCGTGTGTACCTCGACCTGCACGTGCGCACCGCGAAGGACTGGCAGTCCGACCCGAAGATGCTGCGACGCCTCGGTTTCTGACATGCCCAGCGTCATCCGCGTACGTGGCGCCCGCGTCCACAACTTGAAGAACGTGGACGTTGACGTTCCCCTGAACGAATTCGTCGCGGTCGCGGGCGTGTCCGGGTCGGGCAAGTCCTCCTTGGCCCTGGGCACGCTCTACGCGGAGGGGTCGCGGCGTTACCTGGAGTCCCTGGCGACTACACGCGTCGGCGCATCTCCCAGGCTGCCAAGGCCTCGGTCGACGAGGTTGCGCACGTGCCCGCCGCGCTCGCGTTGCGCCAGCGCCCAGGTGTACCCGACGTGCGCTCTACCTTCGGTACGGCGACGGAGCTTCTCAACTACCTGCGCCTGCTGTTCTCGCGCGTTGGCTCCTACCTGTGTCCGAACGGGCACCGCGTCCCTCCTTCGCGAAACGTCGCCCTGGAGGTTCCTCTCACGTGCCCGCAGTGTGCGGACTCCTTCTACGGCCTCGGTGCTGAGGAGATGGCCTTCAACTCGGGCGGTGCATGCCCGGTGTGTGAGGGGACGGGCGTCCAGCGCGTCGTCAACCGAGCATCCCTCGTGCCAGATGAATCCCTCACTATTGACGAGGGTGCGGTTTCCCCGTGGGGGTCCCTCATGTGGAAACTCATGAAGGACGTCGCTCGCGAAATGGGTGTGCGCACGAACGTGCCCTTCCGGGACCTGAGCGATGCGGAGAAGGCGATCGTCTACGAGGGGCCCGCCGAGAAACGTCACATCGTCGTCGCCACCAAGACCGGTGGCGCGGAGCTGGACTTCACCTACTTCAATGCGGTCGCCACGGTCGAAAACGCCTTGTCGAAGGCGAAAGATGAGAAGGCCCTCGCCCGCGTGGAAAAATACCTCATCACCCGCACATGCCCCGCGTGCGACGGCACGCGCCTGGGGGAACGTGTACGCTCCACGCTGATCGAGGGCATCGACCTGGGCGAGGCCTCGCGCCTCACGCTCACGGAGCTGCGCGAGTGGGTCCAGCGCGTCCCCGGCCTCGTTCCGGATGAGGTAGCTCCCATGGCCCGCGTCATCGTCGAGGAGATGACCGAGCCGATGGATCGCCTCGTGCAGCTCGGCCTGTCCTACCTGTCTCTCGACCGCGCGTCCTCGACGCTGTCCAACGGTGAGCGCCAGCGCATGCAGCTCGCCCGTGCCGTACGCAACCGGACGACTGGGGTCCTCTACGTGCTGGACGAGCCGACCATTGGCCTACACCCCTCCAACGTCGACGGCGTCCTGGCGATCATCCGGGAACTCCTCGCCGACGGGAATTCCGCTGTCGTCGTCGACCATGACACGCGTGTCCTCGCAGCCGCGGATCACCTGATCGAGATCGGACCCGGAGCGGGAGCGGACGGTGGTCGCGTCATCTTCCAGGGCCCCATCAACGAGGCATCCCACGCCCCCGCGTCCCGCATTGGCCCGTACATGGCTGGGGTCCGTCGGGTTGAGCGTGCAGCGGGGGAGTCGGATCAGCGCGCGGATATCGATGGGCGCGGTGCGCTTCACCTGGAGACTAACCAGATTCACACGGTGCGGCCCCTGAGTGTTGATATTCCGCTGGGTTCGTTGACGGCCGTCACGGGCGTCAGTGGGTCGGGTAAGACGACACTCGTCCTTGAGTCGCTGGTTCCCGCGCTGCGTGCGCGCCTTGCTGGTGAGCCTTTGCCCGCGCACGTGCGCGACGTGGACGCCGCCGGTATCTCACGGGTGAACTTGATCGATGCGACGCCGATCGGAGTGAACGTGCGCTCGACCGTGGCCACGTACTCCGGTGTCCTGGATGAGCTGCGCCGGGCGTTTGCGCGTACCGAGGAGGCGCAGGCGGCCGGGTTGAAGCCCGGTGCCTTCTCGTACAACACGGGTTCGCTGCGCTGCCCCACGTGTGACGGTACCGGGCAGATCACCCTGGATGTGCAATTTTTGCCCGACGTGGACATTGAGTGCACAGATTGTCGAGGGAGCCGCTACGGCGCGCAGGCGTCGCAGATCCGCCGCGATGGGCTGAGTCTGCCCGACATCATGGCGATGAGCGTGGACGAGGCAACGGCAGCCGTGCGTGGGCTGAAGAAAGCAGGCGCGCTCCTCGAGACGCTGTCCGGCCTTGGTTTGGGCTATCTGACGCTCGGCGAGGCGACGCCCGCTCTGTCCGGTGGCGAGGCGCAGAGGCTCAAACTGGCCTCGGAAATGGGGAGGCGGCAGGACAGCACGCTCTTCGTTTTCGACGAGCCGACGATCGGCCTGCACCCGGATGATGTGCAGGTCCTCATCGACGTGCTCCAGCACCTCATCGAGCGCGGAGCGACGGTCCTCGTCATCGAGCACGACCTGGACCTGATCCGTTGCGCCGACTGGGTCATCGACATGGGGCCGGGCGGTGGAATTGAGGGCGGCCACATTGTCGCACAGGGGACGCCGACCGATATTGCAGCCAACGAGGCCTCGGTGACGGGACGCTACCTGCGCTGACGGGGGCATCATTACCGGCTCGGCGCGCCCGGGCTGGTTGTGGCGCTGAGTGGTTCGGTGTGCCAGTTCCGCGTTTGTTCTTGTGTGTTGGGGTGCTGCACCCGATCCGTAGGCAATGCACCTCTTCTGTTCGGGTGCACCGCCACGTAACGGGTGCACCGCCACGTAACGGGTGCAGTGCCCCTGTAGGACCCAGCTGTGCATTGAGGAGCTGCGGGTGCGACCCATAGGACCCAGCTGCTAGGCTCCGGGCCGGAAGAGCTCACGAACAAGGCAAAATGTAGTGCCCGGCTGCCGTGAGGCAGCCGGGCACACTTACGTCGTGATCAGATCACTTGACGATGACGACTCGCAGGAAGCGGGGGCCGTGCACGCCGTTGACGCGGACCAGCTCGATGTCGGAGGTCGCCGAGCCGCCGGCGAGCCAGGTCATCGGACGTGTCGGGTTCTTGCCGAGGATCTCGACGGCCTGCGGCACCGTGGGAACAATGTCGGAGGCGCGCAGGACGACGACGTGCGTATCGGGTACGAGCGTGATTGCGCGGCGACCCTGGTCGGGCTCACCGTCGAGGACGATGGTGCCAGACAGGGAGATCGCAACGCGGCAGCGCGTGACGACGGCATCGATCTGGTCGAGCTCCAGCGTCGGGATGGCCTGCTCGCGGCTGTCCTCGCGGACCGTGCGGCCGTCGCGGGCGGCGGCCTTCTTGAAGACGTCATCCAGGCCCGTGGGGACCACGACGGAGGTAGCCTCCTTGTCCGCCAGGTACTTCGAGACTGCGTCGGCGGCCTCGTCGTCGCTGGAGACTACGACGACCTGCGCGGAGTAGTCCTCGAGCGTCTCGATCATTTCCTCGACGACCGCGTCGGAGCCGGGCGCGTGCTCGGTGGAGCGGATGTAGTCGCGGGGGATCGGACGCACCGGACGGTCCTGCTGGGAACGAGAGATGGCGTCGCGTGCGCGAGCCAGGATCGCGGTCTTCGCGTCCATGGTGGTGGTGCTCATGTCACGCCTCCTTCGGGGTCGTGTTGGTGGTCATGCCATGCTCGGACGCAAGCGGAATACCCGTCGCGGGAGCGTCGGTGCGCGGCGCGTTGGCGTCGGAGTCCTTGTGGGTGCGCTTCCACCACTGACGGAAGGTCTCCTTGGGGGCGACCGGCAGGTCGCGTGCACGGGTCCACAGCGAGGCCGGGAACGGCAGTGCTCCGATGGCGCCCTTCTTCGCGAAGAGACGCGTCGCCTTGGTTGGCACGTTCGCGGCCTTCCACAGCTTGGCGTTCGACATGACCGGGGTGGTCACGCCCATCGCGAGGTCCCACACGTCCGGCACGAGGTTGCGCTTGACGTCGACCGTGCGCGCGCGCATGTGAATGAGGATCGTCGGGATGTCGATCTTGACAGGGCAGACCTCGCCGCATGCGCCGCACAGGGAGGACGCGAAGGGCAGGGTGTGCACCGGGTCGTGCTCGTCGAGGCCCTGGGTGAGCTGCGGCGTCAGGATCGCGCCGATGGGGCCCGGGTAGACGGAGCCGTAGGCGTGGCCGGAAGTGTGCTGGTACACCGGGCAGATGTTCATGCACGAGCCGCAGCGGATGCAGGCGAGGGCCTGGCGGCCGATCGGGTCGGCGAGGACCTTGGTGCGGCCGTTGTCCATGAGGATCAGGTGGAATTCCTGGGGGCCGTCGCCGGGGGTGACGCCCGTCCACATGGAGGTGTAGGGGTTCATGCGCTCGCCGGTGGCGGAACGCGGCAGGAGCTGGGAGAAAATCTCGATGTCCTGGAAGCGGGGGACCAGCTTCTCGATACCCATCAGGGTGATGAGCGTGTCGGGCAGGGTCAGGCACATGCGGCCGTTGCCCTCGGACTCGAAGATAGAGACGGTGCCGGTTTCCGCAACGCCCATGTTGGTGCCGGAAACGGCGACCTTGGCGTGCAGGAACTTCTTACGCAGGTGGGAGCGGGCCGCTGCCGTCAGCTCGGTCGGGTCATCGGAGAGGTCGCGAGGAGCGTCCTCCATGCGATCCAGGAAGATACCGCGGACCTCGGAACGGTTGCGGTGGATCGCGGGGACCACGATGTGGCTGGGCATGTCGTCGGCCAGCTGGACGATCATCTCGGCGAGGTCGGTCTCGCGAGCGTGAATGCCCTGTTCCTTCAGGTACTCGTTGAGGTTCGTCTCCTGGGTGGCCATGGACTTGACCTTGACGATCTCGTCGACGCCCTTGGACTTGATGATGTCCGCGATGATGCGGTTGGCCTCGTGCTTGTCACGCGCCCAGTGGACGATGCCGCCGCGAGCGGTCACGTTGCGTTCGAACTCTTCGAGGAGCTCGGGCATACGGGACTCGACCTCGAACTTAACGGCCTCCGCTGCGCTGCGCAGGTCCTCCCAGTCGGGCATTTCCGCGACGCGCTGTCCGCGCTTGGTGCGGATCGTGCGCGTGGCGTGGCCCAGGTTGCGGCGCATCTGGGTGTTCGCCAGGGTCTTGTGGGCACCTTCCGGGAAGGTTGGGCCCCAACGGAGGGTGTCCTCGGGGATGGAGACGGTGGTGCGCCAGCCGCCGGTGTGGGCCTGTGCGTTCGCGTCGTCAGAGACCACGCCAGGCATACCGATGAATGTTTCAGACATGTCAGATCACCTGTGCGCTTTCGGGTGCGAAGGAGATGTTGCCCTCGAAGGGCTGATCCTTGGTGGATGCCAGGATCTCGGCGATGTGCATCGGGCGGATGCCCGAGTTGAGGCGCGAGAGACCGCCTCCGACGTGCATGAGGCAGGAGTAGTCGCCCATGACGAGGACCTCGGCGCGCGTGGACATCACGTTGGTGACCTTGTCCGCGAGCATCGAGGTGGAGGTCTCGGAATTCTTCATGGCGAAGGTGCCGCCGAAACCGCAGCAGACCTCGGCGTCGGGCAGGTCGACGAGGGTCAGGCCCTCGACGGCGCGCAGGAGGCGGTAGGGGCGGTCGCCGATCTTGGCGACGCGCAGCGAGTGGCAGGTCGGGTGGTAGGTGACCGTGTGGGGGGAAGTAGGCGCCCACGTCCTCGAGGCCCAGAACGTCGGTGATGAGCTCGGTGAGTTCGTAGGTGTGCTCAGCGATGCGCTGGGACTGCTTCGTGAGATGCTCATCGCCCACGTGCTCGGCGACGATCTTCTGCTCGTGGCGCGCTGCACCGGTGCAGGAGCCGGAGGGGACGACGATGGCGTCCCACTGGCCGTCAAGCACGGGCTCGAAGGTCTTGACGTGGTTGCGCGTAATCTTCGCGGCGTCTTCGAAGTAGCCGGTGTTTGCGTGCATCTGGCCGCAGCAGACCTGGTCTTCGGGGAAGACGACCTCGTGGCCGAGGCGTTCAAGCAGCGTCACTGTGGCCTGGGCAGCCTGGGGGAACATGACGTCTGCCAGGCAGGTGGAAAAGAGAGCGATGCGCACTGGGAGATCCTTCCTCGTGGGTGCTGTCCAACTCAGGTTAAGACTGGGTCCGAGGTCCCAGCGGCCGCTTTTGTTTAGACGACTTAGGCGAGGTTGATTTTCCCGCCATTTCTCGCGAAAAAATCTCCGCCGATAATCAATGAAATTCGCCTCTCATTGGGCGTTTTAGGACCTTCGGGGCGTGACTTAGCTCAGGGTGAGTTTTCGTTTTTCAGTTTTGCGATGATTGTGTGTGCGCAAGAGGTTGCCCCGGCCTCGTTCCTGATTGAACTCTCTTCTTTTTGATGGTGGCATCGACATCGATGCGGGGAATGGGCGGCTCGCTGAAGAGGTGTCGGGTCCGACCCAGCTGCGCGTGAGCTTGTTGCTCGGGGGCAGTGCACTATTTGGTGCAGCATTGCACGAGATAGTAGGTAGTGCAATGCCTTCGTAACTAGTGCACTGCTGTCGTAACTAGTGCATTGCTGCCCGGGCACCGCGCCTGGTGTTGGCCGGTTGGGGCGTCCGTTGCTAGCCCCACGATGAGACTTGTTACTGATGAGGTGTTACACCCGATCGGGAAGATTCAACCACTTCTGATTGGGTTGATTCTTCCCGATCAGGTTGATTCTTCCCTAACGGGTGTAATCCTGCCGATAGCGGAGGCGAGCTCCGCGGGGCTCAGGAGTGGCCGAGTGCGGTGAACACGAGGAGGTGACAGTTCTCTGACACGGATATCGCTCGTATGTCCATGGGGCCGAAATCGTGTGGGATCTTTTCCTTATCCGTTGTGAGGGTCTTGTCCGCGAAGGACGGGGTAATGGTGGTGAACTGGCACTCCTGGGGGACGTGTTCATACAGCTCGGGATAGATGCCGGGCAGGAGAGTATTGGCGGCTTCCCCTGCCGCGAGGAGCTGGAGCGTCTCGTCGGGGACGGTGGTAACAGCGGTCAGCCAGAATTCGGAGTCCTGGTCGGGGATAAAGGCAAGTGCCGGGGAATACTCGATGACGACGTGCGCCTCGCTCGCCTCCTTGTGTGGCCAGCGCACGTTGACGGAGTCTGTCCGGTCCTTGACGGTGGGCTCTTCATCGCTTTCGAAGACGAACTCAGAGAAGCGCGGGTCCTGGGAGGATGCGGTGGGACTTGCGCGGGCTTCCGGCGAACGCGCAAAGGGATCGTAGCTGTGCGGCAGGCACGCCGAGGCAAGCAGTGCGCTCATCAGTCAAGGTGCAAGCAGCTTGAAGGGTTGTTTCACGGGTGCTTTGATGAGTGTCGGCCGCGGGCAAGCAGTGTCAGCACGGCCGAGAAGCGGCTATTAGCTGCCGCGGTGGCCGAGGGCGGTGATGACCATCAAATGGCAGTCCTGTGACACTGCGAGACCCTGGATAACCATCGGATCAATTGTTGGCGGCACTCCGGGAGACGATAAAGGAACGTGGAGAGTGTCGTTCGCGTACTGAAGATCGATATTGGTGAAGCTGCAGTCCTCAGGGACGTACTTGTACAGGTCTGGGTAGATGCCGGGCAGCAGAGTTTTGTAGTTGTTTGGCTTGTCGAGCAGCATTGTGATTGCATCATCGGAAATGGTCGCGACACCGGTCATCCAAAATTCGGGTTCGATGTCGGGCACGAAAGGGACTTGGCGCGAGAATGCAAGGGTAAGGTGCGCATTCGTGGCCGCCAGCGCTGGCCACCGGTTGTTCAGATCGTCAGTCTGCTCCTGGATCTCCGGTGTTTTCTTATAGGTGTAGGGAAATTCAAGGAATCGTGAGTCTATCTGCGATGCGCGAGGTCCCGTGTCCCGGCCGGAAGAACGCCCGGAGGAGCCTCGGGAAAAGGGCAGGCACGCTGAGCACGTCACCATAACGACGAGTATCGGGGTGATGGCTTTGAGGGGGAGCTTCATGTCGTTCCTTGGGCTGTTCCTACAGGCCGTCATTGACGAGGCCGGGCGTGGTCGAGGGGGGAGCCTGTTCTAGGATTCGGGCTAGGCGTTGAGGCCATCGCCGGTGACGATGATGAGATTGCACTGCGCGGAGACCGCAAACTCGCGGATTTCGAATGAGCCCCAATCCGAATAGATGGCTTCCGGATCGGTGCCGAGGACCTTGTTTGCAACGGCGGGGTCAACGGTCGTGAAAGTGCATTCCTCGGGCACATACTCGTACAGGAGAGGGTGGATGCCGGGCAACAACGAAGATCCGCCGACGTTGTCATCGACGAGCATGGCGATCGTCGTGTCGGGGACCTCGGCGACACCGGTCAGCCAGAATTGGCGGTCCGGCGTCGGCTGCCGGTCGGCGCCATCTCGGAAATGTGCCGTGATAACGTGCCCGTCGGTCGCCCCCAGTCCGGGCATACGCTCGTTGAACGAATCGACACGCTCCTGAACCTTCAGCTCATCATCGGTCTCGTACGTAAATTCGGCGAAGCGCGGGTCTTGCGGATACTGAGTCGGCGTGGCCGCTGGCGTGTTCCTGGGTGTGAACGGGTTGCACGCAGCGGCGAGTGCCGCTACGGCGACGAGGCCAACACAGCCCCGTGCGAGAGCTTCCGACCGAGGTCGAATTGAACGCAAGGAATACCTGTGACTCACTGTCGTCTCCTTCCGATGCTCATCTTCGGAGCCTACAAGCGGGAGGTCCCGGGAAGCAACTTGCTTCCCGGGACCTCCCGAGCCCATGAGCCGCCGATCAGTGCGGCATGTAGGCGCCGAGCCAGCCCTGGGATGCGATGAACACCAGGGTGCACAGCACCAGGAGCAGGCCGATCGAGTAGGGGGCTGCCTTCTTGAGGATCTCCGCGTCGGAACCCTTCGAATCCACCGCGGTTGCGGCGATTGCGAGGTTCTGCGGCGACACGATCTTGCCCAGGCCGCCGCCGATGGTGTTGGCGGCCAGCAGGATGGACGGGTCGAGGCCGGCACCGGCCGCGGCGGTCGACTGCAGGTTCGCGAAGAGCGCGCCCGCCGAGGTCGCGGAACCGGCGACGGCCGTGCCGATCCAGCCCAGGATGGGGGAGAGGAAGGCGAAGGCCGCGCCCGTCGTTGCCAGCGCGGCACCGATCGAGGTGGTCTGGCCCGAGAAGTTCATGACGAAGGCGAGGGCCATGACGGAGGCGATCGTCAGGATGGCCATACGCAGCGAGTAGATGGTGCGCGGCAGGACCGCGAACATCTCACCCACCGAGGTCTGGAAGCGACCGTTCGACGAGTTCGTGCCGTACACGATGGCGACGATGATGCCGGTGACGAAGATCCAGGTGCCGGGGTTGGACAGGATCTGCAGCGAGTAGATCGCGGCGGTCGAGGGTGATCCGTCGCCGGTCAGCAGGTTTCCGTAGATGCCGGGCCACGGGATCTTCACGTCCGTCGAGGAGAAGAAAGCTGCGACGGGCTTGGCCAGCTTCGTGATCGCGATGATGACGACGACGAGGACGTAGGGCAGCAGGGCAAGTCCGATGCGCGAGCCGGTGGGCTTGTCGGCCTCGTCGGCCTCGGTCGCGCACTCCGCGGGGGTCGTGGGACCCCAGACCAGCAGGAAGGCGTAGCAGGCGGCAAATCCGAGCAGCGAGGCGACGACCGCGGTCAGCTCGTACGAGATGGAGGGGGTGAAGAAGTGGCCGATGCCGGCCGCAGCGCCCGCAACGAGGGCGAGGGGCCACAGCTGGCGCACGCCGCGAGCTCCGTCGAGGATGAAGAGCATCAGGAGTGGGATGAACAGACAGAAGATCCACGTCAGGTGGCCCATGTCGCCAGCGACGATGACGGGGTCTGCGCCACCGAGCTTGCCGGCGGTGGTCGTGGGGATTGCCATCGCGCCGAAGCCGACGTTGATGGCGTTACCGACGACGGTCACGACGGCGGCCTTGATCTTCGGGACGCCCAGGGTCACGAGCATGGCGCAGGTGATGGCCACGGGCGCGCCGAAGCCAGCCAGGCCCTCGAGCAGGCCACAGAAACACCAGGCGACGATGAGAGCCTGGGCGCGCTGGTCGCCGCGGCCGATCGTATTAAAGACGGCCTTCAGGTCGGAAGAGCGTCCGGACTTCTCGGTGAGGTTGTACAGCCACACGGCCGCGATGATGATGTAGATGATCGGCATGAAGCCCATCGCGGCGCCCTGCGTGCCGGACAGGAGAGCCATACCGACGGGCATTTTGAAGGCGAAGACCGCGATGCCCAAGGACAGCACCAGGGAGATGATCGAACACCAGTGGGTGGCGACCTTGAAGACCCCCATGAGGACGAAGAAGACGACGAGCGGAAGAAGCCCGACGACGGCTGTCAGGAAGACATTCCCCGCGACTGCCGTCGTCGACGGGGTAAAGGATTGGGCTAACAAGAGAGAAGTCATGGCTGCTCCGCGCGTCAGTGAGTGGGACAATGGACCCAATTATCATGACATATGAAGGCAGGGGCGCACGTATTTTTGAGCGTTTTTCTTTGTCAGTGCTGGCCGAGGGAGCGCGCCGCATCTCACGTCCAGTATGCGCAGCGTCTGCTCGCGGTTGGAGCCTCGTCGATAGACTACGAAGCGTGAAGACTACATCCGCTGTTCCTGTCCCCTCCGGCTCGCGCATGCCGATTCGTAAGTATCGGCCGTTCCTCGACACGAATCCCGTGGACCTGCCGGATCGCCAGTGGCCCTCCAAGCGCATCACGAAGGCGCCGCGCTGGATGTCCACCGACCTGCGCGATGGTAACCAGGCCCTCATCGAGCCGATGGACCCGGCACGCAAGCGCCGCATGTTCGACCTGCTGATTAAGCTGGGTTATAAGGAGATCGAGATTGGTTTCCCCGCGGCCTCGCAGACCGACTACGACTTCGTGCGTTCCCTCATCGAGGACGATGCGGTGCCCGAGGACGTGACGATCTCGGTGCTCACCCAGTCGCGCCCCGAGCTGATCGAGCGCACGGTCGAGGCCATGGTTGGCTTCCCGCGCGCGACGGTGCACCTCTACAACGCGACGGCCCCCGTGTTCCGCGAGGTCGTGTTCCACGCGGATAAGGCGCAGACGGTTGAGCTCGCTCAGTCCGGTGCACGCGAGATTATTGCGCAGGCTGAGAAGCGCCTGGGCGATGAGACGATCTTCGGCTTCGAGTACTCGCCCGAGATCTTCGTCGATACGGAGCTCGATTTCGCCCTCGAGGTGTGCGAGTCCGTCATGGACGTGTGGGAGCCTGGCGAGGGACGCGAGATCGTCCTGAATCTGCCCTCCACGGTGGAGCGTTCGACCCCGAACGTGTTCGCGGACCAGATCGAGTGGATGAGCCGCAACCTGAGCCGCCGCGAGTACGTGGCCCTGTCCGTACACCCGCACAACGACCGCGGCACGGGCGTGGCGACGGCCGAGCTGGCGCTCCTGGCCGGCGCGGACCGCATCGAGGGCTGCCTGCTGGGCCAGGGCGAGCGCACCGGCAACGTCGACCTGGTGACCCTGGGACTGAACCTGTTCAGCCAGGGCATCGATCCGGGCATCGACTTCTCGGACGTGGATGCGATTCGCCGCACGGTCGAGTACTGCACGCAGATGGAGACCTCGCCGCGCGCCCCCTACGTGGGCGACCTTGTCTACACGAGCTTCTCCGGTTCCCATCAGGACGCGATCAAGAAGGGCTTCGCCGCTCGCAAGGCCAAGGTGGACGCGGCCAGCGGCGACGAAGAAGCGGTCGTGTGGGAGCTGCCCTACCTGCCGATCGACCCTCACGACGTGGGCCGCTCGTACGAGGCGGTGGTGCGCGTGAACTCGCAGTCCGGCAAGGGTGGCGTCGCCTACCTCATGTCGACGGCGCACGCCCTGGAGCTGCCGCGCCGCCTGCAGGTGGAGTTCTCCCGCATCGTCCAGCGCCACACGGACACGTACGGCGGCGAGATCAACGCGGCCACGCTGTGGCAGATCTTCGCGGACGAGTACCTGCCCACGAGCGCCGCTCCCGGCCTGGAGTCGTGGGGCCGCTTCGAGATGCGTTCCTCGCAGGTTTCTTCGATCGACGACGAGCACGTCGAGCTCAACGCGACGCTCACGGACAACGGCGAGATCGTCAAGGTGCGGGCGACGGGCACCGGCCCGATCGACGCCTTCGTCTCGGCGCTGCACGAGTTCGACCTGGACGTGCGCATCCTCGACTACTCTGAGCACGCGATGAGCCAGGGGCGCGACGCCCGCGCCGCCGCCTATGTGGAGGCTGCGGTCGACGGTCAGATCGTGTGGGGCGTCGGCATCGACTCCTCGATCACGCGCGCGTCCTACAAGGCCGTCATCTCGGCGGTTAACCGCGCCCTGCGCTAACTGATCGTAGATAAGCGACACGAACCCCGGCCTCGTTGATGGAGAGACGAGGCCGGGGTTCGACGTATGTTTAGGCGCGCGCGGATGCCTGGGACGAGGAGGCGAAAAGCTCGAGGCTGCGCCGCACCTGTCCGTTGAGGACTCGGGCGATCCTGTCGGTGAGGATGGTGGGATCGGCGCTCATGTTGGTGGTGAGCCACTGACACACGTGGCCGAGCACGCTGAGCGTGAAGTGTTCGGTGACGAACTCGTGATCGTCGGCGTGGACAGTGAGGCCATCGCTGTAGTGGTCGACGATGGGTTCCATGACGGCGCGCAGTTGCTTGTAGAGGAAGATCTGCAGATCCTCCATGGATAGGGAAGCAATGACGGAGCGTGTCTCTTCGGGGTGGTCGCGCATCCACGTGAACATGGCGAGCAGGCCGTCGGCCCAGTCCTCGTGGGTGGAGTGGACGATGATGTGGTCGGCAACCTCGCGCTTGAACACCCAGACGGTCAGGTCGCGGATGTCGGCGAAATGGTAGTAAAACGCCTGGCGGGTGACGCCAGCGGTGCGCGTGAGTCCGGAGACCGTCACCTTTGATAGTGGGACGGTCTGCAGTGCGTCGCGCAGGGCCTGCGCGAGCATTGTTTTCGCATCGGTGTGGGGCATGGGTGGTCCTCGTCGACATGAAAAGAGGGGTTACGAGCAAACTGTACAGGCTGAATCGCGGAGCCGCGAAATTTCAGTGCAATGTTCGGCTGACCAATTGTATAGCTCAGATTGGCTTGTATGCATCCGGAAAGCGTGGGGCGAGGTGGGGGAGTGTATGGTTCAGCCCCGACCTCGTCGATGAACGAGGTCGGGGCTGAGAAGATTGTCTGTCTGTCCTCGCGCGGTTGGTGGGGGTAACCGCGTTACTTGGCCAGGCGAGCCAGGGCGGGAGTGGTCTGGTCGGTCATGAGCACTCGCATGCGAGCGATCGCGAGCGAGGGGTTGACCTCAAGGCCGGAGAGCATCCACTGAGCCATGTGGGCGGTGGTCGCCAGGGCGAAGTGCTGGGCGACGACGTCGCGCGCGGTGGCCGTGGCGGAGCCGGGCAGGCGGGACTCGATGAGCTCCTGGATGTGGGAGGCCAGGAAGGCCCACAGGTCGTTGGCTTCGATGGTCTTCATGGCCGAAGCGGTCTCGTCTCGGTGCGCGTGCATCCAGGTCATTGTCGCTTCAATGGCGTCGAGCCATTCTCCCGAACTGGCGGTCAGACGAGATGTGACTTCCTCGCGGAAAACCCAGGCATTCAGGTCGGCGAGGGAGTTGAAGTGGTAGTAGAACGCTTGACGGGTGACCCCTGCGGAACGTGTCAGCGCGCTGACAGAGATCTTTGACAGGGGGGTCTGGGTCAGGGCCTGACGCAGTGCAGTGCCAAGCTTTTCACGGGCATCGATCGGGGGTGCCATCTTTTTCCTTCCTTCGACGGTTATGAGTAAACCATAACCAGTTACGAAGAAACTATCTACTTGAAAACTACTTGCCGGCTGTGTAACCGACCACGCTGTCAGTTTCTCATATATTGTTGTCAGCACGTGTCTGTGGGCTTGTCGGTGGATGTGACAGTGCACTTCACAATTGTTTTCGCGCGGCGCGATGCGCGTCGGATGAATCCGCCGCATGCGTCTGGGCGTGACACAATGATCGTGTGATGAAGTCCTATCGAGACGAGGCGATCGTCCTGCGCACCCACAAGCTGGGCGAAGCGGATCGCATCATCACGCTACTGACTGCCGAACACGGGCAGGTTCGTGCCGTCGCCAAGGGAGTGCGCAAGACGACCTCCAAGTTTGGGGCGCGTGTTGAGCCTTTCCGTCATCGATGCTCAGCTGCATCGCGGACGCACCCTCGACACCCTCACCCAGGTCGCTTCGATCGCTCAATATGGCGATTCGATCGCCGCCAACTACGATCTCTACCTCGCGGCCACCGTCGTCGTTGAGACTGCCGAGCGCCTCACTGCCGATGCTCACGACGGCACGCACTCCCAGTACCTTCTTCTCTTGGGTGCTCTCAACGCCCTTGCGCGAGGGCGCCACGATCCCACCCTGATTCGCACCTCGTATACGCTGCGCGCCCTCGCATTGGCCGGATGGGCGCCCTCCTGCTTTGACTGCGCCGTGTGCGGCACTCAGGGGCCGCACTCCTCGTTCTCCATCCCCGACGGCGGCACGGTCTGCGATACCTGCCGCCCGCCCGGCGCCTCGTCGCCTGCGCCCGACACGGTGGCCCTGCTCGGCCAGCTGCTCAGCGGCGACTGGGAGCGCGCCGACCGCTGCGAACCGTATGCGCGTACCGAGGCCTCGGGCCTGATCTCCTCGTACACTCAATGGCATCTGGAACGTCGCCTGCGCTCTCTGAGCGTCATCGATAGGAGTCATTCATGACCGACCCGCGACCCACCCCCATGGACCGCGCTCCGTACGATCCCACCGCGCCGCTGCTCGGGCCCGGTCAGTGGCACTGCGAGCCGCCCTCCTTCCGCAAGGGTGAGGTGCCCGCGCACGTCGCGCTCATCATGGATGGAAACGGCCGCTGGGCCAACAGTCGGGGACTGGCTCGCACCGAGGGGCATCGGGCGGGAGAGTATGCGCTCATGGACACTATCGCGGGCGCCATCGATGCGGGCGTGCGCTACCTGAGCGTCTACACCTTCTCGACCGAAAACTGGAAGCGCTCGCCCGCCGAAGTTTCCTTCATCATGAACTACGCCTCCGACGTGCTTGCGCGGCGCACCGACCAGCTCGCTCAGTGGGGCGTGCACGTGCGCTGGAGCGGGCGTCGGCCCAAGCTGTGGAAGAGCGTCATCAACGCCCTCGAGAAGGCGGATCGAGCAACCTCGCACTGCAAGACCCTCGACCTGGTGATGTGCGTCAACTACGGCGGTCGGGCCGAACTCGCCGACGCCGCACGGTCCATCGCCGAAGACGTCGCGGCTGGGCGCCTGAGCCCGCGCGGCGTCACCGAGAAGATGCTCTCGCGCCACCTGTACCTGCCCGATGTGCCCGACGTCGACCTGATGATCCGCACGTCGGGGGAGCAGCGCCTCTCCAACTACCTCCTGTGGCAGATGGCCTACGCCGAAATGATGTTCGTGGACACTCCCTGGCCCGCATTCGACCGCGAGGAACTGTGGGGATGTCTCGAGGAGTTCGCGGGTCGCGACCGCCGTTTCGGTGGTGCGGTCGACCGGGTCGCTCAGTCCTAGCTGTTGTCGGCGGTCAGCGCGGCGTCGACAGCGCGGCGCTTACGCCAGCCCCACACGATCTTCGCGGCGATCAGCATGATGATGAGGGCGAGGCCCGCCCAGCCCCACGGGGAACCGGCGACCGCGCGGATCGCGGCCGCAAAGACCGCGAGCGTCCCGAGGCCGTAGAGCAACGCCCACAGGACGCATCCCGGGATCATGGCGATCGTGTAGGTGCTCCAGCGCATGCGCACGAGGCCCGCGCCCGCGTTGACCGCGGTCTGGATGCCCACCGTGAGGAAACATAGGGGGATGACGATGATGCCCCACTTGTCGAGCATGGCAGCGCCCTTGCGGGGGACGGGGCCATCAAACCAACGGGCCATAGCGCCCAGGAACCCCTGGCGTCCCGACGCCAGGACGGCGCCCGACGCCGCACCGCGCGCTAGCCAATAGGTCGCCTGCGCCCGGAAAAGTACGACGAAGAAGAGGAAAACGAAGAGCCAGATGCCCTCTCGCGCAAAGGCGGGGACCATGGCATCGATTCCGGCGGCAGACATGACGCTCCAAAGTGAGGGTGACCAAACGAAGCCTATCCTAACCTACGCAAGAGGCCTGGGGAAGCGTCATCCGCCACCCAGGCCTCGTCGTGGCCGATGCGGCCTCATCAGGTCATTTTTTCGACTGGCACGATGCGCACACCCCGAAGAGCTCCAGGGAATGCTTGACATCTCCAAATCCGTGTGCCGCCGCGACCGAATCCACCCACGACTCGATCTGGGACTGCTCGATCTCCTCGGTGAAGCCGCACTCGCGGCACACCAGGTGATGGTGGTGGTGGTGCGTCGTGCATGAGCGGTACAGGGCCTCGCCGTCGGAGGAACGCAGCGTATCAACGCGTCCGTCATCCGCGAGGCTCTGGAGCGAGCGGTAGACGGTTGCCAGACCCACGCGCTGTCCCTGACGGTGCAGGTCTTCGAAGATCTGCTGGGCGCTACGGAAGTCGTTGACGCGCGTCAGCTCATCGAGGACGGCCTGACGCTGCTTCGTCATGCGCTGCATGGTGTTCCCTTCGTCGTCATGCGTCTGCGGGGGTGAGGTGTTCGCGCTCGGGGTGCTGGTTGTGGCCGCGAGCGACGCGGAGCCTGCGCACCCTGCGGATACGATCCACAATAGCCCTGATCCCGAAACCAATCGCGTACAGAGCGATGGCGCCCACAACAATCGTCGCACCGGGCGACAGGTCGACGAAATAGGTCAGGGACAGTCCGCACGTGCAGATAATGACGCCGAGAGCCATAGCGATTCCCATTGTGGAGCGGAATGAACGCGCGCCCAGCTGCGCAATTGCTACGGGGATCACCATGAGTGCGCTCACGAGCAACGAGCCGACGACCCGCATTGCCACGGCGACTGTCAGAGCTGAGAGAACCGCGATGAGGAGGGACAGCGTGCGCACGGGCAGACCCGTCGAGCGCGCAAAATCCTCGTCGTTGGTGACCGAGAAGAGTGCGGGGGCCAGCCCGACGCCCAGCACGACGATCGCCATGCCCAAGATGGTGATGAGCGTAATGTCGCTCCATCGAACGGTTGAGATCGAACCAAAGAGGTAGGAGTTCAGCTGTGCGGAGGTTCCGCCTGCCAGGCCGATCAGCAGGACGCCGCCGGCGATGCCGCCGTAGAACAGCATGGCCAGGGCCGTATCTCCGGAGGTGCGCCCGCTCTGACGCACCAGCTCGATCGTGATCGCGCCCAGCAGGGAGATGATGACCGCTCCGGGGATCGCCCACGAGTCGGCGGGGCTCACATTTGCGAACGCGCCAACCAGCCAGCCCAACGCGACGCCGGTCAAGGAGATGTGGCCGATGCCGTCGCCGAGCATCGCGAGCCTGCGGTGTACGAGATAGGTGCCAATGATCGGGGCGGTGAGGCCCACGATGAGGGCCGCCAGCAGCGAGCGCTGCATCATCGGTGAGGACAGGAGGGTAGTCAGTGCGTCAATCATGCGTCCATCCCCTCTAGATTCCGCTCACGAGGCCGTGGTCGCTCGTTGCGGACCTTGCCTCGGTCGTGGGGTGGCAGTGGTCGCCGCCGCCGTGGTGCTGTTCGTGATCGTCCTCGATGTGGGGAGGACCGTCGTAGGAGACGTGACCCGCACTGATGTGCAGCTCGCGATCCAAGAGGGGGCCGAGCTCGCCCAGCTCGTGCAGAACGATGAGGATCGTCGTCCCCTCCGCCTTGGCGTCGGCGACAATCGCAGCCAGGCGGGCGCGTGAGGCGGCATCGATTCCCGCCATCGGCTCGTCCATGATGAGCAGTTCGGGTCGCCGCACGAGTGCGCGCGCGATGAGGACGCGCTGCGCCTGCCCGCCCGACAGGATGTTGAGAGGGGAGTGGGCGCGGTGGGCCATGCCGACGCGTTCGAGGGCGGCCAGAGCCTTCGCTGTATCGCCCGGAAGTGCCCAGAGGCGCCGGGGCCCGAGCAGGCCGGAACGCACGACTTCAATCGCGCTGGCGCTGATGGCACCGCCCGAGGAGATGCGCTGGGGGACGTAGCCGATCTTGTTCCACGGCACGCGGCGGCGCGTGGTCACCGAGCGGCCAAAGAGCTGTGCGTCGCCGCTGGTGATGGGGGCGGTGCCGAGCAGGGCCTTGAGGGTCGTGGACTTGCCCGACCCGTTCGAGCCCGTGATCGCCACGGTCTGGCCGGCGGGGATGTCAAGCGAGATTCCGTGGAGGATCAGGTCCGTATCCCAGGCCACATGCAGATTGTCGAGACGCACGACGGCGGTCGCCTCCGTCTGGGAGGCTCCCGCCGTCGTGGGGTTGTCAGTCGTTGTCACTGGCAGTCGAGGGCTTTCGTCAGGGCGTCAATGTTGGAGGTCATCGTCGCGGCGTAGTCCTTGGAGGCATCGGTCTGGGACTCGATCGGATCCAGGACGGCCGTCGTGATGCCGAGGTCGTCGGCCAGCGTCTGGGCGACCTTGGGATCGATGAGGGCCTCGGTGAAGATCGTGGTCACGCCCTGCTCCTTGGCGATCTGGCTGATCTCAGCCAGGCGCGCCGGGGAGGGAGAGGAGTCGGGGTCGAGGCCGGAGATACCGACCTGGGTCAGGCCCGTGCGGTCCGCCAGGTAGCCGAAGGCGGTGTGGGCGGTGACGAAGGTCTTGACCTTGCAGGTCGAGGTCTTGGCGACCAGGGTGTCACCGAGCGTGGTGAGTTCCTCGGCCAGAGCCTTCGCGTTCGCCTTGTAGGTGTCGGCGTGGGCGGAGTCGGCCTCGGCGAGCTTGTCACCCACCAGGGTCGCGGCCTTAGCCATGCGCACGGGGTCCAGCCAGAAGTGGGGGTCCGCGCTCATGTCGTGGTGGTGATCGTGACCCTCGTGGTCGTGGCCCTCGTGGTCGTGGCCCTCGTGGTCATGGTCGTGGGCCTCGGCCTCGCCGGACTGAGTCTCTTCGGAGGCCTCTTCCTCTTCCTCGGCGGGGTGGTTTGCGTCGCTGCCAGCCTCGACCA
This sequence comes from uncultured Actinomycetaceae bacterium, assembly GCA_916438945.1. Classification (GTDB taxonomy): domain Bacteria; phylum Actinomycetota; class Actinomycetes; order Actinomycetales; family Actinomycetaceae; genus Pauljensenia. The sequence goes on along the minus strand of CAKAGS010000002.1, from coordinate 45,264 downwards.
GCTCGGCCGCGGAGGAGACGTCGATGACGGTCTTGGGGGCCTGCTGCTCGATGGCCTCGTCGACCGCGCTCTGGAAGCCTGCGAGGTAGATAACCGCGTCCGCGGAGGACAGCGAGTCAACCATCTTGGGGGAGAGCTCGAGGTCGTGGGGCTCAGCGCCGTCCGGGGTCAGCGAGGTGACGGAGACGTGCTCGCCTCCGATCTTCTCAGCCAGGTACTTCAGGGGGTAGAAGGAGGCCATGACGGTCAGGGAGCCGTCCTTGGAGGAGCTGTCTCCGGACGAGGCCGTGGATGAGCAGGCGGATAGGGCGAGCGCTGTGGCAGCCGCACACGCGGCAGCAAGGATTCTCTTCGACATGAGAATGATTCTCTTTGCGATTGAGAATCTTTGTCAAGTCATTCTCGGAGGTTGGACCCCAGATGGCGGGCCTAACGGACGCGCGCGGTCGAGCCTCGCACGATCAAATCCGGCGAAAAGACGTAATCGGCGTGCGTGGGGGTGTAGTCGGCTGTGTTTAATGCCTCGAAAAGCGCGCGCACTGCGGAAGAGACGATTGACTGAACGGGCTGGTGAATCGTCGTGAGGGCCGGATCCAGGTGGCTCATGAGGAATGTGTCGTCGAAACCGATGACCGAGATGTCGCCCGGGACCGACAGTCCGAGCGAGGAGATCGTGCGGATCGCGCCGAGGGCCTGCAGGTCTGAGCCCGTGATAATCGCCGTCACGCCGCGCTCCAGGAGGGCGTGCGTGTAGGCAGCCGCGGCCTCGTACGTATAGAAAGTCTCCTCGATGATGGGGGAGCGGTCGCCCAGCAGTTCGTCCATCATCTGGCTGAAAGCCTCCGCCTTGCGCAGTGCTGGAACGATGTGCGTGCGCCCCGTCAGCAGAGCGATGCGCGTGTGCCCCAACTCGTGCAGGTGCGTGACCGCCGCGCGGATGCCGAGCGCGTCTCCCGTGGAGAAGTCGAAGGCCGGAACCTCCGGTCGTGCGCCGTTAATCGTCACGAAGGGGATGCCTCGGTCGGCGACATCCTGGTAGGGGGCGAGATCGGCGAGGAGGTCAGCGTGTCTGCCGGAGACGAAAATGAGCCCGTCCACATGGTGTTCAATGAGCGAGGAGAGGTGGTCAAACTCGGACGTCGCGCCCGGTGTCTGTGATCGAATGAGGCAAATGCCGCCCGCGCGAGAGATCTCCTCTTGGAGGTGGTGGGCAAAGGAAGCGAAGATCGGATTCGTCAGCTCGGGCACGATCACACCGATGGTGGGGGTGTTGGGGGTGCGCTCGGGGCTGGGGCGGTCGTATCCCAATTCATCGATTGCGGTGAGTACTCGGCGGCGCGTCTCGGCAGAAACCTGACCGACACCGTTGAAAACGCGTGAAACAGTTGCGGTTGAGACGCCCGCGTGCGTGGCGATATCGGCCATGCTTGTACGATTCTTGGTCATCGGCGCAACGCTCCTTTGGGTGTCCGAGTGCAGCTGTTTCCCTTCAAATGTAACAGCTTGCACACAATTGTGAAAATTGTTGCAGAAACAAAAACGGGGGTATTACAGTGACTCTTGTAGCGGGTCGCTGATGGATGCGACCGGCCTGACCAACACAGGAGTAATAATGCGACGTGGCATCGCAGCACTCGGCGTCTTCGTGGCGGCTACCGCCCTGGCCGCCTGCAACAACGGCACGACGACCTCTTCCTCGTCCTCTGACAACAGCGGCGATGCCGCGGCAACGCTGACGATCTGGGCGGACGACACCCGCTTCTCCCAGGTTGAGAGCCTCGCCGAGGACTTCACCACCAACACCGGTGTGAAGGTCAACGTCGTGCAGAAGTCCGAATCCGACATGGACACCGAGTTCACCACCCAGGTGCCCACCGGCAACGGCCCTGACCTGATCGTCATGGCCCACGACAAGCTCGGCGCGCTCGTCGCTAACGGCGTCGTCGCCCCCGTGGACCTGGGCGAGGCCAAGTCCAAGTTTGCTGACGTTGCCGTTAAGGCCGTCACCTACAACGGCCAGACCTACGGCGTTCCCTACGCCGTTGAGTCCGTCGCCCTGGTGCGCAACAACGCGCTCACCAAGGACGCCCCCACCACCTACGACGACATGATCGCCTCCGGCAAGACCTCCGGCGTCGAGTACCCCTTCATCATCCAGATGGGCGACAAGGGCGACCCGTACCACTTCTACGGCTTCCAGACCTCCTTCGGTGCCCCCGTCTTCAACACCAACGCTGACGGCGAGTACACCTCCGAGCTGGCCATGGGTGGCTCCGGCGGCACCGACTTCGCCAACTGGCTGAAGGCTCAGGGCGACGCGGGCGTCATCTCCCCGTCCATCACGGGCGACATCGCCAAGCAGGCCTTCCTCGACGGCAAGGCTGCCTACACGGTGACCGGCCCCTGGAACGTCGCCGCCTTCCGCGAGGCCGGCATGGACGTCTCCGTCCTGTCGATCCCCTCCGCCGGCTCCCAGGCTGCTCAGCCCTTCGTTGGCGTCCAGATGTTCTACCAGAGCGCCAAGTCGGCCAACCCGGTTGCCGCCAAGCAGTTCTTCAACTACCTGGCCACCCCCGAGGCCCAGGAAGAGATGCAGAACCTCGGTGGTCGCGCCTCCGCGATGCCTGAGGTCTCCGCCAAGTCGGATGACCAGGACATCAAGGACTTCGCGAAGGTCGCCGAGTCCGGCGCTCTCGCCCCCGCGATCCCCGCGATGGGTTCCGTCTGGAACTTCTGGGGCCAGACCGAGGCCAACATCGTGAGTGGCACCGAGACCCCCGCCGAAGGCTGGGCGACCATGGTCACCAACATCAACAACGCGATCGCCTCCAAGTGATCGAACCTGCCGGTTGCATAGCGACTGGCACCCCGCTCGCCTGAGGCGAGCACCCAGCCTCGCCCCCGCCCGCGTCCCACGCGGCGGGCGGGGGCGAGGCCCACAAAACGCTCGCGCCGCAGTGCGGCGCACTCGCACCTCACGGTGCTATCCGACCCGCCGCCAGGCGGGTATCGTCGCAATGACGCGCAAACTGCGCACGTGTGGAGGACACGATGTCTGAGCCAGCGAAGGCTGCAGAAAAGAAAAAAGAGGCGCGCACCGCCTCTCACGCTAGCGAAGTGACCAGGCCCGGTTTCTTCGTCAAACTTGTCCTGATGATGCTCATCGATGCCCTGGGAATCTACGGCATGTTCACCGCCTACCTGGTGAAGTCCTGGACGGTTCTCGCCGTCCTCGCCGTCCTGCTTCTCGCGGTCAACTGGGTGTACTTCTCCAAGCGGACTATTCCCGCGAAGTACCTCGTTCCCGGCATGGTCTTCCTGCTCATCTACCAGGTCTTCGTCATGGGGTACACGGGCTACGTGTCCTTCACGAACTACGGCCAGGGCCATAACTCCAGCAAGGACGACGCCATCGCGTCGATCCTGCAGGCGTCCGAGCAGCGCGCCGAGGGCGCGCCGAGCCTGCCCGCAGCTGTCGTCGAGGACAGCTCCGGCCTCGGGCTCGCGGTTGTCGACACCGCGACGGGCACCATCCGCGTGGGCGACTCCGAGACCCCGCTACACGAAGTGTCCGGCACCTATGCGGCCGGCATGCTGAGCGCGGTTGACGGCTACAAGGTCCTGACGCTCGCCGATATCCTCAAGCCTGAGGTGCAGCAGAAGGTCTCCGCCATCAGGGTTCCCGCTTCTTCCGACCCCAACGACGGAAGCTACCGCAGCGACGACGGCTCGAGCGCCTACCTGGCCAAGTCCCGGTACAACTACGACGAGGCCGCCGACACCCTGACCGACACGACGACCGGCGTCGTCTACACGGCCAACAACAAGATCGGCGCCTTCGTCGACGCGGACGGCAACCAGATCGATCCGGGCTGGCGCGTCTTCGTCGGCTTCGACAACTACATGAACATGTTCGCCCGCGGCGACCTGGCCGGCCCCTTCCTGAAGGCTCTGCTGTGGTCCTTCGTTTCGCCGCGGTCTCGGTCCTGTCGACCTTCGCGCTCGGCCTGATCCTGGGCCTCGTGTTCGCGGACAAGCGCATCAAGGGCCGCAAGATCTACCAGTCCCTCATGATCCTGCCCTACGCCTTCCCGGCCTTCCTGGCCACCCTGGTGTGGAAGGGCATGCTCAACACGGACTTCGGCTTGATCAACCAGGTGTTCCTCGGCGGCGTGAGTATCCCGTGGCTGACCGACGGAACGCTGGCGAAGTTCTCGATCTTGGGTGTGAACCTGTGGCTGGGCTTCCCCTACATGTTCCTCGTGTGCCTGGGTGCCCTGCAGTCCCTGCCGGGTGACGTCGAAGAGGCCGCGAAGATCGACGGCGCCTCCGGCCTGCGTACCGTGTGGTCCATCAAGCTGCCGCTCGTGCTGCAGTCCACGGTGCCGCTGCTGATCGCCTCCTTCGCGTTCAACTTCAACAACTTCTCGCTCATCTACATGCTGACCGGCGGCGGCCCGAACTACCCGGGCTTGGATGTCGGCCAGACTGACATCCTGATCTCGATGGTCTACAAGATCGCGATCGAGTCGGGTTCCCCGAACTACGGCCTGGCTTCGGCCATGTCCATCGTCATCTTCATCGTCGTGGGCGTGATCGCGTGGCTCGGTTTCCGCCAGACGAAGACCCTTGAGGAGCTGTGATGAGCGCTGCAACTGTGAAGAAGAATCGTGAGTCCACCCTGAAGGGTACGCGCTGGTGGAAAGAGGTCGGTTGGCGCCACATCGTCGCCATCCTGATGATCATCTATTGCCTCGTCCCGCTGCTCTACGTCCTGTCGGTGTCCCTGAACCCGGGTGGTACGCTCGCTGGCTCAAACAAGCTCTTCTCCGCGTTTTCCTTCGAGAACTTCCTGGCGCTGGGCTCTGGCAAATACGCCGGCTACTGGTCGTGGGTCCTGAACTCCCTCATCGTGTCGACCACGACTGCTGTGGGCACTGTTCTCATGGGCGCGGCTGCCGCCTACGCGTTCAGCCGCTTCCGCTTCAAGGGACGCCGTGCGACGCTCACGGGCCTGCTGCTGGTGCAGATGTTCCCGCAGATGCTGGCCTTCGTGGCCCTGTACCTGCTGCTCCTGGGTATCCAGGACATCTTCCCGGTCCTCGGCCTGAACTCCAAGCTGGGCCTGATCTGCGTCTACCTCGGTGGCGCGCTCGGCTCGAACACCTTCCTGCTCTACGGCTTCTTCAACTCGATCCCGCGTTCGCTGGATGAGGCGGCCATGATCGACGGCGCGACGCACGCCCAGACCTTCTGGACGATCATCATGCCACTGGTCCGCCCCGTCCTGGCGGTCGTCGGCCTGCTGAGCTTCATCTCCTCGCTCGGCGACTTCGTGATCGCGAAGGTTGTCCTGCAGGATCAGAGTCAGTTCACCCTGGCCGTCGGCATGTACATGTGGGCATCTGACGAGCGTACCGCTCCGTGGGGCATCTTCGCGGCTGGTTCCGTGATCGCAGCCATCCCAGTGATCCTGCTGTTCCAGTACCTGCAGAAGTACATCGTCTCCGGCCTGACCGCCGGCGGCGTCAAGGAGTAAGCGCTCCGCGCCCTCCTGCCTAGCCAGCCCCGGCCTCGTCCCCTATCCCCGTGGGACGAGGCCGGGGCTGTTTCTGCGTGCGACAGCAGGGAGGGGAGGCGCTCAGCATGCTGTCACGAGGTGTGGGCAGTCCGGTAGACTTGTCGGCGAAGCTTTGTTGGTGTTGGCCCCGACATTGATGCAGCATTGTTAGCGTCTGCCCGTGCGGCGCTCACTCAACCGATAAGGAGCGCTCGTGATCACTCTCAACAGCGTGAGTCGCACGTACGGCTGGAGGCATCGAAGGGCCCTGAATGATGTCTCCCTGAGTCTCCCAGATGCGGGGGTTGTGGCCCTTGTCGGCCCAGAGGGAGCGGGCAAGACGACGCTCATGCAGATCCTCGCCGGGCTCACCGCGCCCTCCTCGGGCACCATCAGCATGGATGGGCGGGCCCTGCCTGCTCGCGAGGCGCTCGGGCGGGCGATGATGGTCTCGCCCTCTCAGTACTTTGGTGAACTCTTTGGGAGCTCCCTCGTGAAGTACGCCCAGCTGCGCCCCGAGTGGGATCAGGGGCTCTTTGACCAGTATCTTGAGCGATTCGCGCTCAGCCCGGTGCTCCTGCATTGGAAGGCCGTGCGTCGGTTCTCCCGAGCTCAGATTGCCATTCTCATGGGTTCGATCGCGCTCGCATCGGGCGCGCCCATCACGCTCCTCGATGAGATTCAGGCTCCGCTCGACGAGGCGGCGCGGCAGGGTTTCTACGAGGAAATCCGTACCCTGGCAGCGGAGGCCGCGGCGGGTAGGCGCCCCCGCAGGCTCTTCGTTCTCTCGTCGAGTGCGGCCTGCGATCTCGACACGGTTGCCGACGAGGTAATCGTGATCAAGAGCGGCGAACTCGTGGTCCGGGAGAACCCCGATAACTTCAAGCAGCGCACCGGCGTGCTCGTCGGACATGGTGCGGATGTCGACCGTTTCCTGTCCACCCGCCCCGACCTCGAGCCCATCGCATCCCGCGATGATGGTGCCACCAGAGAAGTCGTCCTCGACCGTTATCGCAGCGTCATTTCCGATGTGGAGCTTGCGGCCCACTCGCTATCCACTCACGAGGGCTCGTTCCAAGACGCCCTCACCTACGTCGTCCAGGAGGCGGGTCGATGAGCATGACACGCAACGTTCCCCAGAGGATCAGCGTCTGGCGTCTCGGAGTGGTTGACGCGCTGGGCCCTCTCATCGTCTATCTGGTGCTCATGGTGATGGCGTATGTCGTTGAGTCGCCGCGCTTCTTTCGCTCAGTTTCTCCCGATCCCTTTAGTCGCGACAATCTGATCGCCGTGAGTATGGCTGCCATGACGGGTGTCTTCCTCGTTGGGATGGCGTGGATATCGGCCAGGGATCAGCTGTGGGGAGCAGCGCTCAGTGGGGCATCGCGTCTGACTCTTACCTGGTCGAGCTACGTTGGAACGCTTGCGGTCATCGTGGTGAGTAGCGTCCAGTGGTGGGTGATCGTCGCGCTGCAGCCCTCTTCGTCGCCCATGGGGTACGAAATCTATCCCTCGGGGGTCTCCTCGTGGCTCATCATCGTGTTCGCGTGGCTGGCCTGCGATGCATGTGGGCGTCTCATCGGGTGCGTCCCCCGCCATGGGACCGGCCCCGTGGCTCGGGCGTTGGGCTATGTTGTCGCGCTCCCGCTGGGACTGGCCGGGGTTGCCGGGGCGATCGCGTGGTTGGTCGTTTCGGTGCATCATAGAGATGCGTTCGCCGAGGGGATCTCGGTGACGCTCTGGCTGTTGGGTCTCGTCACCGCCGTGGTCATTGCTGCCGGGTGGGTGCTGACGGCGACGGGGCGTCTGTTTTGTGTTCGTAACCCGCGGTTTTTTGACTTGCTCGGCCAGCCGGGTTGGCGCTGAGTCTGTGCCCCGGCCTCGTCCCCGTTTGATTCAGGGACGAGGCCGGGGCTGTATCTGCGTTTGCAGAGTGGGATGAGGCCGGGGCTGTTTGGCGGCCAGCTGACGTGCGGTCGGATGTGAGTAATCCCGGTATCGCGGGCATCGTTCCCCGACAATGTCGCACGTAATTCCCATGTAAACCTTTCAAACATTCAAATCAAATCCTTGGAATTGCAACATTTATCTGGCGTGCTTGAAAGTTCGTGTGGCCGAATTACGTGCGTCTTTTAGGTGGGGGAGAGGGGCGGGCTGGGAATCGTATGGTGAGATCGCTTGACAGGTTAGTTGGTTATATGGTTCATTAGTCATGTAATGAACCGTAGAACTTGAAGGGGGGGGGTTACGAATGGCACCCACGTTCGTCTCTGGGATCCCGATCTACGTGCAGATCGCCGACGACATCCGCGCGCAGATCCTGCGCGGCGCCCTGCGCGCTGGGGACCAGCTCACCTCCACCACGGAGTACTCCGCGACCTACCGCATTAACCCGGCCACCGTCGGCAAGGCCTTCGCCATCCTCGTCGACGAGGGACTCGTGGAAAAGCGGCGCGGCATCGGCATGTTCGTCGCCGAAGGCGCCCGTGACGCGCTCGTGGCCGACGGGCTCGCCACTACGTGGAGGAGACCCTGAACCCCGCCGTCGAAGCGGGCCTGGCCCTGGGCCTGGACATCGACGCCATCATCGACCACGTCCGCGCCTACGGCGCCGACACAAACGCCAAGGACAACTCATGATTACCCTCGACTCCATCACCCACACCTATCCGGGAGAGAATGAGGCGGCGCTGCGCGATGTCTCGCTCACCCTCGGAGACGCCACCGTCAGCGCCCTCGTCGGCCCCAACGGCTCGGGCAAGACGACCCTCATGCAGATCCTTGGCGGCCTGCTTCCGCCGTCGTCGGGACATGTGTCCATCTGCGGAACGGAGGTGAGCTCTAACGACCTACTTGGTTACTCAGTCGTGGTCTCTTCCGACAGGGACTTTGATAATTCCTCGGCTTCGGCCATGGTCGCCTACGCTGCGCTGCGCCCGACCTGGGATCAGAAACTATTCGACCACTACGTTCAGCGTTTCTCCTTCCAACTAAAGGGGCGCAAAGAAGCTGCGCAAGATGTCCTCGGGGCAGGCTGCCATCCTGGCCGGCGCTGTGGCACTGGCATCGGGTGCGCCCATTACCATCCTTGATGAGATTCAGGCTCCCATGGACGTTCCCACCCGATACGCGTTCTACGAGGAACTGCTCACCCTGGCCTCCGACAGTATGGAGGGACGTCGCCCGCGTCGCTCCTTCATCGTGTCCTCACACATGGTCTCCGAACTCGAAAACGTTGCCGAAGATGTCGTCGCCCTCAAATGGGCGTCTGCTTGCCCATGAGAGTGTTGATGAGTTTACTTCGCGCATCTGTTCCATTACCGGTAATGCCGCTGACGTGGAACGCTTTCTGGCCGATCATTCCAATATCGCCGTCATCACTTCTCGTGTGCTTGGGTCCGCGCGAGAAGTCATTGTGGACCTGCGTGGCCGTGGTGTCGCTGACCATGAGATTGCATCCCACTCACTGACCTCCTCACCCTGTTCTTTCCAGGACGCCTTCGCCTACCTCATCCAGGAGAACGACCAATGAACACCGCAACCCCAGACCTCATTAAATCCACCCCCTCGCCCCTGCGTATTGGGCTTGTCAACTCGAGATTCACTGTGGTGCTCTACCTGCTGGTGGTGGGCCTCCAGTTCCTCACTAACTTGGCGATCAATGGCATCGTCTACCTCTCAGTCTCCGACATCAACAAGAACGTTGAACAGTCCGCCACAAACTCCGCTTTTGTCACGGGTACTTTCCTCTTTATCTGCGGGATCGTCAGCGCTACTGTCGACTTGCGCGCTTCTGCTCTTAGCGGTGGCTCGCGCACCGCACTCACCGCAGCGAGTTACGTGCATTCCATTGTCATCATTGTCCTGGGGACTCTCATCTGGTGGCTTCTTATCGCAATCCATCCCCTGCTCTTCTTCATGGGACGCGGCTCCTTTCCGCTCGGCGTCGACACGTGGTTATTTGTTGTCTTCGCTTGGGTCGTCTGCGATGGGGCCGGACGTTTCATCGGAGGAGTTTCTCGTTGCATCGGCTCGACCTGGAAGAGGGCTTTCGCGCTCATGCTCGCAATCCCGCTGGGTATCTGTAGCATCGGCGTGCCGATCACTTGGGTGATTCTCACGCTTGTCCACAAGTCAGGCTATCTGCCCCCGATGGATCCGGCCTTTTGGCTGCTCGGTCTTATTTCGACAGCAGTTGTCGTCGTGGGCTGGCCCCTGACGGCATCCGGCCACATCCGGCGCGTCGGCTGAACGACAGATGCGCCCTGGGCGCGTGACCCGTCACCCGGCCCCGGCCTCGTTCCCTCCCGTAGGAGCGACGAGGCCGGGGCTGTTTCATGGGTGATCGGGCGGTATGGCGGGGCCTGCACGCGCGCATGCGGATAGGTTACGACGATGTGGATAGGTTATTCACATGTGGATAGGTTAATAACCTATCCGTATCTCCATAACCTATCCGTATGCTCATAACCTATCCGCGAGCGGGCTGGTGGAGAGCCCTGCAGGGCCCAGCCAGAATCCCAAGTGCGCAGCTGTTGTGGGATCCGGGCGAGCAAGGGTCGAGAGCGCCGCAGGGCCCCGCCAGAACTCCCGGCGCACACCTGTGGTGGGATCCATGGGCGCGGAAGGGGGCGGAGCCGCCCGAAACAGTAGTTATCGGCTAGTATCGATGGCGACACGACAGCCAGTCGTGCCCCAAATACTCAAGGAGTGACAAGTGGCTAAGGGACCCTCCCGCCTCGACAACGTGATCAGCCTGGCCAAGCGCCGCGGCTTCGTCTTCCCCTGCGGTGACATCTACGGTGGCACCCGTTCCGCGTGGGACTACGGCCCGCTCGGCGTGGAACTGAAGGAAAACATCAAGCGCGCCTGGTGGAACGCCATGGTCCGCCGCCGCGCCGACGTCGTCGGCCTGGACTCCTCCGTCATCCTCCCGCGCGAAGTGTGGGTCGCCTCCGGCCACGTCAAGGCCTTCACCGACCCGCTCATCGAGTGCCTCAACTGCCACAAGCGCGCCCGCCAGGATCAGCTCATCGAAGAGCTCGCCGAAAAGAAGGGCGTCGAAGAGTCCTCCCTGAGCAACGCCGACATCGCCTGCCCGAACTGTGGCGTGCGCGGCCAGTGGACCGAGCCCCGCGCCTTCTCCGGCCTGCTCAAGACCTACCTGGGCCCCGTCGATGACGAGGCCGGCCTGCACTACCTGCGCCCCGAGACCGCCCAGGGCATCTTCATCAACTACGCGAACGTCATGAACGCCGCGCGCAAGAAGCCGCCGTTCGGCATCGGCCAGATCGGCAAGTCCTTCCGCAACGAGATTACGCCCGGCAACTTCATCTTCCGTACCCGTGAGTTCGAGCAGATGGAACTCGAGTTCTTCTGCGAGCCCGGCACCGATGAGGAATGGCACCAGTACTGGATCGACTACCGCAAGGCCTGGTACGTGGACCTCGGCATCGACCCGGAGAACCTGCGCGAGTACGAGCACCCGCAGGAGAAGCTCTCGCACTACTCCAAGCGCACCGTCGACCTGGAATACCGCTTCGGCTTCCAGGGCAGCGAGTGGGGCGAGCTCGAAGGCATCGCCAACCGCACAGACTACGACCTGACCGTCCACTCCGAGGCCTCCGGCGCGAAGCTTGACTACTTCGACCCGAACACCAAGGAACGCTGGACCCCCTACGTCATCGAGCCCTCGGCGGGCCTGACCCGTTCCCTCATGGCCTTCCTCATCGAGGCCTACCACGAGGACGAGGCCCCCAACGCGAAGGGCGGCGTCGACAAGCGCGTCGTGCTCAAGCTGGACCCGCGCCTGGCCCCCGTCAAGGCCGCCGTCCTGCCCCTGTCCCGCAAGCCCGAACTGACCGGCCCCGCCCAGGAGCTGGCCGACGAGCTGCGCGGCATCTGGAATGTCGACTACGACGACGCCGGCGCCGTGGGACGGCGCTACCGTCGCCAGGACGAGATCGGCACGCCCTTCTGCATCACCTACGACTTCGACTCGATCGAGGACCACGCCGTCACCATCCGCGAGCGTGACACGATGGAGCAGGTGCGCATCCCGCTCGACAAGGTCAAGTCGTACCTGATCGAACGCCTGGGCTGCTGACTTGTCGCTAGCCTCCTCGTCCGCAGCGGCCCCGCTTCGCGTGGGGCCGCTGCGCCTGTGGACACCCGTCGTCCTGGCCCCCATGGCCGGGGTCACGGACGTGCCCTTCCGACGCCTGTGCCGCATCATGGGCGAGTCGGGCCTGCCCGACCACCTGCGACCCACCGGTATACCCTCCTGGGCCGCCGAATCCGGGCAGGAGGCCACGGCCTCGTCCCCGAGTGCCCTGGGCGAGACCACGGCGGGTGAGACCCGCGCCGCGCCGCGCCGCGTCGCCATCCCGCGCGTGGACGCCCCCGCCGGCCTGTACGTCACCGAGATGGTGACCAGCCGCGCCCTCGTCGAGGAAAACGAACGCACCCTGGAGATGGTGCGCCCCGACCCCGCCGAGCGCGTACGCTCCCTGCAGCTCTACGGCGTCAACCCCGCCGTCATGGCGAAGGCTGCGACGATGCTCGTTGAGCGCGACCTCACCGACCACATCGACCTGAACTTTGGGTGCCCCGTCCCCAAGGTGACGAAGAAGGGCGGGGGAGCGGCCCTTCCCTGGAAGCGGGACCTCTTCTCCGACCTCGTGGGCGCCGTCGTGCGCGCCTGCGACGAGGCCGGGGAGCGTATCGGTCGAGAGATCCCCGTGACCGTCAAGATCCGCATCGGCATCGACTCCGAGCACGAGACCGCGACGGACGCCGCCCTGGCCGCGCAAAAGCTCGGGGCCGCGGCGCTCACCCTGCACGCGCGCACCCAGAACCAGCACTACGCGGGAAACGCCCACTGGGACGAGATCGCGCGACTGAAGGACTTGCTCGACATCCCCGTCTTTGGCAACGGCGACGTCTTCGAGGCCGCCGACGCCCTGGCCATGCTGGAACGCACCGGCTGCGACGGCATCAGCGTCGGGCGCGGCGCCCAGGGACGCCCCTGGATCTTCCGTGACATCGTCGCCGCCTACCACGGAGGATCGATCCCGCCCGGCCCCACCCTGGCCGAGGTCGTCTCCGTCATCGAGCGTCACGCCGCCTGGTGCGTCGTCGAACAGGGCGACGAGGGGCGCGCGCTGCGCGAGATGCGCAAGCACATCGGCTGGTACCTGCGCGGCTTCGCCGTTGGCGGCCCCCAGCGTCACGCCCTGTCCATGGTCTCCACGCTGCAGGAGCTCCACGAGCGCCTCGCGGACCTCGACCTCGACCAGACGTTCCCGCCCGCCGCACGCGGACCGCGCGGCCGAGCCGGTGGCGAAAAGACACCCCACCTGCCCGACGGCTGGCTAGACCACCCCTACCTCACGCAGAGCGAACGAGATCGCCTGCACCTGGCAGAAATCGGATACTAAGCGAAGGAATCATGCCTCACCCATCTGCGCCCGACCCCGACCCTGCGCCCGGACTCGTCACCATCGGGAGAGCCGCCAAGAAGGCGAGTCTCGGGGGACGTACCCAGGTCATCGTCCCCGTCAGCGGGGACGCGGCGGCCCTGAGCGGGCAGGTCGAGGCGCTGGCCTCGTGCCGCGCGGACATCGTCGAGTGGCGGGCCGACACCTTCCTGTCCTCCCTCGTCGGGTCGCACTTCGTGGCCGCCTCGGACGTGGAGGAGGAGCTGGTGCGCATGGCCCGCTACGTCGCGGATTCCTCGCCCCTGCCGGTTTTGGCGACCATCCGCACGTCGGTCGAGGGCGGCAAGGCCTATCTGGACGACGAGGAATACTGCGCCCTCGTGCGCGCCCTGGCCACGGTGGCGGGCGGCGTCGACGTGGAGATATCGCGCGATGGATCCGCCGCGCTCATCGAGGACGCGCACGAGGCCGGCGCGATCGTCGTCGCCTCTTTCCACGATTTTGAGGCAACGCCCGGCGACGAGCAGCTCGCCGAGGTGCTCGCGGCCATGAACTACGCGGGCGGAGACGTCCTGAAGTTCGCGTGCATGGCGAACAGTGCCACGGACGCGGCACGCGTCCTGGCCGCGCAGGCGTGGGCACGCGAGGCCTACGACCGTCCCGTCATCGGCATCTCCATGGGTGAACACGGCGCGCCCACGCGCCTGGTCGGATCCGCTCTCGGGTCCGCGGCCACCTTCGCGACCCTGCCCGGGTGGGAGGGGAGTGCCCCCGGACAATTCACCGTCGAGCAGGTGCGAACCGTCCTCGATGTCGTCGAAGGGACGAATTGACAGGCGTGTCAGGCTTGCCCGACAAGGTGACGCGCACGCTGAGATGCGGGTAACATGAAGCGGTATTGTCATCCGTCGATGAATGAGAACGTAGCCGCCGTTGAATCCCGCCGGTGCTGCGAGGAGACACGATGAATTGGTTCCAAGTTCTTCAGTGGGAGTCCGGTCCGTTCGCGGAACTCGCGCGCGATGCGGAGAGTAAATCGCGCGCGCTTCAGGCGGCGGGCGATGACCTTAACGCACAGTTGAACTCCCTGACGGGTCGTGGCAAGGCCGTCACGGCCGTCCAACAGGCACTGAAGGACCGCATCTCTGAGATCGAGAAGCAGGTCAACTACCTGATCAGCGTCAGCGAAATTGCGAGTGCGGGCGTCGACGGAATCGACGACATTCGCGCCGACATCGAGGATATTCAGCAGCTCCTGACCTCCTGGCCCATCCACGTTGATACGAGCGGCGTCGTCTCCTTCGTGGGATCCATCATCGACTCTGTTCAATCGTTCGTTACGCATCCTCAAGAGATGGTAAAGACTATTGGGGATCGTATCGGGAAGGTTATTGGGAAGGCCACCGCCCTCGAGATCAAGCTCGCCACAATGATCGGCGCCCTCGGCCTGGGTGTTTTCAATAACCATGTGAACTACTCGGCCTCCGGTGCCTCGAAGCCCACCCTTCCCCCGGCGGGAGCGAGCGAGCAGGAGGTGGCCTCGTGGTGGTCTCAGCAGAGTGAGGCGAACAAGAAGTGGCTGATCGAGCACTACCCGGAGAAGATCGGCAACCTCAACGGCGTTGACGGTGCATCGAGGAACAAAGCGAACCGCATCGTGCTCGACCAGAAGCTCACTGATCTGCCTGGAGAGATAGCCCGGCTCGACGCGGCGGCAGCCGATGCTCCATCGCCGTTCATCCGCAATGCGCTCTTGCAAAGGAAAGCGAAGCTCGAGCATGAGCTCAAAGAACTGGAAGTCGTGAAGACCACCCTCGACAAGACAGACAAACCCCATGTCAGGCTGGATGATGATGGCAATCCCGTCACTGTGGAGGAAGGGGACCATATCCCGCGCCAGCTGCTGGGCCTCGACACCTCCGGGCGTAATGTCAAGGCGATTGTTGCCCAAGGCGATGTGGATACGGCCGATCACGTGGGCGTGGTAGTTCCAGGACTCCATACGAACGTACAGAACACCCTAAATGCATATGATTCGCGCTCAGCAAATATGCTGGCTCAAGCCAAGAGACAAGCCAAGCCGGGTGAGACCGTGGCGATGGTGGAGTACCTGGGCTACGACGCTCCACAGATTGAAATCGAGGCAGCGAGCACCGACTACGCGAAGAATGGCGCCCCCGGCCTTGCCGGGTTCCTCAATGGGATGGACGCGTCCCGAGAACACGGTGCAGGGGACGCCCACATGACCTTGTTCGGTCACTCGTACGGGTCGACGACGTCGGGCATGGCAGCCACCCTCGTCAACGAGGGCGTTGTGGACGACATTGTGCTGGCGGGGTCCCCGGGCGCGGGCGTGGAAGATACCGCTGAGTATCACGTGCCGGAGGGGCACGCGTGGGTGAGTGCGGCGCCCTACCAGTACGACATGGTCCAGGGAATGGGGTCAATGTTTGGCTTCGGAAAGAACCCTGACTGGGCCGACGGTTTCAACCGTCTGTCGGGTGACGTGGGTCCGGGGCCCTCCGGTTTCAGTCCCTTTGGCCAACACATGGATTACTTCAAGGACCAAACACGAGCCCAGTATGAGATCGCTGGCGTGATCGCCGGCGCCGGTAAGAAGTGAGTATGAGGCTTGCGCGTGCTGTCCTGTCAGCAATGTGTGTGGCGCTGCTGTGCGCCGCGTGTGTTCCCCGTTCGGAAGGAGAGCAAGGGATGAATCCCGAGCAGAAGGCTGCCGTTGAGGTGGCTGAGCAACTGCATTCCATTGAGGAGTTTCAAAGGGATGTGGAGCCCGCAATTGTTGCGGCGCGTAATGAGTTCCTCACTCAGGAGACGATCGTTGGTTTGTTTGCGAACGATTTCATTGATGAGTTGTACCCCGATAGTACGCCGCTTTACAGCCTAAGGGCTCGGTCCTACACCTTCTCTGAGACCGATGCTGATCGTATTCGAGATGTGTACGATGCGAAGCTGAAGCCGTTGGGGTTCACGATGTGGGAGAAGCGTGATTCGGAGATGGTGTTGTCGGTGTGGACGAACGCGAGCTACTCCGCGTCTGTCGATGTCATCACGCACGTCGGTATTCAGAGCTCAACGTCATACTCTGCGGGGCCGCTGCGTAGCGATGGATCCACTGAGAATCCTTCGGAGTTCTTGCCGTTGGAGGGGCGGGTGCCGGAGTGGTTGACCCCGGAGCTGACGGAGAAATACCGGGAACAGTAGCGGGTCTGGGTCCTGCTGATCTGTGTGACGTGCGTGCGTCGTGGTTGTAGCCGTGGGTGCGGCGTGACTGGTGTCGATGCTGGGGGTTGTTCGTGAGGCTCATGCGTGCTTTCGTCGCGGGTGTCTGCGTGGTGCTGCTGTGTGCCGCGTGTGTTCCCCGTTCGGAAGGAGAGCAAGGGATGAATCCTGAGCAGAAGGCAGCTGTGGAGTTAGCGCAGCGGCTGCATTCCATCGAGGAGTTTGAGCGGGATGTGGAGCCCGCGATTATCGCGGCTCGTAATGAGTTTTTGACGCAGGAAACGATCATCGGTCTGCTTGGCAATGATTCAATCGATGATGTCTACCCCGGTGATTCGACGCTGTACACTCTGATATCTCGGTCGTACACCTTCTCTGAAACCGATGCTGATCGTATTCGTGATGTCTACGATGCGAAGCTGAAGCCGTTGGGGTTCACGCTGTCGGAGAAGCGTGATTCGGAGATGGTGCGTCTGCTGTGGTCCAATGCGAATTATTCCGCGTCAGTGAACGTCGTGACGCATGTGGGAATTCAGAGCGGGACATACTACATTGCCCGGGAGTTGCGTAGTGACGGTTCCAGTGAGAATCCGATGGTGTTCTTGCCGCTGGAGGGGCGGGAGCCGGAGTGGCTGACCCCGGAGCTGGTGGAGAAATACCGGGAAAAATGACAAGTCGGAGGGGTGCCAGGCGAAAGCCCGGCACCCCTCCGATGTACTGATCTACTTCGCGTGGTAGCGAGGGCTGGTACCCAGGTGTGTGGGGTAGGGGTTGTCTTTGTTGGTTGCCTGCGATTCGTCGAGGCCTCGATAGGCGTAGGAATTGTCGTAGGCAATTTCAGTGGGATCGACGAGGCCATCGGCGTACTGCTGGACCTCTTCGGGAGTTGGGCTCGAGCCACCACCCTTGTCCGCCAGGGGATTCTCATCCGGATACTGGCTGGGATCGGTGTTGAGCATCTTTCCGGGGTTAATTGGTCCATACCCGACGTAAATGTCTCTGCCGCCCTCAGGTGTGCTCGCCGTATTGATGAGGAGCTGGAGGAGCTGATTCGGGGTCGCGTTGGGCCACTTGGCGCGCGCCTGCGCGAGAGCACCAGCGACCGTAGGGGATGAAAAAGAGGTGCCCTGAGTGGAAGAAATCTGTCCGTTTTCATCGCGCCAAATAATAGGGCCCCCGACGGCAGTCGTGGTGACACCCTGACCCCAAGAGGAATAGGAAGCGAACTTACCGTCGGTGTCAATGGCGGAAACACCGACGACACCCGACCACCACGACAGGTGATCCTCGTTTTCATCCCGGCTCTCATTACCTGCTGAAGCCGTAATGAGAATACCCTGGGACATTGATCTGGCAATTGCCCACTTGAGTCTTCACTGCGTGCGCTAGTTGAGGAGGACAGGTTAATGATGGTCGCGCCGTCGTTGATTGCGTGGTTAATCAACGAGGATAGATCGGATAGCCGATGGTTCGTTGGAAAGCCCGCGGGGGCACCGCAATTGAGTTCTGCGCGACTTGTTGGATCGAGCGCGCTATATGACAGTAGTGTTGCGTCCGGAACAATGCCGTAGCTGTTGGAGACAAGCAAAGCGGCAATCGCAGTCCCATGTGCCGCATGCTCTGTGCTCGAGTGAACGGTACAGGGGGTCTTATCCGTAATGTTTGCTCCCGCAAGCTCCGGGACGGAGGTGTCGACGGTCCCGTCGATGATCGCGATGGTGACGCCTGCCCCGGTGTAGCCCTTGGCCCGTGCCGAGTCCAGGTGATAGTAGGAGTAGTAGGCCTGGTCAGCTGCCGTAATGGGGCGGTCATCGGCCCGTGCGGGAGTGAGCGGATAGCCGGTGGCGATGCCCGTGAGTGCCAGCGTGGTGCACAGCGTCCCAGCGACGCGGAGCGTGGCACCCCGACCAATCGGAGAAAAAACACGTGCGCTCACCACTGGCTGATATCCCATCCGTCGTCCTTGCGTTTCGCCGGGGTCAGCGTACGATCCGAGCCATAGGTCTGCGAGAGGGGGTTCACGTAGCCGCGCGGCATGCCCTCGTCTTCCTCGTCCTCGACGTGGAATGCCTCGTACCTGCGGCGACGACGTTTCTTCTCGTCCTTCGCCGCGCCGCCAGCTCCCGCGCCGGAACCGCCCATAAAGCCGCCCTGTTGTCCCGTGGGAGAACCCGTGCCGCGCGCTGCCGAACCCGCTCCGTTGGTGCTACCCGGGGGTGTGTAGGTGCCCATGCCGGTACCGCTGAACGATCCGGCGCGCAGCGTCGAGGCGCCCGCGGCCCCTCCCATCCGGCCAGTGACGCCCGCCCCGAGGCACCCATGCGCCCGAGGCCACTCAACGCGGATCCGCCCATGCGCGCGGCTCCACGCAGGCCCAGGGCTCCAGCCCCGAGCAGCCCCGCGCCGCCGAGGCGCCCAGCGGACTGAGCCTCCGCCGCGCGCGCCGCATTGAGCCCCCAGAGAGGATGATCACGATCAATCGGGGGAGCGGGGGTGTGCCCGCCGATGATCCCGTTCGCGTGCCGATCACCGTTCACGCGGGTGTGCAGCAGGTCCACGTCCATGAGATCCTGCGGGTCCGTGATCGGATTCGTCCGTGATCCGAGGTCGCCCTCGGGCAGGTAGCGATTGGGGACACGCGGGGAGTGCAAGACACGCTGGTCGATGTCCCCGCCCTCGTCGTATCCAGCTGGATACAGGCCCGAGTCCGCCCCGCGCAGCCCGGCGTTGCCGAAGGCATCCGACCGGGAACGACCGTAGGCTCCTCCCTCGTGGGGCGAGATCACGATGTGGCCCTTCCTGAGGGCATCAGCGGCATCCGCGGGGAGCTCAGGAATCGGTGCCCATTCGCCGCCGTATTCATCCGTACCGTTGACGCCTGCCTCGCTGTGGCTCTGCAGCCTCGTATTCAGGTCGTTCATCGTCGACTCGAAGCGCTCGATGATCTCCGTGGCCTTCGCCTCGCGCTGAGCATTGGCCTGGGCCTCGACACCCTCCACGTAAGCCAGGCCGTCCGCCACCAGGGAATTGACGAATTTGCCGGGCAAGCCGAACTTTGAGGCGATGGGGATAGTCACCTCGCCCGCGTGACGCAGGGATTCCGTCATGGGGTCCAACAGCGTGGGGGAGAACTGGCGCGCGTCCTCCGCTGCGAGCATGATCGCGCGCCGCGCCTCAACGTAGTAGGACATGCCGGTCATGTAGAAGTTGGCCTGCTTGTCGAAGCGCCTGATAGCGCGCACGGCCTCGTCGGACATCGCCTGGCCGGCCTGACCCGTGAACCCCTGGTGCTCCTTGAAGTGCTCGACCTTGTCGCGCGCCTCTCGAATGGCCTGGACGATGGCGGAATGCTCGTCGTCCCAACCGTAGAGCTTCTCGTTGTCCGGCGCACTGTTTGCGAACTCCATGAGCCGGTCGTACATGGGTGATGACACCATTGTTGTCTCCTTGCGTGCGCTCGTGCTCAGTACTCGTCGGGTCCGGAATCAACGACTGTGTCTACTGGAGCGCCAGACTCATCGCCGGTCTCTGCCTGAGCAGGCGGATTCTCGCTGGTGATCTGTTCAATGCTCTTATCGGAATAGACCTTGTGGGCGCTTTCGCCCTGGTTGAGATCCAGCAGGGCGGTGCCGACTGCCGCTATCGCGGCGCGGGCATCTTCTTCGGTGCCGGTAAAGTCAGAGACGGCCTGAGCGACCTTCGTGTCGAGATCGCTCAAATACTGCGCCTCGTTTTGCATGTTCGTCGAGAATGACGTGAGGAATGAGCGCACGGTATCTCCCATGCTCTGGGCCGCGCTCTCAGTCGTCCAATGTCCGAATATTTGCGCCGCAGCCAACATCATTGCCGATGTCGCGGAGGTGGTTAGTTCGCCCCCCCCCGGCGCTCATGTCGTCACTCACCTGCGCGTGGCGCTCCGAGTCGAATGCAACGTCTGGCATCGCTCCAATTTCCTTTGATGCGTGGAACCTCGCACTCCTGGGGCAAGGTAACCGAGTGGTCAACAGTCTAGCTGCCTCGCTCGGGCTCGTGCAAGAACATGCGCAGGCTTGAGGGAAGAACGTCGATTGCCAGCGACGCAATAAAAGGTGGTGGGCGGGCCAATCGGCCCGCCCACCACGGCTATGTCAGCGCGCTCGAAGAGCTCACGCCTCCTTGGGTGACACCGTTACGACCGTGTCGGTGATACCCACCGGGCCGGGAGCGGCCGGGGTGATCTCGCCGAACTTCTTCTTGTTCGTCACGACCATCGGGGTGATCGTGTCGTAGCCGGCCTCGCGGATGACATCCCAATCGACCTCGGCCAGTACGTCGCCGCGCTTAACGACGTCACCCTTAGTGACGCGCGGCGTGAAGCCCGTGCCCTCCAGCTTCACGGTGTCCATGCCGATGTGGATGAGCACCTGGACGCCGGACGCGGACTTGATGCCGTAGGCGTGGCCCGTTGGGAAAGCGACCGACACCTTGCCGTCACACGGGGCGACAACCACGGCGCCAGCGGCGGGGGACACGGCGATGCCGGGGCCGAGCGCGCCGGCGGCGAAGGCCTCGTCGGCAACGTCCGACAGCGCAACCGTCGTGCCCGCCATGGGGGAGGTGAGCGTCAGGTCAGCCTTCGCCTCGTCGCTGAACTCGGGAGCAGCAGCGGGAGCCGGAGCGGCCTCAGCTGCGGGAGCCGCGGGGGCAGCGACAGGAGCCGGGGAGGCGGGGGCGGCGGATACGCCGGCCTTGAGAGCAGCCTTCTTCTCGCGAGCCTCAGCCTTCTGCTCCTTCGTGCGGTAGTCGAAGAAGACGACCATGAGGAACGCGGTGAAGAACGCGGCGGCAATCCCCAGGCCGTACACAGCCATGGGGGAGAAGACGGGGATCGTCAGCAGCGACGTGAACACGAAGGTGTTCGTGGTGACGCCGTCACCGATACCGATGACCAGACCGCCGGCCACGCAGCCCGTCAGCATGAGCGGGTAGATGCGCTTGAAACGCAGGTGGATACCGTACAGGGACGGCTCGGAGATACCACCGAAGAGGCCGGCCGCCAGGGCGCCGGACGCTGTCTGGCGCATGTCGGTATCGCGGTCGCGGATCGACAGGAAGAGGACGCCGGCGGTGGCGCCGAAGCAGGCGAAGTTCCACGCGCCCATGGGGCCCTGGATGAAGTCCGAACCGGTCGAGGCGATGTTTGCCAGCTGCAGGGCGTTGAGCGGCCAGTGCAGGCCGAGGGGCACCAGGAAGGGGTAGATGATCGGGATGATGATCGCGAAGAGGATGGGTGCGTGGCCGTTGAGCCATGCAAGGCCGCCACCCAGGCCGTTACCGATCCAGATCGACAGGGGGCCGATCAGGAAGGCGGTCAGCGGCATGATGATGATGAAGGAGATGAAGGGGACGAACACCATCTGGACGTTCGCCGGGATGATCTTCTTCAGGCCCTTGTAGACCAGGGCGAGGATCGGCACCATCAGCAGCGGCACGAAGACCTGGCCGCCGTAGTCGGCCAGCTGAAGGGGCAGGCTGCCGATCAGCGGAACATTGTCGATCTGGGTCGTGCACTGCAGCAGATCGTCTCTACCTTCGACGAGCTGGATACAGGTGGTGGCGGGGAACTTGTCAACATTGCTCAGGCCCAGGAAGTTGGGGGTGAGCAGCGACAGGATGACGGCGGTGCCCACCCACGGGTCGATGTCCAGCTTCTTGGAGGCGTTGTAGGCCACCATCGCCGGCAGGAAGTAGAAGACCGCGCGCCACATGGAGTTCACGTAACCCAGCCACACCGGGATAGTCGCGGCGCGCGTGTCGACGACGCCGAAAGCTTCCAGGACCGCCAGGAACGCCAGGATCAGGGAGGCGCCGAGGAGGACGGGCAGCAGCGGGCGGAACGAGTCCGAGAGGTACTCGAAGAAGGCGTCGATGAGGGCGTTCTTGCCGCGCGCCTTCGCGCGGGCGGCTGCCTTGACGTCGTCGTTCGAGACCGCGGCACCCGACTTCATCGACGGCAGGTTGTTGATCTCGTTGAAGACAGACTGCACGGCACCGCCGATGACGATCTGGTAGCGGTCACCCGACTGGGGAACGGCACCGAGGACGCCGTCAATGGCCTCGACTCGGTCCTTGTCGACGATCGACGCGTCGTTGAGTTCGAAGCGCAGGCGCGTCGCGCAGTGGGTGAAGTGGGTGATGTTGCCGGGGCCACCGACCGCATCGAGGATTTCCTGTGCCGTGTTGGACACGCGGGACTCCTTCCATGGATGGGGATTCGACGCTGAATGCGACTCTTGACAATTAGCATGTTTGGACAAATGCTGGAAGATTCGACGGGGTATCTCACAGTATTTTGTCGGCAATTTCTGGTGCTTTGACAGTAACGAGGCCTGGGGCCGTTCTGCGCAGACGTTTCCCTAGTAAAATGGCCCCGTGAATGAGTTTTCCTTGGCAATCCCCGGTGTTGATGGTGGCGACGCGCGCCTCCCGTACGCGTCTGCTGATTCTGAGCGCTGGGTGCCCGAGGACCACAAGTCCTCCGAACGCACCGAGTTTGAGCGCGACCGCGCGCGCATCCTCCACTCCTCCGCGCTGCGTCGCCTCGGCGAAAGACGCAGGTGCTGGGCCCGATTTCGGACGACTTCGTGCGCACCCGCCTCACGCACTCCCTCGAGGTCGCCCAGGTGGGCCGCGAGCTCGGCAAGGAACTGGGGGCCGACCCGGACGTCGTGGACGCGGCGTGTCTGTCCCACGACCTCGGGCATCCGCCTTTGGGCATAACGGCGAGCGCGCCCTGGACGCGGCAGCCGCATCGATCGGCGGGTTCGAGGGCAACGCCCAGACCCTGCGCGTCGTCACCCGACTGGAGCCCAAGGTCATCGGCGCGGGCGGCATTCCCGCGGGCTTGAACCTGACGCGCGCCACCCTGGACGCGATCTGTAAGTACCCGTGGGTCAAGTCCGGCGGCCCGGACCTGGCCAAGTCGACCCGCAAGTACTCCGTGTACCCCGACGACGCGCCCGTGTTCGCGTGGATGCGCCAGGGGGCGCCGGCCGGGCGGCGATGCCTGGAAGCCCAGATCATGGACCTCTCGGACGACATCGCCTACTCGGTGCACGACGTGGAGGATGCGGTCGCGACCCGCAAGCTGGACCCCGCAGACCTCTTTGATGACGTGCACTGCTCGGCGGTCGTGGCCTCGACCCTGGACTGGTACGGGCCCTCGGTGGCGCGCTCGGACCTCGAGGAGGCCCTCGAACGCATCGTCTCCATGCCCGTGTGGCTGCGCTCCTTCGACGGCTCCTACGCCTCCCTCGCGCACCTGAAGGACGCGACGAGCGAGCTGATCGGCCGCTTCTGCTCGGCGACCGTGGCCGCCACGCGCGAAACCTTCGGGCACGAGCCGCTGGGCCGCTACCGCGCGGACCTCGTCGTGCCGCGCGAGGTTCGCGCCGAGATCCAGATCCTCAAGGGCATGGCCGTCCACTACGTCATGAGTCCGCGCGAGACCGAGCCGGTGTACTACCAGCAGCGCACGCTCCTGGCCGACCTCGTCGACGCCCTCTACGAGGCCGGGGCGAACGCCCTGGAGCCCGTGTTCGCCGCGCAGTGGCGGGCCGCCTCTGACGACGGCGTGCGCCTGCGTGCGGTCATCGACCAGGTCGCCTCGCTCACCGACGTGTCGGCCTCCGCGTGGCACGCCCGCTGGTGCGGCATGCTGTCTTCGCAGCTGTGAGCATGATTGGACGCAGACGTGGGCGGGCATCGGTAGACTGAGTGACATGGCGGGTCTGATTCGTAAGGACGACATCGAAGCGGTACGTAACGCAGTGAAGATCGACGAGATCATCGGCGAACACGTAGCGCTGCGACCCGCGGGTATCGGCGCCCTGAAGGGCCTGTGCCCCTTCCACGACGAACGCACCCCCTCCTTCAACGTGCGCCCCCACCTGGGCATGTTCCACTGCTTCGGATGCGGTGAGAGCGGCGACGTCATCTCTTTCGTGCAAAAGATCGACCACCTGCCCTTCACCGAGGCGGTCGAGATGCTGGCGGCGAAGGCCGGTATCACCCTCCACTACGAGGAGGGCGGTGCGCGCGTGCGCACCGAGGAGCCGGGCAAGCGCCAGCGCCTCCTGGACGCCCACCGCGTCGCCGAAGAGTTCTACCAGCAGCAGCTGGCTTCCCCCGAGGCCCACAAGGGCCGCACGTTCCTCGCCGAGCGCGGCTTCACCCAGGCGATGTGCGCGCATTTCGGGGTCGGCTACGCCCCGGCCTCGTGGGATTCCCTGACGCGCCACCTGCGCTCCAAGGGCTTCACGGACCAGGAGATCCAGATTGCGGGCCTTGGGTCGCAGGGCAATCGCGGCGTGTACGACCGCTTCCGCGGGCGCCTCGTGTGGCCAATCCGCGATATCACGGGCGCGACGGTGGGTTTTGGCGCGCGTCGCCTGGACGACAGCGACAAGGAATCGCCCAAGTACCTCAACACTCCCGAGACGCCGATCTACAAGAAGTCGCAGCTCCTGTACGGCCTGGACCTGGCGAAGAAGACGATCGCTACGGAGCACAAGGTTGTCATCGTCGAGGGCTACACGGACGTCATGGCCGCGCACGTTGCGGGCGTGACGAATGCCGTGGCCACGTGTGGCACCGCCTTCGGCTCCGAGCACGTGAAGATCATTCGCCGTCTGCTCGGTGACCATGCGGATCCGGCCGCCGGCGTGCTCCTGTCCACGGGGCGCGCGCACGGCTCGGAGGTCATCTTCACCTTCGACGGCGACAGCGCCGGGAAAAAGGCCGCGCTGCGCGCCTACGGCGAGGACCAGAACTTCGCGGCCCAGACCTTCGTGGCGGTGGCACCGGGTGGCCAGGACCCCTGCGACCTGCGACTATCCCAGGGCGATCAGGCGATCATTGACCTGGTGAACTCGCGCATCCCGCTCTTTGAGTTCGCGATCCGCTCCGTCCTGTCGCAGATGGATCTGCGCAGCGCCGAGGGCCGCGTGCAGGGCCTGCGCGCCTCGTCCGGCATCGTCGCGCACATCAAGGACCGCGCCCTGCGCGCCGAGTACACGCGCCAGCTGGCCGGGTGGCTGGGCATGGACATTCCCACGGTCGAGCAGGCGGTCCGCGCGGCCGGTCGCGTCGAGGTCATTTCGCACGAGGCACGCCCGGGCGAGATCGAGATGGCGGGCGCGGGCCGTCCCGTGCATGCCCCCGAGCGACGAGGCCCCGAGGACCCGGTGAGCCGGATTGAGCGCCAGGCTCTCGAGGCCGTCCTCCAGCACCCGCTGTACGCCGTGGGCTCTGGCTTCGAGGAGCTCGATGGGCAGTCCTTCACCGTGCCCACGCACCGCGCCGTCCACGATGCGATCCGCGCGGTCGGCGGCCTCGACGCCTTCACGCAGATGATGCGCCAGGCCGAGGCCCACTTCGGCCCGGGCGAGAACGCCACCCTCGCGGCCTCGCGCCACTTCGTCCAGGTGGTCCTCGAGACCGCCGGCGAGTTCATCGGCCCCGCCGTCACCCAGCTGGCCGTCGCGCCCCTGCCCGTCGCGGGCGAGGCCGACGTACGCTCGTACTGCCGCGGCGTGGTCGCGGCGATGGTTCGCATGGACCTGACCCGTAAACTCGGCGAGGCCCGCGCGGCCCTGTCGCGCTTGAGCGAGGACGACCCCACCTACTCCGACATGTTCCGGGAGCTCATGCGCCTGGAGCAACGCCGGCAGAACTACACCGAAAGGGACTAACCGATGGCTGAAGTTGAGAGCTTTACCCTGGACCACACCGCCGTGAAGGCGCCCTACGTGCGCCTCATCAATGTGGAGGCCAGCCCGAAGGGCGACCAGATTTCGAACTTCGATGTGCGCCTCCTCCAGCCCAACGCCGGGGAGATTCCGACCTCGGGCCTGCACACGATCGAGCACCTGCTGGCCTCCCTGCTGCGCGACCGCATCGACGGCGTCATCGACTGCTCGCCGTTCGGCTGCCGCACGGGCTTTCACCTCATCATGTGGGGCACCCCCTCGGTGCGTGAGGTGACCGAGGCTCTGGCCTCCTCCCTGCACGCGATCGCCGAGGAAGTCACCTGGGAGGACGTGCCCGGCACCGACGCCTACTCGTGCGGCAACTACCGCGACCACTCGCTGTTCAGCGCCCGCGAGTGGAGCCGCGCGATCCTCGAGCAGGGCTTCTCCCTCGACGCCTTCGAGCGCGTCGACGTCATCCACTGATTCCGGGCATCTTCCTGGATACAGAAGCGGGACCCCGGTGAGGGGTCCCGCTGTCGTCTGAGGATGCGCGGGCGAGGGGAGCGTCCCCCGATGGGAGCCCCGGCCTCGTCGATCAGTCGAGACCGACCGCGTCGCGCACGCGGGCCTCCAGGGCGTCCGCCTCGCGCTGCCCGTCGGCATCCAGCGGCCCGTCGGCCGTCAGCACCGAGAAGAGGCCGTCCTCGCCGCGGCGCACCCACGCCGTCACCGTCGTCCCGTTGCTCACCTCCACCTGGGAGTGCAGGACGATCGAGCGGTTCACGAACTCGCTCGTGTGACGCATGAAGTCCTCCGGGTCGCCCTTCCCACGCCCCGCCAGGGCCGGGCGGGCGGGATCCACCCACTCCAGGGCGAAGAGGGAACCCTCGGCCTCCCAGCGCGCCCGCGCCACGTCGTACCAGGGGAACACCTCGGGGGTGGGCTCCCCATCTCCGGACGAGGCCTCGGCGCCGAACACGTACAGGCCCGACTTCGCGGCCACCATCCAGCGCCCGTCCTCCAGCTCCAGGCCGGGGGAGCGGCGCTCGCGAGAGGGCAGGGCGGAGGTCAGAGAGTCAGGCAGAGTCATCATGCGTTGATCGTATCCTTTCGGCAAAAATCATGCGCACAGACCTATGCGTACGCGAAAGCGTACGTTATGATGGTGATGGAAAGGGATAACCATGACTGCTGTGAGTGCTACTGCCGCCCGCTCGGACCTGTACCGGCTCATCGACACTGTGAATGAGGAGTCGACCCCGATCACGATCACCGGACGTCGTGGAAACGCTGTCCTCATTGGCGAGGCCGACTGGTCCGCCATTCAGGAAACCCTCTACCTGCAGGGAATTCCCGGAATGACGGACAGTCTGAAGGAAGCCGCTCGCGAAGACCTCGAAGACGCGCTCGATGACGTGGAGTGGTAGCGATGTGGCGCGTCGTTTTCTCTAAGCAGGCCGCGAAGGATGCGAAGAAGCTCTCCGCCAGCGGCCTCAAGGCGAAAGCTCAGAGCCTCATCGAGGTCCTGACAGAGGATCCGTTCGCGACGCCTCCACGCTATGAGCGCCTCGTGGGCGACCTCGCGGGGATGTACTCGCGCAGAATTAATATTCAGCACAGGCTCGTCTATGAGGTGTTCGAAGAAGAGCGCACCGTCCGCGTCCTGCGCATGTGGACCCACTACGAGTGAGTCGCTCTGCGGGGTGAGAACGTCCACAGGAGCGGGGGAGTGGGTCACATGCCGAAATCAATCGGCCACAATGCGGACGGCGGGCATATTCTGGCTTCATATTTGTGAAAGACCACGACAGGAGACCTCATGGCATCGACGCAGCACACCCCCACGGAACTTGAGGCTGCCGGTGATCTGGTACTTCCCGGCGCCGACGAGCTGGCCGGTCGTTTCCCCCCTGACCCCCAACCCTCATCCCGCGACGCCCGAAGAGTATAACGAGATCATGTCGACCCTGGCCTTCGGCAAGAAGTTCACGGACCACATGGCCCACATGCGCTGGACCCGCGAGGGCGGCTGGGACGATCGCGGCGTCATCCCCTACGGCCCCCTCGAGCTGACCCCCGGCGCCTCCGTCTTCCACTACTGCCAGTCCGTGTTCGAGGGCATCAAGGCCTACAAGCGCGAGGATGGCTCCGTGTGGACCTTCCGCCCCGGCTACAACGCCGCGCGCCTGAATCACTCGGCCCGTCGCCTGGCCCTGCCCGAGCTGAGCCGCGAGGACTTCGTGGCCTCCCTCGTGGACTACGTGCGCGCCGACGTGAAGTGGGTGCCCGAGGTTGATGGCTCGTCGCTCTACCTGCGTCCCTTCATGTTTGCCTCCGAGGAGTTCGTGGGCGTCCACCCCGCCGGCGTCGTCGACTACTACGTCATCGGCTCCCCGTCGGGCCCCTACTTCAAGGGCGGCCTGTCGGGCGTTGCCATCTGGGTGGAGCGCGAGTACCACCGCGCCGGCCCCGGCGGTACCGGTAGTGCCAAGGCGGGCGGCAACTACGCGGCCTCCCTGCTGCCCCAGATCCAGGCCGAGGCCAAGGGCTTCTCCCAGGTCTGCTTCCTGGACACCTACGAGGGCAAGTACCTCGAGGAGCTGGGCGGCATGAACATGTTCGTCGTCATGGCCGACGGAACGATCCGCACCCCTGAGCTCACCGGCGTCATCCTCGAGGGCGGCACGCGCAGCGCGATCCTGCGCATGCTGCGCGACGAGGGCGTGGACGTGCGCGAGGAGAAGATCGCCCTGTCCGAGGTCGTGGAGGGAATCCGCTCGGGCGCCGTCGCCGAGGTCTTCGCCTGTGGTACGGCCGCCGTGGTCACCCCGATCACGCGCCTGGCTGGCGACGACTTCGACGTGGAGATCGAGGTGGGGAACAAGACCCGCGAGATCCACAAGCGCCTCACCGACATCCAGTGGGGTCGCGCCGAGGATCCCTACGGCTGGACGTACCGCCTGGTCTGAGCATGCTCGCTTGAGGGAGCCACGGCCTCGTCGATTGCGCGAGGTCGTGGTTCCTTTGAGTGGGTGATGGGGGAATTGCACTACATGAGAGTTCGACACGCCGGTGACGCGCCGTCAGAGGGCTTCGTGTAGTGCAAATCCCCCACTGTGCCAGTGGCTTGGGGGCCGCGCGAGCAGTCGGGCATCAACAAATGGATAGGAAACGACGATCTGGATAGGTTATTGCCTTCTGGATAGGAAAATAAGCTATCCAGAAGAGCAGTTCCTATCCAGAACGTCACTTCCTATCCAGAACGTGCGCCCCACTCGTTGAGCGGCTGCTGCCGGAGTCGTGGGAGGCTGCCACGAGATACGTGGCTGGCTGAGTGGCTTGTGTACGGCAATAGAGGCGGGGCCTGGCAGTACTGGGCGGCAATGGGACATACGTGGCTGCACTGCTAGGTGTGCCTCCAAACGTCATTCCAGAAATTCCGCATGCAATTCCCCTGCGGTGTGAATCTGTATAAGGTCGAAAACCGCAGAATATCAATGATCGGATTTCAAGATTTGAAAGAAGTTTGAGGGAATTGCATGCGAAATTGTTGGTGGGTACGGAGGGTGTTGAATAGTCCGTGTTTCCTGGGCGCACCGGCGCACAGTCCTCTTGGAGCCATAATGTCTTTTCCGGCTCTTGATGAGTGGGCCGCTGGCAGTGTTCGCGCCAGTCAGCCTGAAATTGCTCCAAAATGACACTGGTGTCAGAACCTAACTAAGGCTATCCTTGGTTATGTACTCGTGTGCGTCATGTTGATAGGAGAACAATGAAACGCGCGATCGTGGTCGTCTGCTCGTGGGCAGCGGCACTCTGTCTGGCCGCCGCCTACCTGGCGATCGGATGGGGTATCGATGACATCGCAGGCAAGAACGCCTGGTCGACCTGGTGGATCGGCGTGCTGGGTGCCCTGGGATCCGGTGTGTTCGCGTGGGCGGTCAGCGCCCTGGGCGCCTCCCAGATGAACCAGATGGAACCCACGCTGCGCCACTCGATGATCCGACAGGTCTTCGCCCTGGGGCCTTCGCAGCGAACCAACGAGCGTGCGGGCCGCGTCGTCAACTCCGCCACCGACGGCGTCGAGCGCGTCGCCGCCTACAAGGGCATTTTCCTCGCCCCCATGATCGCCTCGCTCACGACCCCGATCCTCGTCGTCATCCTCGTTGCCCTGACGATTGACCCGGCCTCGGGAGGCTTCCTCGCGATCGCGATCCCGCTGGTTCCGATCTGCGTCATGGGCTTCCGCAAAGCCTTCAAGCCGGTGTCCTCGCGCTACCGCCATGCCTCGCGCCAGCTCGCCGCCAAGGAACTCGACGCCATCCAGGGCCTGGGCGACCTGGCCCTCATGAACGCCGGCAAGGACATGGGCCAGCGCCTGGCCGAAGCCGCCGAAGAGGTCCGCTCGAAGGTCATGAGCTACCTGGCCGGCAACCAGCTGATCCTCCTCGTCATCGACTCCGTCTTCTCCCTCGGCATGATCACCGGCGCGATCGCTCTGGCCCTCATCCGCTACCAGCAGGGCGCGATCAGCGTCGGCGAGGGTATCTCCCTCGTGCTGCTCTCCTCCATCATGCTCGACCCGCTGGACCGCATCGGCCAGTTCTTCTACATAGGCATGGGCGGCATCGCGGCCAACAAGGAGGTCAAGAAGTTCATCAAGCAGACCCCGCCGGTCACGGACGCCAAGGGTGTGAAGGCCCCGGCGATCCCGCCCCAGCGCGGCGAGATCCGCCTCAGCGGCGTGTCCTTCTCCTACACCGAGGACACCCCGGTCCTGAAGGGCGCGAACCTGACCCTCACCCAGGGCGAGCACGTCGCGCTCGCTGGCCCCTCGGGCGCCGGCAAGTCCACGATCTCGGCGCTGCTGCAGGGCTTCCTGCGTCCCACGCGAGGCCGCGTGAGCCTCAACGGCGTCGACCTGGCCAGCGCGCCCCTGTCGTGGGTGCGCGCCCAGACCGCGGTCGTCGAGCAGAGCACCTACCTGTTCTCCGGCACGCTGCGCGACAACCTGCTCTTGGCCTCTCCCGCGGCCACGGACGACCAGCTGATCGAGGCCCTGCGCGCCGCCCACCTGGGTGAGTTCGTCGACTCCCTGCCCGGCGGCCTCGACGCCCGGGTGGGTGCCCGAGGCCTGGCCGTCTCGGGCGGCGAGGCGCAGCGTATCGCGATCGCCCGTGCCTTCCTGAAGAACGCGTCGATCATGATCCTGGACGAGCCCACCGCCCACGTGGACCTGGCCTCCGAGCGTGAGATCCTCGCGTCGCTGGAGACCGTGTGTGCCGGGCGCACGACCCTGACGATCTCCCACCGAGACGCCACCATCAAGGGCGCCGACCGCGTCGTGACCCTGCAGGAAGGAACGATCCGATGACCCGCAGGCAACTGTCTCTTCGACTCCTGTCGATCACGCGGCGCGTCCTGCCGCCGCTCGCGGCCTCCATCGCCGCCCGCATCGTCTTCCTCATGATCGGCATCGCCCTGTTCGCCCTGGGCGGCTGGGCCGTCGCCGGCCTGGCGTCGGGGGAGAGCGCCTGGAGCATCGCCCTCGTCATTGTCTGCGCCATCGGCCTGAGTGTGCTCAAGGGCCTGGCCCGCTACCTCGAGCAGTTCGCCGGTCACTTCGTGGCCTTCCACTCCTGGCGATGCTGCGCAACTACTTCTACGACCAGCTTGAGCCGCAGGCTCCCGCGGGCACGGATCGCCTGGATTCGGGCGACATCATGAACCGCGTGACGAAGGATATCGACCGTGTCGAGGTGTTCTTTGCCCACACGCTCGCCCCCGTCACGACGGCCATCATCGTCCCGATCCTGTCGCTCGTGTGGATGGGCAGTGCCGTGTCCTGGATGCTGGCGGCTGTGCTGGCTCCCTTCCTGCTGATCGTCGGAGCGGTCGTTCCGTTCCTGGGCTCCGGCTCCACCGCCCGCGCGGCGCGTGAGCTGCGCGAGGCCCGCGGCGCGATCGCCGCCCACGTGACTGACTCGGTGCAGGGCGTGCGCGAGGTCCTCGCCTTCGGGGCGCAGGAGCGCCGCGAGGCCGAGATGAGCGCCATCGAAAAGCGCATCTCCTCAGGGCTAGGCACTCAGGGCCGCTGGATCGCGCTGCGCCGAGGCCTCAACCAGGCCGCTGTCGCCCTCGGCGTCGTCACGGTCGCTATGGTCGCGGGCTCGAACGTGCTCGCCGAAACGCTGACGCTGCCCCAGGCGGGCCTCGCCCTCGGCATCGCCATGGGCTCCTTCGGCCCGGTCCTCGCGGTCGAGGAGTTTGCCGCCGACCTGGATCAGGCCTTCGCGTCGGCGGCCCGCGTCTTCGCGATCACCGACCGTGCGCCCGTCGTTGCCGACCCGGCGGACCCCAAGCCGCTGACACCGGGCGACATTGAGTTCACCGATGTCACCTTCGCCTACCCGACGGACGAGGACGCACCCGCGCCTGCCCCGACGGTCCTGAACGGCGTGAGCATCCACATCCCCGCCGGACAGCGCACCGCCATCGTGGGCGCCTCCGGCTCGGGTAAGTCGACACTGGCCTCGCTGCTGACCCGCACGTGGGACCCGGCCTCGGGCACCGTCACCATCGGCACAACGAACGTGGCCGACGCGTCCCTGCGCGACCTGCGCGCCACGGTCGCATCCGCGCCCCAGCGACCCTACCTGTTCAACGACACGCTGCGGGCCAACCTGCTGCTCGCCGCTCCCGACGCGAGCGAGGCGGACCTGGAGCGCGCGCTGGAGGCCGTGGATCTCACCGACTGGCTGGCTACGGAAAAGGATGGCCTGGACACGGTGGTCGGTGACATGGGCGAGCGCCTCTCGGGCGGCCAGCGTCAGCGCCTGGCCCTGGCCCGCGCGCTCCTGCGAGACGCCCCGATCTACGTCTTCGACGAGGCCACGAGCCAGGTCGACCCGGCCACCGAGGCACGCGTGCGCGAAGGCATCGCGCGCGTCGCGAAGGGCCGCACCATCGTCGAGATCGCTCACCGCATCAGCGCCGTGCGCGACGCCGACCAGATCATCGTCATGGACGCGGGCCGCGTCGTGGAGACCGGAACCTATGCCGAGCTGCACGAACGCGGCGGTGCGCTCGCCGCCCTCGAGGCGCGTGAAAACACCGATCAACCCAGCGCCTGACAGACACGAGGGCGCGGGGGATGGGGCCACGGCCTCGTCCCTCGCGTCTTTGTGCGCCCGATACCGATAGGATTCGACCTATGGAAAGACTGATCGGCTGGACGAAAGCTGACGCGTGGGGCTCCACGAACGCGATCCCCGAGTTCCTGGGGGCCGCCGCCGGGGACGACCCGGTGTCCGAGGTGTGGTTTGGCGCCCACCCGGACGGACCGACGCTGCTGACGGACGGGCAGACCCTCGCCGAGCACATCGGCGAGGATCCCAAGCGCGCGCTCGGTGGTGGGCTGCTCTACGCGTTCGGCCCCACCCTGCCGTACCTGGCGAAGATTATCGCCCCCGCGCAGACCCTGAGCCTGCAGGTGCATCCGACGAAGGAGATCGCGCGCGAGGGTTACCTGCGCGAGGAGGTCCTGGGCATCGAGCGCACGGACACGCGCCGCGTCTACCGGGACATGAACCACAAGCCGGAGATGATTTACGCGCTCACTGAGTTCAACGCGCTCGTCGGCTTCCGTGTGCCGCGCAAGGCTCGCCAGATCCTCGTCGGCCTGGAGGGCGAGCTCGCCGAGCGCCTGCGTCACCGCCTCAAGCTGTCTACCGTGCGCGGGGGCCTGCGTTCCCTGGCCACCTGGCTCTTCGACGAGGACTCCCCGGCGACCCCCGAGCGCGTCGAAGAGTTCGTGGCCGCGTGCCGCTCTCGCCTCGCGTCCGGCACGTCCCCGTCGCCGCGCACTGACGAACTCGTGAGCGTCCTGGGGGGAGAAGCACCCGGGCGACCCGGGCATCATCGTCGCCTTCCTCATGAACCCGGTGTCCCTGCGGCCTGGCGAGGCCGTCTACATTCCGCCGCGCCAGATCCACGCCTACCAGTCGGGCCTGGGTATCGAGGTCATGGCTTCCTCCGACAACGTCGTGCGCGCCGGCCTGACCGGTAAGTACGTGGACTCCGCCCAGCTCGTGGAAATCACCGAGTTCTCGGCGCTGCCCCCCGTGCGCGTGGCCCCCGAGCACCCCTCGGCGACGACGGACCGCTTCCTGGCACCCGCCCAGGAGTTCGAGCTGTCGGTGACGACGCTGGCACCCGGCAAGCACACGTCCCGCGTGGACGAGGTAGCCGTGCCCGGGGAGGGCCCGCGCATCGTCATCGCAACCTCCGGTTCGGTCACCTGCACGTGAGCGAGGAGCAGGGCGGGGACAGCGTGGAGCTGAGCCGTGGCCAGGCTGTGTTCATCTCAGCCGCTGAGCGTCGCGCGTGGGCGTACGGCACCGGCTCGTTTGTGCAGGTCGCGGCCCCCTGACCGGGTGCGTCGCGCGCCGTGACGAGGCCGTGGCGGGCCGCGTTGTCAAGTCGTCCCACGTGGTGGTCTTGGTTCCTGGAAAAGCCTTGTAGCTGCGGCTTTTTCCTCTAAAATAAGAGCCGGGCCTCATCTCCGCTCGCTGCGACGAGGCCCGAATGTCAATCGCAGTGTGGGTACCGCGTGGGGGTGCCCGCACTGCGATTCTGTCTGTGCGTTAGAAGACGCCGCTGACCCAGTCGGCCAGGGTCTTGCACGTGGACGCCAGCTCCCCCTCGTGAGCGTCGTACCCGGCGACGATGTCCTCGGTGTCGACGTCCTCGTTGTTGACTGCCCACACGGTCGCGGTCTCGCGCGTGACCTCGGGGTGGAACTGTACGCCCAGGGCGGTGCCGTAGGAGAAAATCTGCGTGTACTTGTCCGAGCGCGCCCACTCGCGTGCGCCGCGGGGGAGTTCCACGATGGCGTCGCCGTGGTCGGCGAAGACCGTGTGGGTCGAGGCCAGGGCCATGCGCAGGGGGACGGCTCCGCCGCCGCCCGCCTGGTCGTTCGTGCCCCAGGCCAGGGAGATGACGCCGTATTCGGGGCCCGCCGGGTCTGAAACGCTGACGCGCCCGCCGAAGGTTGCGGCGATCAGCTGGGCGCCCAGGCAAATGCCGAGCACCCGAATCTGTGCGGCTACGCAGCGGCGCACGAGTTCGCGTTCTGCTTCCAGCCATGGGCAGGCCTCGTCGTCGTAGGCGTTGGCGCGGCCACCCAGAAGGATGAGGGCACCCGGCAGGGGAGCGGCCGCCAGGTCCCGGAGACGCTGCGGGTCCTCCCAGGCGCGCACGACCTCGTGACCGCCGAGGAAGGCGGACAACTGACCCACCGGAACGATCGGGTCGTTTTGAATCACGAGGACGCTCATACGCCAATTGTAGTCGCGATCACGCGCCGGTACCTATCGGCCCTTGAAGAAAGCGAACAGATGGCGCTCGCGGACGCGCCGCAGCCCCCAATCCCGGAACCCGACGCGGCGTGCGATCCCCACCGCGGCAGGCCGACCCGGAAGCGGGGGCTGCAACACACGATCCATTGTGTGACGCCAAGCTCAAAAAACAGGGAGCTTTACCTGAGAAAACCCTGGGAAAAGCGCGCGGGGTGGATACTCATCCACCCCGCGCGCCCCAGGCAAGCAATCAGGCGATCACTTCGATGCGAGACGAGCGCCCTCGGCAAGAGCCTCCAGCTTCGCCCACGCAATCGACGGGTAGATACGGCCGCCCAGGCCGCAGTCCGTCGATGCCACGACGCGCTCGTCGCCCACGATGTCCGCGAACTGGCGGATACGCTGAGCCACCAGCTCCGGGTGCTCCACAACGTTTGTCGAGTGCGACACGACGCCCGGGATCAGGTACTTACCCTCGGGAAGCTCGATGTCGCGCCAGATCGTCCACTCGTGCGCGTGGCGAGCGTTCGCCGCCTCGAACGTCAGGCCATTCGCGTTGACCAGCAGGGCCAGATCCACGATGTCCTTGAACGGGATATCCGTCGTGTGCGGGCCGTGCCACGAACCCCAGCACACGTGGAAGCGAACCAGATCAGGGTCAATGCCCTCCAGCGCATGGTTCAACGCGTCAATACGCACGCGCGAGAACGCGCGGTAATCCTCAACGGACGGCTCCGGGTTCATCTGATCCCAGCCCTCCGCGATATCCGGCGCGTCAATCTGCACCGTCAGGCCCGCGTCCGTAATGCGCTTGTACTCCTCGCGCAGCACATCCGCGCACGCCCACACCACTGCTTCGTCGTCCTCGTAGAAGGCGTTAGCCACGCGAGCCGCCGAACCCGGCGAAATTGCCGCCACGAAACCATCCGACACGGGCTTGCCGACCGCCTCTAGCGCGTGCTTCGTGCCCGCGATATCGCGCTCCACGGCCTCGGCACCGATGTAGGTCAGCTCGCCCGTGATCGTCGGGAACGCGATCGGGTTACGGTTCGCAATGTGAATGCCCGAATCCGGATCCGCGTACGCGTCCGCGAAACGCTGCCAGTCGCGGCGCTCAGCGAACGACGAGAAGGACAGACGACCGTCGCGGCCAGCCGGGGGACGCACATCAAAACGCTGCACGTCCTCAAAGGACAGCCCGCCGAAACGCGAGAAGGAATACGTCCACCACGCGCCGTAATCAACCGTGTCAAGCATCGCGTGACCGTACTCGCCATCGTTGACGATATCCAGGCCAATCTCAGCCTGACGCTTCACAACGCCATCAACCTCGGCCTGCAGCACGGAGGTGAAATCAGCGTCGCTCAGCTCCCCCTTGCGGTGCGCGGCATTCGCCTTGAGCAGCTCGGGGGTACGGGGCAGGGAACCAACATGAGTGGTGCGAATGGTCATCGCAGTCCTTTCTCTTCACTGTGCCCTCAGCCTACGTTTTGCGCTTTGAGAACGAGGGGAAATGTCCGAAGCGTGACCAATGCGATCAACCACTCATGAAGCGCGACACTAATTCACGCATGTGCCCCTTGCGTTTTCCTTGCAATCACGCCCGTAAGCGTCCACCCACTGACACAGCGATCCGCCCGCCACAGCCCCCGAAATACCGCACGAAAACCACCCGCACCTGACCCGGCCTCGTCCATGAGACGAAACCCGCACGGAAACGCAGCGCTCACACTCCTACTGTGGAGTCATTACAAGGCAAAAGAAAGGCACATCATGAGTCGCCCGCTGCGCTCGGCAACATCCACCCAAGGCCGCAACATGGCCGGAGCGCGTGCCCTGTGGCGCGCCACCGGCATGACGGACGGCGACTTCGGCAAGCCGATTATCGCCATCGCCAACTCCTTCACCCAGTTCGTCCCCGGCCATGTGCACCTGAAGAACATGGGCGACCTCGTCGCCGGAGCCATCGAAGCAGCCGGCGGCGTCGCCAAGGAATTCAACACGATCGCCGTCGACGACGGCATCGCCATGGGCCACGACGGCATGCTCTACTCCCTGCCCAGCCGCGACCTCATCGCCGACAGCGTCGAAACCATGGTCAACGCGCACCGCGCCGACGCCCTCGTGTGCATCTCCAACTGCGACAAGATCACCCCCGGCATGCTCCTGGCCGCCATGCGCCTGAACATCCCCACCATCTTCGTCTCCGGCGGCCCCATGGAATCCGGCGCTGCTGTTGACGGCGTCGTCGAGCACCGCCTCGACCTCATCGACGCCATGGTCATGGCCGTCGACGACTCCGTCAGCGACACCCAGCTGGCCAGCATCGAAGCCAACGCGTGCCCCACCTGCGGCTCCTGCGCCGGCATGTTCACCGCGAACTCGATGAACTGCCTCAACGAGGCGATCGGCCTGGCCCTGCCCGGCAACGGCACCACCCTGGCCACCCAGATCGAACGCAAGAAGCTCTTCACCGAGGCCGGCACGCGCATCGTCGACATGTGCCGCGCCTACTACGACAACGAAGACGACTCCGTCCTGCCGCGCTCGATCGCCACGAAGGCCGCCTTCGAGAACGCCATGAGCCTGGACGTGGCCATGGGCGGCTCTACCAACACCGTCCTGCACATCCTCGCCATCGCCAACGAGGCCGGCGTCGACTTCACGCTCGACGACATCGACGCGATCTCGCGCCGCGTGCCCTGCCTGTGCAAGGTGGCCCCCAACTCCACGACCTACCACATCGAGCACGTCCACCGCGCCGGCGGCATCCCCGCCCTGCTCGGCGAGCTCGACCGCGCCGGCCTGCTCAACCGCGACGTCCACTCCGTCCACTCCGACAGCCTCTCCGACTGGCTGGGTGCGTGGGACGTGCGCAGCGGACGCGCCACCGACGAAGCCAAGCACCGCTTCCTCGCCGCCCCCGGCGGCGTGCGCACCACCCAGGCCTTCTCGACCGCCAACCTGTTCGAGTCCCTCGACACCGACTCTGTCTCCGGCTGCATCCGCTCCGTCGAGCACGCCTACACGAAGGATGGCGGCCTGGCGGTCCTCTACGGCAACATCGCCGCCAACGGCGCGATCATCAAGTCTGCCGAAGCATCGATGAGTCCCTCTTCCACTTCGTCGGCAAGGCTTTCGTGGTCGAATCCCAGGAGGAAGCCGTCGAGGCCATCCTCAGCAAGCAAGTCAAGGAAGGCGACGTCGTCGTCATCCAGTACGAGGGCCCCAAGGGAGGCCCCGGCATGCAGGAAATGCTCTACCCGACCTCCTACCTTAAGGGCCTGGGCCTGGGTAAGAAGTGCGCGCTCATCACGGATGGCCGCTTCTCCGGCGGCACCTCTGGCATCTCCATCGGCCACATCTCGCCCGAGGCCGCGGCCGGTGGCGCGATCGGCCTCGTGCGCACCGGCGACGAGATCGAAATCGACGTCAACAACCGCGTCCTGCGCGCCAATGTGAGCGACGAGGAACTCGAGCGCCGCCGCGCCGAAAAGGGCGCCGCCCCGTGGAAGCCCTCCAAGCCTCGCTCCCGCCAGGTTTCCGACGCCCTGCGCGTCTACGGCATGCTCGCCGCCTCCGCAGACAAGGGCGGCGTGCGCGTCCTGCCCGACTGGGCGTGAGCAAAGCGCCTACAATCGTGGGCATGCATGGAGAGTACAAAGTTCCCGGAGGAAAGCTCGTCGTCGTCGACACCGACGTGGAGGAGGACCGCCTCGCGCGCGTGAGCGTGTCGGGCGACTTCTTCCTCGACCCCGACGACGCGCTCACCCGGATCACCGCGTCCCTCGAAGGTGCCCCGGCCTCGTCGAGCGCCAAGGATCTGGCCGCGCGCATCGAGGTGGCCCTCCACGAGGGCGACACCCTCATGGGGGTGACCCCCGAGGCCGTCGGCATCGCCGTACGCCGCGCGCTGGGCGCCGCCCTGTCGTGGGACGACATCGACTTCGACGTCATCCACGGCCCTGTCGTCGACCCGATGATCAACGTCGCCATGGACGAAACCCTGGTCGAAGACGTCGCCGCGGGCCGCCGCAAGCCCTTCATGCGCCTGTGGGAGTGGAACGGCCCCCAGGTGGTCATCGGCTCCTTCCAGTCCTACCAGAACGAAATCCAGCAGGACGGCGTGGATCGCTACGGCATCACCGTGTCGCGGCGCGTCACCGGCGGTGGCGCCATGTTCATGGAGCCCGGCAACTGCATCACCTACTCGCTCGTCATCCCCACCGCCCTCGTGGAGGGAATGAGCTTCGAGCAGGCCTACCCCTACCTCGATCAGTGGGTCATGGAGGTCCTCGAAAAGCTGGGCATCAAGGCCAAGTATGTGCCGCTCAACGACATCGCCTCCGAGTTCGGCAAGATCGGCGGCGCCGCGCAGAAGCGCTGGGCCAACGGCTACATGGTCCACCACGTGACCATGGCCTACGACATCGACGCCATCAAGATGAACGAAGTCCTGCGCATCGGCATGGAGAAGATCCGCGACAAGGGCACCCGCAGCGCCGTCAAGCGCGTGGACCCCATGCGCTCCCAGACCGGCCTTCCCCGCGAGGAGATCCTGCAGGTGTTCTTCGACCACTTCAAGGAGAAGTACAACGCGAGCGTCGGCACCATCACCGAGGCGGACCTCGAGGTCGCGCGCAAGCGCTGCGAGACGAAGTTCGCGCGCGAGGAGTGGGTGCACCGCATCCCCTGAGCGTCCCGTATTCGCGGCCCGCTTCGACGTCGTTTCAACGAGGCCGGGGCGGGCTTTCGCGTTCATTGGGGGGAGTGTGGTGCGCGCTTCGTGGAGCGTCCTGACTTATGTGGTTCCTCAGAAAAGTCGCATGCAATTCCCTTTCTTCCCTTTTGAGTTTTCAATAATTCATCGTTGGAATCTCAACGAAACAAGTCTGATTGTGGAATGGTGTGTGGGGGAATTGCATGCGAGATTGAGGGGCGCGGCCGGGTCCGTGTTTCTGTGAGCGGAGGGGCCAGTGAGCTGCGGCTTCGTACCTCGGGCTTTCAGGCGCGGCGGGGCTTTCAGGCGCGGCGTTCCCCGAAGATCGCGGTGCCCAGACGCACGATCGTCGCGCCCTCGGCGATGGCCCACTCCAGGTCGCGGCTCATGCCCATCGACAGCGCCAGGTCGGACTCGTCGACGCCCAGGCGCGCCGCGGCCTCGTCCCTGATATTGCGTAGCTGCGCGTAGGCGGCGCGCACGTCGGCCTCCACGGGGGGAGTTCAGGCCAACCGTCATGAAGCCCGCGAGCTGCAGGTGGACCGAGGCCTCGACCGCGTCGATCAGTGCGGCGACGTCGGCGGGGGCGCAGCCGTGTTTCGTGGCCTCGCCCGAGACGTTCACCTCGACGAACACGGGGAGCGTGCCGGTCGCGCGCGCGTCGATTTTCGAGGCCAGGGCGGGGGAATCCAGCGACTCGATCGCGTCCACGCAGGCCAGCGCGTGGTTGATCTTGTTGGACTGCAGAGGCCCGATCAGGTGAATGCGTGCGCCGGGCACCTCACGGATCGCATCCACCGTTGCACGCGCCTCCTGGACTCGGTTGTGGCCCAGCAGGATGGGCAGGCCCGCCTCGCGCAGGGCGGCGGCGGCCGTGCGGCATTCCTCGGGCGTGCGCGTCTTGACAGCCAGCTCCAGATGCACCGAATCGGTTCGGCCACACGCGGACGTCGCGCGGTCGATGCGGTCGCGGGCAGCGGCAATGGCCTCGGGAATGCTCATGTGCTCATGGTACGCGCAGCGAGACTTTCAGGGGTTAATCAGGGACCACTCAGGGGGATCTGAACGAGGAGTCGTGGCAGACTAGAATGTTCACAGATCAAGGAAAGGACACGCAATGCGTACCCTGCTCAACATCATCTGGTTCCTCTTTGGAGGACTCCCGCTCTTCCTGGGCTACCTCCTCGCGGGACTCATCTCCTGCATCTTCATCGTCACGATCCCCGTGGGCGTGGCCTGCTTCCGCATCGCCGGTTACGTGCTGTGGCCCTTCGGCAAGCGTGTCATTGACAAGCCGGGCGTGGGCGCGGGCTCTGGCCTCATGAACATCGTGTGGTTCCTGGTTGCGGGCCTGTGGCTGGCCATCGGGCACGTGACCACCGCCGCCGCGCAGGCCATCACCATCGTCGGCATCCCGCTGGCCATCGCGAACCTCAAGATGATCCCGATCACCTGCTTCCCCTTCGGCAAGGCCGTCATCGACGACCCGACCGCGTCCATCCTCTGACGCGTCCTACACTGGGGTCATGGCTCGTAAACACAGCAAAGACCACGGCGGTGGCCCAACCCGCGCCATCGAGGCGCTCACGGCGGCCGGCGTTGCTTTTACCGTCCACGAGTACGAGCACGACCCGGCCGCCCGCGCGTTCGGCGAGGAGACCGTCGAGAAGCTGGGCATCGACCCCACCCAGGCTTTCAAGACGCTCATGGTGCGCCTGGAGCCCACCGGCGAGTTCGTCGTCGGCTGCGTGCCCGCCCTGGCTCACCTGTCCATGAAACTCATCGCCAAGGCCGTCGGCGCCAAGAGCGCCGCCATGGCCGACCCGGCCGTCGCACAGCGGCGCACCGGCTACGTCGTGGGCGGCATCAGCCCGCTCGGGCAGACTACTGCGCACCGGCTGTTCATCGACTCCTCCTGCCTGGATCACGAGACCATGATCGTCTCGGGCGGGCGCCGAGGCCTCAGCGTCGAACTGAGCCCCCTCGACCTCGTCGAACTGACGAACGCGGAGGTCACGGACCTCGCACAGGTCTGACCTGGCCTCGTCTGGCGTGCCCCGGCCTCGTTGGATGCTGGTGCCCGGCCTACCCCGGTCTGTTGTGTGCTTCCGCCCGGCCCCGGCCTCGTCCCGTTTTCGCCATCGTCCCAACCGCCGATACTCCCACGCCCCCAAAATTTCGCACGTAATTCCCCGGCCATTCCTTCAATGTTTGAAGGAGAGGTGTTGAAATCATGCGGTTTCTGATCTCTCAGCGCCGATCCGAATAACGAATTACGTGCGACGTTGTTGAGGAACCCTGCTGGGAAGTGCTACCTCGCGTCCACGACTTGTGCCGATCCGATGTCGTGACGAGGTCTGTATTAGCGCGTAGATCGCTCGGCGTACAATGAGCGCACCCGGGTGAGGTGAGAGTGGAACGAGGAGACTGTGATCGTGTCTGCAGATCTGCGGTACAACGAAGAGACTGAGGCGGCCATGCGCGAGGCTCGCGAGATTACTGCTGGGCGTCTCTCTGCTGCGCGCTATGGCTCTGCGGCCGAGGCGTTTGGGGAGAACGATGACAACCGACATGACTGAACTGAGCCGCCGCGGGCGCGCCGCTTACTGGGTGGTCGCTGCCCTCGCGTGGGCGGGCGTCGCCGCCACCCTCATCATTACGGCCTTTGATGGCTACGCTGCGCCGACCTACGTCGAGGAGGGCCTCTTCGCGGGTGCCCCCCACGGCTGGGCGGGCGCGCCCGAGCGTCTCATCAATTGCCTGTCCTACTTCACTGAGCTGTCCAACATCATGGTTGCGATCATCTCGACCATCCTCGCGCGCCGAGGCCGCGTCGGGGCGTGGGGGAGGGCCACGCACCTGTGCGCGCTCATGATGATCACCGTGACCGCGATCGTCTACGCGACGCTGATTGGCCCCTACGAGGTCCTCTCCGGGTACGCGCTCGTCACCAACCCGCTGCAGCACATCGTCGTCCCCGCTGCCTTCGTGGGCACGGCCGCGCTCGCGGGCCCGCGCGGCGGCATTACGTGGGCGACGCTGGGGCGCGCCCTGCTGATCCCGGTCTCGTGGGTGGCGTACACGCTCGTGCGAGGCATCTTCACGCACCAGTACCCCTACGGCTTCGTGAACGTGTGGCGCCTCGGTTACGCGCAGGTCGCCATCAACATCGTGGCGATCCTGATCGGTGCCCTGCTTTTCATGGCGCTCTTCGCGGGCGCGGACTGGCTGATTCGCAAGGCGTCCCGGCGCTGAGAAACCCGCCCGCTCAGCAGGCTGCAAGCCGTTGTGGAGCAGGCGGGTTCAATGTTGAGAATGGCGACTCTTAGTGGGAGTTCAGAACGCAGTTTGCGATGAGTGCGTCGATGCGGCGCACGTCGATGTGTCGGCCCAGGCTGATCTTGATATGGCCTGCGCGGGTCCACAGCTCGACTTCGGCAGTCATGTCGATCGTGCCGGCGTTCTCGGTCGACCACATGTTGATGTTCTTGTAGGGGAGTGAGTAGATCTCGACCTTGCGGCCGGTGATCCCCTGCGCGTCGCGCACGATGAGGCGCTGCGACGTAAAGATTGCAGAGTCTCGCGTTGTTGCGAACGCAGCGTAGGGCTGCTCGCCGGGAATCAGGATGTTGGAGACGTCCTTGGGGATCGGTACCTCGTTGAAAAATGCCCACTGGGCGACCGTTGCGGCTTCCATGCCATGTCCTTTCTCAATGGTGACATGGTAACTGCGGGGTAGTTGTCATGCAACTGTCTTAGCCTCACTGTTGGGAAGGGTGGTTCCCTGACTAGTGTTGTCGAGTTGGGGAGTTCTGTCGACTGTCTTTGGCTGTGACTATCAATGCATTGAGGCTTCTTGTCTTGCAGGCGGCGGACATTCTCAGTACCGTTGTAATCAATCGATTACAACAAAGGAGGAATCATGAAGATTCTTGTCATTCAAGGCAGCCCTGACGCGGGAAGCTACTCGCATGAGCTCGCAACCGCCTACGCTGATGAGGCGCGCAGCGCCGGGCATGACGTGCGTACGATCGATCTGGCGACGGAGGATTTTGATCCCGTTCTGCGCTACGGATACCGCCAGCACATGGAGGACGAAAGTGCTCCCAAGCGGTACCAGGAGGACGTAGCCTGGGCCGATCACCTCGTGTTCAGCTTCCCGATTTGGTGGTCTGCTGAACCGGCGATTCTGAAAGGTTTCCTTGATCGCACTCTCACGCCGGGATTCGGGTACCGGTATGTCGACGGTAAGAGCCAGGGCCTGCTGAAAGATAAGACCGCGGCACTCATCGTTACCTCCCGTGCTCCTTCGTTTATCTACCGCATCTTTGGTGGTCTGATCTGGCGGTGGAAGAGTATGGTCCTGGGCTTCGTGGGGATTCGCTTAACCAAATCTCTGATGCTTGGACGCATTGAGCAGGATGTTGATACTCCTGCTTACCGCGCTGCGTTTGTCGAGACAGTTCGCGCTTACGCGCGCGGATAGACTGTCCATATCGCCGAGATTGGGAGGAACAGGAATGGCCGTGACTCGTATGCCAGCCAATGAACGCAAGGCGCTCATGCTGGAGGCTGCCGTCCGTGTGTTTGCGCGGGTTGGCTACGCCGCGGCCACGACGGACTCGATCGCGCGCGAGGCAGGCGTCAGTCAGGCGTATGTCGTACGTTTCTTCCGGTCGAAGGAAACACTTTTCGAGGAGGCTGCTACGTATGTTGTTGAGCAGCTGT
This sequence comes from uncultured Actinomycetaceae bacterium, assembly GCA_916438945.1. Lineage (GTDB taxonomy): Bacteria > Actinomycetota > Actinomycetes > Actinomycetales > Actinomycetaceae > Pauljensenia. The sequence continues at coordinate 490 of CAKAGS010000002.1, read as the reverse complement.
GTCGACGTTTTGCTGAGGCGCCCATAGCGGCGGATTCTACCGATGCTGAACGTCGGAAATTGCTGGGGGACATGTATGCGGAGATCGTGAAAGACCACGACACGTTCATGATGATCGTGCGCCTATTCATGATGGGATCCGATCCGCGCTTCGGGCAGCTCTCCCGCGATAGCTTTGCACGCGTGTACCGCGTCCTGCGAGAAGACGTCGGGATGGATGCGCAACAGGCTAGGCTCTTCCTCTCCCACGGTTTGTTGATGAACCTCGTGCTGTCGCTGCGTCTGTGGGAAGGCGAGAGAGACTTGGCGGATGAGATCCTCGGATTTCTCGGGAAAGGACGCGCGGAGGCTATGTATTCACTGCATGACGCGCCTGGTTCCTCGAATGATGAAGGATCTACCTCGCCCCGACGGTGATCGTCGCCAGGCAGGTGCGGTTCGCCTCGTCCGAAGCCGGCACGTCCACGTAGGCGACGCTGGGGCGTGCCCTG
>CAKAGS010000001.1 GCA_916438945.1 uncultured Actinomycetaceae bacterium | reverse complement strand
GGTGAACTCCTGCTGCGCCCACTCCCAACGACCCATCTCATCGAGCCGCTTCGAGAGGCGGTAGTACAGCTCCGTCAGCAGCTCAACGTCGAGGGCAGCGTAGCGCAGCCATTCCTTGGGCAGGGGACGCACCGACCAATCCGAGGCCTGGTGATCCTTGACAAGGCCGAGGCCAAGCACCTGCTCGGCGACGGCAGCCAGACCGAAACGCTCCAACCCAATGAGGCGAGCGGCGATCTCCGTGTCGAACAGGGCGGAGGGACGCAGGCCAACCTGGCGCAGATTCGGCAGGTCCTGCAAACAATCGTGCAGCAGCCACACGTCCTCCACGCCCGGCTGCGCCGCGGTCAGGTCCGGCAGTGCGTGCGTGTCGACGAGGAACGTGCCGACGTCCTCGCGGCGAATTTGCACGAGGTAAGGATCGGAGCCGTAGCGGAACCCCTGAGCGCGTTCCACGTCCAGGGCAATCGGGGTCGAGCCGACGCTCAGTGCGCGGGCCGCGGCCTCAAGTTCTTCCTGGGTATCAATGACAGCGGGGGTCCCCCCACGCGGCTGCGCGATAAGCTCCGGATTATCCGTATCGCCCTGCGGCAAGCCGCCGCCATTGTTGACCAGCACTCAGACTCCTTCGAGATGACGGGCAGGCATGATTCCTGCCGTCCGACGCATCACATCCGCCCAACCGGACAGATGTTCACCAAGATACTCACTGTTCGGGGTCCACGATGCACGGACCTCGACGAACAGTGCCGACCCGCGCAACTCCAGGCCGCCGAAGGTCTCACTCATCTCGCGGGTCACCGTCCCGGTCAAGTCATGGAGACCGGCGCCAGCCATGTCCAGGCAATCGAGCATCCAGCCCCAGATTCCCTCCGAGAGCATCGGATCACCGATCATCTCCGAATCCACCTGTGCGCGCATCTGGGCGACGATGCGGAACGTACCATTCCAACCGATCTGCTCCACGGGGTCGTGCAGGATGACCATACGACCAGTCGACAGGGGCTGTCCGGCCTCGTCCTCGTCCGTGGTTCGCATCGCGAGCGCCGCCGTGAAGGGCGCCAAACGACGAGGCGGGGGAACCTCCTCGAGGAGGATGTGCGCCAGGTGGTCCGCCTGTCGCAGGGACAGCAGAGCCCGCATAAACTCCTCGGGCACCGCGTTTTCATTCACAAATCAAATCGTACGGGTGTCCATGCGCCTTTTGGTTCAGACGCGCCGCCCAGCCCCAGGTCGATAAGTAGCCGGTACGCGTACCTGAAAGCTGGCGGTCGGTGTCGGTGTCCTACAGTCCGCGCGGATTGCGCAGGATGAACGAGGTGCGCGGTCCAACGTGCACGACATCGCCCGAGTGGTACTCGTCGCGATCATCGTCACCTGCCGTGTCGACGACGGTGTGCCAGGTGTGCCCATACTTCGCGTCCGGGAGCGTGAAGTCGACCGCCTCTGGAGCGGCGTTGAGCAGCAGCAGGAAGTCATCGTCGAGGATGCGGCGTCCGTTCGCGTCGGGTTCGCGGATGGCGTCGCCGTTGTAGAAGACCATCGTCGAGCGCGCCCACGGCTGGTTCCATTCCTCCTCCGTCATGTGCGTGCCCGCCGGCGTGAACCACTCGATCTCGCCGAGAGAGGACTCGCCTCCACGCCGCGCGGGCCCCTCCAGGAAACGCCGGCGGCGCATCACCGGGTGATTGCGGCGCAGGTGAATGAGGTCGCGGGTGAAACGCAGGAGCTTGTAGTCGTGCTCATCCAGATCCCAGTTGATCCATGAGAGCTCGTTGTCCTGGCAGTACACGTTGTTGTTGCCTCGCTGGGTGCGGCCCAGCTCGTCGCCGTGGGCGATCATCGGCACGCCCTGGGAGAAGATGAGGGTCGTCAGGAAATTGCGCTGCTGGCGGTAGCGCAACTCGATGATCTCCTCGTCATCCGTGTCGCCCTCGACGCCGCAGTTCCACGAACGGTTGTCGTTCGCGCCATCCGCGCCGCCCTCGAGGTTCGCCTCGTTGTGCTTCTCGTTGTAAGACACAAGGTCGCGCAGCGTGAAGCCGTCGTGGGCGGTGATGAAGTTGATGGATGCCATGGGCTTGCGGCCCGTCGTCCCATAGAGGTCGGAGGAGCCAGCCAGACGCGAGGCGAAGTCGGGGAGAGAGGAGAACTCGCCGCGCCAGAAGTCGCGCACCGTATCGCGGTACCTGCCGTTCCACTCGGACCACAGGGGAGGGAAGCCGCCGACCTGGTAGCCGTCCGCACCCACGTCCCACGGCTCCGCGATGAGCTTGACCTGCGAGACCACGGGATCCTGGTGGATGAGGTCGAAGAAAGCGGACAGTCGGTCGACCTCGGCGAACTGGCGGGCCAGGGTGGAGGCGAGGTCAAAGCGGAAGCCATCCACGTGCATCTCGGTCACCCAGTAGCGCAGCGAGTCCATGATGAGCTGGAGGACCTGAGGAGAGCTCATGAGGAGGGAGTTGCCCGTGCCCGTCGTGTCGAAGTAGTGCTGACGATCCCCGTCGACGAGGCGGTAGTAAGAGGGATTGTCGATGCCGCGGAACGAGAGGGTGGGCCCCATGTGGTTGCCCTCTGCCGTGTGGTTGTAGACGACGTCGAGAATGACCTCGATGTTGGCCGCGTGCAGTGCCTTCACCATCGCCTTGAACTCGGAGACCTGCGCGCCGGGATCCTTCGTGGCGGCGTAAGCGTTGTGCGGAGCAAAGTAACCGATCGTGTTGTAGCCCCAGTAGTTCGACAGGCCCTTGGCCTGCAGCGTCGTGTCGTTCGTGAACTGCTGGATCGGCATAGCTCAACCGTGGTGATGCCGAGCTTTGTCAGGTGCTCGATGATCGCGGGGTGCGCCATGCCTGCGTAGGTGCCGCGCAGCTCCTCCGGGATGTCCGGATGGCGCATTGTCATGCCCTTGAGGTGGGCCTCGTAGATGATCGACTCGGAGTAGTCGTGTCCGGGGCTTCGGTCACCCTCCCAGTCGAAGAACGGGTTGACGACGACCGAGTGCATTGTCGCATCGGCGGAGTCGCCGCCCTTCAGGGTCAGGGGATCGTCGATCTTGTAGGAAAGCAGGTCGAGGGAATCCTTCAGCTGTCCCTCAATCGCCTTTGCATAGGGGTCGAGGAGGAGCTTCGAAGGGTCGCAACGTAACCCGTTGTGGGGATCCCAGGGGCCGTCGATGCGGTAGCCGTAGCGTTGGCCGGCGCGTATCTGAGGGACGTAGACATGCCACACGTAGGCATCGACCTCCGTCATGGGGATGCGCATTTCGTTGAGGTCGTCGTCCAAGAGGCAGAGTGTCACAGACGTTGCGACCGACGAGTAGATCGCGAAGTTCGTTCCGGTTCCATCAAAGGTGGCACCCAGGGGGTAGGCCTTGCCAGGTCGAGTTTCCATACCGACAAGCGTCGCACGAATGTGTCCTTACGGGCGATAATCCGGTCGAAAAATGGCGTGTGACTTGGATAACGGGGGTTTGGTTTTGCGTTCTGGCTGGATGTTCTGTTAAGGTTTTACCCGTTGCGAAGAACGGTTGACGTTCTGAGAAACGCGGATGTGGCTCAGTTGGTAGAGCATCACCTTGCCAAGGTGAGGGTCGCGGGTTCGAGTCCCGTCATCCGCTCGGGCGATTGGCGCAGCGGGAGCGCGCTTCCCTGACACGGAAGAGGTCACTGGTTCGATCCCAGTATCGCCCACGGTCATCCTGGAAACAGGATTGGCGGGCTATAGCCCGGCCGCACAAGCGGTTCACGCGGATGTGGCTCAGTTGGTAGAGCATCACCTTGCCAAGGTGAGGGTCGCGGGTTCGAGTCCCGTCATCCGCTCTCAATCGGGAATCCACTCGATCCCATTGGGTGTGGTGGGTTGGCCGAGAGGCGAGGCAGCGGCCTGCAAAGCCGTATACACGGGTTCGAATCCCGTACCCACCTCGGGCGATTGGCGCAGGGGTAGCGCGCTTCCTTCACACGGAAGAGGTCACTGGTTCGATCCCAGTATCGCCCACCAGCTAGTCGGATCTGTTGATTCGGCTTTTTGTTTATCTCACTCTCGTCGAACGTCGGCGGGAGTTTTTTTGTTCGTATCCTGTCGGCGTCGGTTGTGTCGCGTGATGATGGGAAGATGGCCGATCTGCGCTGGCGTCGTTTGCCTTCCGATTTACTGAACACTCGGTGAGTTTGTCGGATCTGTGTGGCTATTGTTCGCTCATTGGACGACACGCCCGGGCAGCAATTTTTGTCAGTTTATAAATTAGTCCGACAAATCGGCGACGTTTACTCTTGTCGCTCGTGTTAGTTGTGGTGTCTGAGGAACTAATCGCTCCGATTCTTGACCGTCTTGCAGGTGATTGGCATAAACTGATGCGGTATGCGGCGACGCCGTCGCTCATCCCGTTGACAGGAGTTTTCTATGGCTGCCCTGAAGCGCCGTCACTTCGGTGTTCTTCTTGCGACTTTCGCATTGGTTTTGAGTTTCTTCGGTCTCGCGCAGTTTGTCGGCGCTCAGACTCCCACCTCCGCAGCTCCGCTGAGCTGCCCGGAGCCGACCACGAATGTGAGCAACAAGGTCACCTTGGATTGGGACAACGCTCAGCTCGTCGACCACGCCGGCCGTGAGACGAAGGCTGTGGGTGACTGGTGGGACCTCGGCATCAAGCTGCCGTGGAAGACTGAGGGCCGCGTGAAGGCCGGCGACTACTTCACCTACGATGCCTCGATCATCAACGCTGCGACGGGGGAGAGCGTCCTGCGTCCGAATGTTGCCCGTAAGTTCGAGGTCATCTCCAACAACGGCGTCGTCGTCGGTTGCGGCACCTGGGGTGCTGACGGCATGGTAACCGTCGTCTTCAACGAGAAGGTCGAGTCTGCTGCGCAGTGGTACGGCCACGTGTCCACCAACGGCCTGACTCGCTACTCCGGTCCCGGCGGTGAGAAGTACACGGTCAAGCTCGGCAAGAAGGTTGAGCGTGAGATCGACATGCTGCGTCGCACCCCCGGTGTTCCCCGCTACCAGAAGGACGGTTGGCTGAACGTTCCCGAGAATAAGGATGGCGACGAGAACAAGGCCATCATGTGGCGCGTTGTCTTCCCCGCGGGTGACAAGGCCGTGACCGGCGCGTCGATCGTTGACGAGGTCCCCGCGGGCTCCAAGTGGAACTTCAACTGCGACGTCGTCAACGAGTACACGAAGAACCACACCTACCTGGTGACCGACCCGACCAGCTCCGAGGGCCTCCGCCAGGACAATGACACCTCGAAGGGGGCCTTTGGTGCTGCCGCGCAGGTCGAGTGCACTTCTACCAAGGTGACCGTCACGCTTGCTGAGATTCCCGCGAACCAGTCCGCGATTGTCCTGCTGCCTGCCCGCGTTGAGGGCGCAAAGCGCGCTGGCGATGTCGTGGGTGTCTTCTCCAACACCGTCAACTTCAACGTTGCCGGTGTGAAGGTTGTCGAGCCCATCACGAAGACCCTGTACTACGGTGCGTCTGCCGATGCGTACGCCCACCAGACCTTCTCCGTGACCAAGAAGGTCGAGGGTGACCTGCCCGAGTCCGCCCAGGACATCGAGTACCCGCTGACGATCACCCTGAAGAATGACGCCGATCCCTCGGTGAACAAGACCTTCGCTGCTTCCGTCAAGGCTGGCGAGACCTACACCTACCCCACGTCTCTGCCCCTGGGTACCGTTGTGACGGTGTCGGAGGGTGACCTGCCCGCCGGTGTTGGTATCACCTGGAATGATGCTGAGAGCCGCGTCTTCGAGACCGCCGATGGTGTGACCCTCTCCGCGGATAACCGCGAGGCTACCTTCACGCTGAGCGATGATCAGGTCTACTCGCTGACCCTGACCAACGTTTTGGCCCCGACCCCGACCCCGACCCCGTCGGCCACGCCTTCGACCCCTGCTCCGACGCCCTCGGCAACTCCTTCGCCCGCTCCGCAGCTGGCGAAGACCGGTACCGATGCGGCTGGTCTGGGCGTCCTGGCTGGAATCGTCGCGATCGCGGGTCTGTCTCTCGTGGCCGCCAAGCGTCGCAACCACTGATGGTGACCCGACCCTGAGGTGCGCGAGCCCCTGAGGGAACACAGTGGGCGGGATGAGTAATGCTCATCCCGCCCACTTCTTTGTGCGCGCTTCGCGAGTGGCTCATCATGCGCGCTTCGCGAGTGGCTCATCATGCGTGCGGAGGGAGAGGGTGTGGGTGTGTGCGGACAAAAGTCCTGTCAAAAGATGGGGGAGTAAGAATCCTGCTGTCGATGCTGCGTTGGGGGAGTGGTGGGCTAGGCTGTCGTTGCTAAGCATGCGCGGTTGCTTGTGTGGCCTATTGTGGCTCATCCGAGTTGTTTTGCGTTGCGGTGGGATGGAGCATTGCACGTGTGCTAGGCGTGACTAGGTCGTGGTCGCGCGAGGTAGAAATGGGCAGTGTCTTGTGGAAATGTGATCAATAGCATCATTTTGTGAAATCTGCGTATTTGCTGGTCAAGTGCGTTTGACCTGGTGTGCAGAAAATTAATTCGGTTCAATTACAGACGTGTTCTGTGTGCCGCATATATGCAGCATAAGCCGGTTTGACAAGGAAATTTTATTTAAATAGTTTTCTGCTAATTCTCTGATCTCTAGAGTTTTTGCTCCGTTACTCTATAATTATGTGCTTGAGGCGATCCCGTCTCATGCCCATCGACAGGAGTATTTTATGGTTGCGTTGAAGAGCAGTCGGCTAGCGCACTTCTTGTAGCTTTCGCTCTGGTATTGAGCTTCTTTGGTGCTTTGCAGCTGTTGACGACCCGCACGGCGTCGGCCACGGCGCTCGCGTGCCCCGCCCCCACGACGAATGTCAACAACAAGGTTGACCTTGACTGGGATAACCTGCAGCTGGTCAATCCCCAGGGTGCGGAAGCGAAGACAATCGCGAACCTGTGGGACGTCGGCGTCAAGCTGCCGTGGAAGACGAACGGTGCTGTGAAGGCCGGCGACTTCTTCACCTACGACGCGACCGTGGCCGAGGCGAACACGGGTCAGCCGATCCTGCGCCCCACAGCCGAGCGTACCTTTGATGTTCGTTCTGCAACCGGCGTTGTCATCGGCTGCGGCACCTGGGGGACCGACGGTATCGTCACCGTCGTCTTCAACGAGAACGCTGACTCGGCCGCTGAGTGGGCGGGCTCCGTGACGACGAGCGCCATGGTTCAGTACACCGGCCCCGCCAACGAGAACTTCGTGGTGAAGGTCGGCAACAAGGTGGTCTCGCGCAAGGTCAACATGGTCGTGCGTCCCACCGGTGAAGCGCGCACTGTCAAGGAGGGCTGGATTGGCCTCAACGACAGCGAGGATGGCGATGAGAACAAGGCCATCATGTGGCGCGTGATCCTGCCGGCCGGTGATAAGGCCGTGACCGGTGCGTCGATCGTCGACGAGGTTCCCGCCGGTGAAAACTGGAGCTACGACTGCGCCACGGTGACGGACTACGTCAAGAAGCACACCTTCGTTGTCGTCGATCCGACCACACCCGAGGGCAAGCGCCAGAGCAAGGACACCTCGAAGGGTGCCTTCGGTGCCGCGTCCACGGTCGAGTGCACGCCTCAGAAGCTGACCGTGACCTTCCCCGAGATCCCCGCAAACCAGTCGGCGATCGTGGAGATTCCGACTCGCGTCGAGGGCGCCAAGCGCGCTGCCGACATCGTCGGTAAGTTCTCCAACACCGTGGAGTTCAACGTGCCCGGCAAGAAGGTTTCCCCCGTCACGAAGGTGATGCGTTTCGGTGCGGTCGCGGATGCTTTCGCGCACCAGACCTTCTCCGTGACGAAGAAGGTTGACGGCGAGCTCCCCGAAAACGCGAAGGACCTTGAGTACACCCTCAACATCACGCTCAAGAACGACGCGGATCCGTCGGTCAACAAGACCTACCAGGCGACCGTCAAGGCCGGTAAGAGCTACAGCTACCCGGGCGCACTTCCCCTGGGCACCGAGGTAAGCGTCTCTGAGGGCGACCTGCCCTCCGCTGACGGCGTCACCTGGAACGAGGCCGAGAGCCGCGTGTTCGATACCGCTCAGGGCGTCACGCTCAAGGCAAACAACCGTGAGGCCACCTTCACGCTGAGTGAGGATCACCTCTTTGCTCTCAACCTGAACAACAAGCTGGTGCCGACTCCTAAGCCGACCCCGACGCCGACTCCCACGCCGACCCCGACGCCGACTCCCACGCCGACGCCGACTCCGACCCCGACGCCGACGCCGACCCCGACGCCGACCCCGACGCCGACCCCGACGCCGACTCCCACGCCGACCCCGACGCCGACTCCCACGCCGTCGGAGAGCCCGACCCCGGAGCCGAGCCCCACGCCGTCGGAGAGCCCGACCCCGGAGCCGAGCCCCACGCCGTCGGAGAGCCCGACCCCGGAGCCGAGCCCCACGCCGTCGGAGAGCCCGACCCCGGAGCCGAGCCCCACGCCGTCGGAGAGCCCGACCCCGGAGCCGACTCCCACGCCGTCGACAACCCCCGCACCGCGCCTCGCTAAGACCGGTGCAGATGCGACGAACCTGGGCTTCCTGGCAGGCCTCGTGACGATTGCGGGTGTCTCTCTCGTGATCGCTAAGCGCCGCAACGGCTGAGACAAGCAACGGAAAACGCGGATGAGAAGACATCTTCTTCTCATCCGCGTTTTCCTTTGTCCAGGGCGTATTGCGTATTGTGGGCGCTCTATGCTGACAGGTTGAGGATCCGCCCGCAGCGCTTCGCTGGGTGGTACAGAACGAGGACAGCCTAGAGCGTGCGCAGATAGACGCGTGCCTCCCAGGGCTTCATCGAATCGTCCGGACGTACATCGTGATCCTCCCCATCCCGCGAGCGAAGAGAACCAGACGCGAGCGGCACATCCGTATTGCACAGGTACAGATCCCAGTGAGAGGGTGCCCATGCCTCGTCCGAGGTGGGGAATTGCGGGCTGTGGACGGTACCCGAAAGGTTGACCATCACGAGAACCTCGCTACCCGCCATCCGCCGGCGATAGACGAAGAGCGCGGGGGAACCGACGTCGATGCGCTCGAATGAGCCCTCCGTGAGCGCGGGAATGCGGTGGCGAGCATCGATGAGTGCCTTGTAATACGACAGGATCGATGCTGGATCCTCGATCTGTGCCGCGACGTTGATGCCAGAGGTGGACGGCGGAACATCAATCCAGGGTGTGCTCTCGGTAAAACCGGCGGTGGGGGAGTCGTCCCACTGCATCGGGGTGCGCCCGTTATCTCGCGACATGGCGGTCAGGCCAGCCGGCACCTCGTCGCCTTCGAGACTCGCCAGATAACCCAGGGATTCAACATCTCGGAAATCGGAGCTCTCACATAAAGAGCCCCCGAGCATCCCGATCTCCTGCCCCTGGTAGATGAAAGGCGTGCCACGCTGCAGGAAATAGGCCGTGGCGAGGGCTGTCGCTGACTCGTGCCAATAGCTGTCGGGATCACCGAAACGCGACACCGACCGAGGCTGGTCGTGATTCTCCAGGTACAGAGCGTTCCACCCTCGATCGCCGAGCGTGTCCTGCCAGCGAGTGAACACCGCGGCCAGCTCGCCGTCGTCAAGGGGGCGGGGCGAGAACTTCCCGTTCTCGAGGCCGAGATTCATGTGCTCGAACTGGATGAGCATATTGAACTCACCGCGCTCTGGGGCACAGAACAGCAGCGCGGATTCGGGGGATGCATTCGATGCCTCGCCCACCGTGAAGGATCCGGGATGATGCGCGAACGTCCGCGCGTTCATCTCCTGCAAAAACTCGTGGAGGCGCGGCCCATCCGCGTAGCACTCGTGGCCCACGCCGAACGGGGCACGTGCAGGGCCGCCGTCTGGGAGGCCTGGAGCCTTGGAGATCACGTCGATGGCGTCGACCCGGAATCCATCGACGCCGCGATCCAGCCACCAGTTCATCATCTCGTAGACAGCGTCGCGCACCCGCGGGTTCTCCCAGTTCAGATCCGGCTGCTCGCGGGCGAACAAATGCAGGTAATACTGGCCTGATGTTGGATCGAACTGCCACGCGGAACCACCGAAAAAAGACTCCCAGTTGTTCGGCTCCGCGCCGGGTGACCCAGGTTCCATCCCGGGGCGTGCGTCGCGCCAGTAGTACCAGTCGCGGCGCGGTGAGTGCGTGGAAGAAGCGGATTCGACGAACCACGGGTGTTCGACCGACGTGTGGTTGACGACGAGATCCATGACGACACGCATGCCGAGCTCGTGAGCGCGAGCGACGAGCCGATCGAAGGCGTCCAGATCCCCGAAGAGAGGATCAATGTCTCGATAGTCGGAGATATCGTAGCCGTTGTCTGCCTGAGGGGATCGGTAGATCGGGGAGATCCACACGATATCGATGCCGAGGTCAGCCAAATAGTCCAGGCGCTGATGAATCCCCTGCACATCACCGTAACCGTCACCGTTCGTGTCCTGGAACGAACGAGGGTAGACCTGGTAGAGGACGGCATTCTTCCACCAGGGAGAGACGCTGGTGCGCGTCGCGGGGAGCAGATCCGGGTGGTGAATCATGAGTTCCTGCGCAGTGTTTTACTTGGTGTCGAACGTCGCCGTGGCGATGTATTGACCGGTGCTCAGGTCCTGAATGGCGTTGCAGGTGAAAGCAAAGGTTCCGCTCTTGCCGGAGTTAATCGTTCCCTCAAAGGTACCCTTCATGAGGTACTGCAGATTACCCTTGTCGGTCTTGCCGTCGCGGGAAATCGTCCAGTCCGTGAGGCTTCCCGATGCCGCAGATTTACTGAGAGAAAGCTTGCACTCGTTAAGAACATTGGATTCCTCATCATCAGTGAGCGGATCGTTACCGTTCTTATCCCGAGGCTTGGAGGCGCCGTGCCCGGAACCGGACGATGACCCCGATGACGAGCCGGACGATGACCCCGATGACGAGCCAGAGGAAGAATCCGTGGGCGCCCCTGTCGCGGGTGCTCCGGTTGCCGGGGCCTGACCCGCCGAACGAGGCCCATTGCTCGTGGCGATCACCGCGAAAACGATCATGAGGAGGATGACGAGGACGGCAACGACGATGCCGATGATCAAGCCCGCGTGTGACTTCTGACGTGGCGGGATCGCGCCCATGGAGCCATAGGAAGGGCCGCCCGCGGACTGCACCTGCGGCATGGGCGACGGAGCTTGGTAATAGCCGGGCTGTGCCTGCGGGGTGACCGTGGGCTGCGCGTACCCGTATCCCGCACCCGTTGCACCACTGGGCTGCTGTTGTACGGATGGAGCTCCGTAGACCGCGCCACCCTGTGCACCGAGCGGATACTGGCCGTTCGGCGCCTGCTGACCGCCCCACTGCGATGGCTGGTTGGGGCCGTAGGGGTTGGACATGAGGACTCCCTGAAGTCGATGGTGCGAGACGTCTGGAGATTGTGCGGCCAACCCTGCAGTGGCCGAGGGCCTCGGAGATCGCCCGGCAGAGGTCAGAGCAGGCGCTGTTTCTACTCGAAGTACGTTTCAATCAAACCCGTTGACAGATCATAGTCTGCCTTGCAGGTGAAGTCACCGTCGACGGCCTCGTTGTTCTTGGCCCTCCGACCGGTCACGTGACCCGTGTACGCGTAGGTAAGCTTGTCAGAGCTCGTGTTAATGAGGAAGATCTGCTTATTCGTGATAGATGCGCCCTTGATCGCGGTATTGATCTGGCTATCGCAGGTCGACTGGATCATATTCTCGACGGCGGGGTCGGAGCCGCCATTCGAGCCCGACGAGGAACCCGTACCGGTGCCAGAGCCCGACGTCGGCGACGGCTTCGAGCCGTACGTGGGCGACGGCTTCGAGCCGTACGTGGGCGACGACGAGGGCTTGCTCGTGGGATTAGATCCGTAGGTCGGGGAGCTTGTCGAGGTGGGTGCGGGGCGTGCCGATCGGTCTTCCTGCGACGACGACATGCTCATCTGGAAGATCATCATGATGATGCCGCCAATGACGAGAGCGGCGACGAACGAACCCGCGATGATCGCGATGAGCTTGCCACTGTTGGAACCCGAGGGCCGGGGACCCATCGGACCGCCTGCGTAAGCGGACTGACCGTAAGGGGTCGCGCCGTACGAGGGCTGGGCTGGCTGCTGCTGGTATCCGCCCTGCTGGTTCCCGCCCTGAGGGTAGCCTCCCTGCTGGGGGTATCCGCCCATGCCCTGCTGGGGCTGGAAGGGCTGCTGGTTGTGCTGCGAAAATGGCGAACTCATAACGAACTTTCGTAGAGGTGAGAGAGGTCTCAGGGAACGTTCCGTATCCTACCAGGCGCTAGGCTTGTGGCATGACGATCGACTACTTGACTCGGCCTCGCCCCCTGTCGCCCCGCAACGATATCCTGCCCGTCATCATCGGCGGAGACTTCGGCGTGTATGGAATTGGGCGCTGTTTCAATGAAGCTTTTGGATGCCGCTGTATTTGTGTCGGTTCCCAGCCGACCGAGTCGATCACGCGGTCACACTTTTTCGATGTCCGTCATGTGAGCGCCCACGCGAGTGATGCTCAGCTGCTTGACATCCTGATGACGATTGCCGCTGAGAATGCGGACAAGAAGCTGATCCTGATGGCGAATCACGACATCTTCTCGGCGTTTGTCGCCCGCAACATGGACGCGCTCTCACGGCACTACGCGCTGCCTTTCCCGAGCGAAGAGGTCATGGATCGCCTCACCGATAAGGAGGAGTTCTCCCGCGCGTGTGAGCGTGCGGGAATCGATTCTCCCGGTACAGTCGCCGTCGATTTCTCCGGTGTTGAGGACGAGGCGTGGGTGGCCCCCGAGATTCCGTTCAGTTTTCCGGTTGTGGCCAAATCCGCAAAAGGTGAGCCCTACGACGTGCTCGAATTCGAGGGCAAGCGCAAGATCTGGTTCATCGATACGCCCGAGGAACTGACCCAGCTGTGGGAGACACTCAAGGATGCGGGTTTCCGCGATACTTTCCTCGTCCAGGAACTGATTCCCGGGGACAACACGGCGATGCGATCGATCACCGCCTATGTTGATTCGCGAGGGAAGGTCACCCTCATCGGTTCCGCTCGCGTGCTCCTCGAGGATCACGCTCCCACGATGATCGGAAACCCGGTGGCCATGATCACCGAGGACTTCCCCCCAGCTGTGGGCCGATGCGTGCACCCTCCTGACGGAGAACGGCTACCGAGGTTTCGCCAACTTCGACGTGAAGATCGATCCTCGCGACGGGCGCGCACTCTTCTTCGAGGTCAACCCGCGCATTGGCCGCAACAACTGGTACATGGCGGCAGCGGGTGCCAATCCGATGATTCCCATGGTCGCCGACCTCATTGACGGCCAGGAGTGCGAGCAGACCCAAGCTCGGGATGAAATTCTCTACACGCTTGTCCCAGACTCTCTGCTCCTGCACTACATCGTTGATCCCGACCTGCGTGCGCGCGTCAAGACGATTATCCGCGAGGGCCGCCGCTTCGACCTGCTCCTCAACCCGACGGAGAAGGATCTGCGCCGCAACCTCACTGTCTGGCTCCAGAAGCAGAACCACCGACGGAAGTTTGCGCGCTACTACCCGGAGCCCACCGAGACGTCCTACTGACGCCACGCCTCCTCCCCGCCCGGCCCCGGCCTCGTCGGCGGGGGAGGAGGCCCTGATAGACTGACCCCCTACGCGACCGATATTTCCGACTAACGAGGACACCATGACGACAACCGCACTCGTGCCCATTTCTCAGGAAGACAAGATCGCCGCGGTCTCCGGCTTCCAGGACCGCTCCCTGCCCATCGAACAGACGTGCGTCTGGGAGGCGTTCGAGGAGTCTCAGGGCCACGGAGTGTGGGGACGCTATGCCTGGTGCGAGGACGATTCCAAGATTGCGTTCATCACCCTCTACAAGTATTCGGTGCGCGGCGTCCACTACCTGTGGGCGAAGTGGGGCCCGGCGTGGGTCAAGGAAGCCTCCCCAGAACGCGAAGCAGCTCTGCGCGCGGACCTTGTGCGCGAGATCAAGGCAAAGGACAAGTCGGTTGCCTTCGTGCGCCTGCACGCCATCTACCAACACCCCGACCTGTGCATGCCGCTGCAGACCATCTCCTACGACCGTACCGTCGTCATCGACACCTCCGGCAAGACCGAGGAAGCGATCCTGGCCGCCATGCCCAAGGCCGGTAAGCGCTCGATCCGTTCCGGCCTGAAGAAGGGCAAGGCCGAGGGCGTGACCTTCCATGAGGACACCGCCAACGCTGAGGCCGTCATCGACGAGTACTACGCCGTCATGGAGGAAACCGCCAAGCGTGACGGCTTCCGCCCCCACCCCAAGGAGTACTACCTCAGCCTGCTCAAGACCCTGGGTCCCAAGCACGCCCGCATTTTCTCGATGCGTGACGCCGACGGAAACATCCTGTGCTGGGACTTCTGCCTCGTCGAGGGGATCCGCGCGCAGGCAGAATACGGCGCCTCCACCGAGGCCGGCCGTCGCCTGCGTCAGCCCCCGGTCCTGGACTTCCTGGCCGCCGAATTCCTCGCCCGCGACGGCGTGCGCGAATTCGACCTGATGGGCGCCCACTCGCCGCGCTGCCCCGACCTCTACAGCGTCGGAAAGTACAAGAGCGCCTTCGCCTCGCACTTCACAGACGTGCCCGGCGGCTGGGACATGCCCATTAAGAAGGCCACCTACCGTGCCCTGAGCGCGGCGAAAGCCGTCAAGGACTGGCGCGCCCGCTCCTGAACCGAGCACGCCACGGGGATAGAATCCCCTTAACAACACAATTTCGCGTATCTAACGAAACTAGAGACACAGTGCCCGATATCTCGCTCGTCATTGACGGACACGAACACACCGTACCGGCGGGGACCACGGGCACGACGTGGTTCGAGAAGTCTCGCGATGTTGTCGCCATCAAGGTCGACGGTACCCCGCGAGACCTGGAGACCCCCTTCGAAGAGGGGACGACCGTCGAGGCCATCACCCTGGCTAGCGAGGACGGCCTGAACATCCTGCGCCACAGCGCCACCCACGTGCTCGCCCAGGCCGTCCAGGACGTATTCCCCGACGTGAACCTCGGCATCGGCCCCTTCATCACCGATGGCTTCTACTACGACTTCGGCAACATCGACGCCGTCACCCCCGAGCTGCTGCGCGACCTTGAGAAGCGCATGAAGCGCATCGTCAAGGAAGGTCAGCGCTTCGTGC
This sequence comes from uncultured Actinomycetaceae bacterium, assembly GCA_916438945.1. Taxonomy (GTDB): domain Bacteria; phylum Actinomycetota; class Actinomycetes; order Actinomycetales; family Actinomycetaceae; genus Pauljensenia. The sequence continues at coordinate 154,788 of CAKAGS010000001.1, read as the reverse complement.
GCCGCGAGATCTCCGAGGAGGAGGCCGCCCGCGAGCTGGCCGAGCAGCCCTACAAGCTCGAGCTCGTGACCACGAAGGGTAAGGGTGCCGAGGGCGCCTCCGTCGAGGTCGGCGGCGGTACGCTCACCATGTACGACAACGTCCGCCGCGATGGCTCCGTCGCCTGGAAGGACCTGTGCCGCGGCCCGCACCTGCCCTCCACCAAGCTCATTGGCAACGGCTTCACGCTCACCAAGGCCTCGGCCGCCTATTGGAAGGGCGATCAGTCCAACGATCAGCTCCAGCGCATCTACGGCACAGCCTGGGCCTCGAAGGACGACCTCGTCGCCTACCAGGAGCGCATCAAGGAAGCCGAGCGTCGCGACCACCGTCGCCTCGGTGCCGAGCTGGACCTGTACTCCTTCCCCGAGGAGATCGGCCCCGGCCTCGTCGTCTTCCACCCCAAGGGCGGCATCCTGCGCCACGAGATCGAGTCCTACGTGACCGACCGTCACAAGGCGGCCGGCTTCGACTTCGTGCACACGCCCGAGATCTCTAAGGGCGGGCTCTTCCACACGTCGGGTCACCTGCCCTACTACGCGGACACCATGTTCCCGCCCATGCTCGTCGACGAAGAACGCGACGAGGAAGGCAACGTGACCAAGGCAGGCCAGGAGTACTACCTCAAGGCCATGAACTGTCCGATGCACAACCTGATCTTCCGCTCGCGTGGCCGCTCCTACCGTGAGCTGCCCCTGCGCTTCTACGAGCTTGGCCACGACTACCGCTACGAGAAGAGCGGCGTTGTCCACGGCCTGACCCGCATGCGCGGCTTCACGCAGGACGACTCGCACACCTACTGCACCCCCGAGCAGGCCTCCGAGGAAATCCGCACGCAGATCGAGTTCTTCTTGTCGATCCTGTCTGCTTTCGGCCTCAAGGACTTCTACCTCGAGCTGTCCACGCGTGACGAGGACGGCAAGAAGAAGGACAAGTTCATCGGTTCGGACGAGGACTGGGCGGCTGCCACGAAGGCCCTCGAAGACGCCTGCGCCGCGACCGGCCTCGACCTGGTTCCCGATCCGGGCGGCGCCGCCTTCTATGGCCCGAAGGTGTCCGTGCAGGTCAAGGATGCGATCGGGCGCACCTGGCAGATGTCGACGATTCAGTACGACTTCAACCAGCCCGACCGCTTCGACTTGGAGTACACGGCAGCCGATGGCAGCCGTCAGCGCCCCGTCATGATCCACTCCGCGAAGCTGGGCTCCGTCGAGCGTTTCATCGGCGTTCTCACCGAGCACTACGCGGGCGCGTTCCCGGCGTGGCTCTCGCCCGTCCAGGTCCGCCTCATTCCCGTCGCTGAGGCCTTCGATGGCTACGTCAAGGATGTTGCTGCGAAGCTGCGCGAGCGCGGCGTGCGTGTCGAGACCGACCTGTCGGACGATCGCTTCGGCAAGAAGATTCGCAACGCTTCGAAGGACAAGATCCCCTTCACGCTCATCGCCGGCGGCGAGGACGTCGAGGCGGGCGCGGTCTCCTTCCGTCTGCGTGACGGCTCGCAGCACAACGGCATCGCCGTTGATCGCGCGGTCGAGCTGATCGCCTCCCACATTGCGCAGCGCAACAACGCCGACCAGATCGACGGCCTCGACGAGGCGTGAGTCTTATGAGCCGCGATGCCGGTTCCGATGTGATCGGTACCTCGAACGGCCCGTTGCCGACTGAGGACGCCCGCGAGCTTGCGGGCGTCCCGGACGGCTTCGGCCGTTTCTGGACCCCCTACCGGATGGCCTACATCCGCGGCGAAGGCAAGCCCGCCGACGCCTCGGACGTCGGGTGCCCGTTCTGCACGGCGCCCGGAAAGGACGACCAGACGGGACTGATCGTCTACCGCGGCGACACCTGCTTCGTGCTCATGAACCTGTTCCCCTACAATTCCGGGCACTTGCTCGTGTGCCCGTATCGTCACGTCTCCGACTACACGGAGCTCACCGACGAGGAACGCATCGAGCTGGGCAACCTGACGGCGACGGCCATGCGTGTCACGCGCGAGGTCGCGTCTCCGGCGGGTTTCAACCTGGGCATGAACCAGGGCGAGGTGGCCGGTGCCGGCATCGCCGCCCACCTCCACCAGCACGTCGTTCCCCGCTGGCTGGGGGACGCGAACTTCCTGCCGATTATCGCGCAGACAAAGGCCGTGCCTGAGCTCCTGGAGGATGCTCGGGCGCGCCTGGCCGCCGCCTGGCCGAAGGAGGACTGATGCTCGGAAACCACGGACGTTCCATCACGAAGGCTATCTTTACGCCTCTCGCTCGCGTTCTCGCACGAGCCGGCGTCACCCCTAATGCGGTGACGGTCGCGGGCACCGTTGCGACGGTCGCGATCGCGGTTATCTGCATTCCGCAGGGGTGGATCTGGCAGGGCGGTATTGCCCTGGCAGTCGTCATGTTCGGCGACTCCGTGGACGGCACGCTTGCGCGGATGACCACGGGGGGGCACGCGCTTTGGAGCCTTCCTCGATTCGACGCTTGATCGCCTCGGTGACGGTGCCGTGTTTGGTTCCCTGACCGCCTACGCGATCTTCCAGATGGACGATTCGCTCGTGCGCACGTGGGCGATCATTGCTGGCATCTGCTCCATCGTTGGCGCGGCCGCCGTACCCTACGCGCGCGCTCGCGCCGAGTCCGTCGGGGTCGTCGCCAAGCTGGGCATCGCCGAGCGAACCGACCGCCTCATCATCGGCATGGGCACGGCGATTCTCATGAGCCTGGGCCTGCCCGAATGGATCTTCGCGGCCGGTTTGACGTGGGTCGCTTTCGCGTCGTTTGTGACCGTTTGCCAGCGTATCTGGTTCACCGCCCGCCACATCGACGAGGGAGCCCAGTGACTTTCTCGCCCCTGTCCTGTGCTTTTGCCGTCGCTCCTCGCCTCCCGCTGCGCCTCGTCATGCGCATGGCGGACGCGGGCGCAATCATCGCGGCCAGGCGTGGGGGCGCCATGATCGATCGGCTGCGCTCTAACATGGCGCGTTTGACCGGAACGGAGCCATCAGCAGATGAGCTGCGCGACGCAGTTCGCTCGCACATCCGCAACTATGCCGAGCAGCTGATGCTCGGATCGCGTCGAGGCGCGCCGCTGCTCGAGGGCGTGTCCTTCGAGGGATTCGAGGCCTTGGCACAGGCCAGTGCGGACGGACCGGTGGTCCTCGCGCTGGGACACTCGGGCAGCTGGGACCGCGCGGGAGCATGGGTGTGTGCCCACGGTCGCACAATCGTGACCGTAGCCGAGAAGGTCGAACCTCCCTCACTGTTTGAGCGTTTCGTGGCGCTGCGCGAAGGCATCGGCATGGAGATCATCGGCGTCGCGAAGGGAGAGTCGGTCTTTTCTGCCCTCATTGAGCGCGTGCGCGGCCGCAGCGTTATCGTTCCTTTGTTGGCAGACCGAGATATTTCGGGGTCGGGCATCGAGGTCGATCTCGGCACGCGGCGGGCACTCGTCGCCGCGGGCCCCGCAGCGCTTGCGACCAAGCTCGATCGCCCGCTCTTCGCCGCATGCATCACCTACGAGAACGAGACATCGACCGGGGCCGATGTGCGCGTGCGTTGCGTCGGGCCGATCCGCGTCGAGGAGCAGGACCGACCCGGCCTCAACCGCGTCGAGGCCCTCACGCAGGCATGGGTCGACGAATTTGCCGCCATGATGGCGTCGAAGCCGCAGGACTGGCACATGATGCAGAGGGTATTCGTGGAAGACCTTGACCCCGAGCGGCTTGCGCGCGCCAGGGCCGAGCACGAGAGGAAGAATCGATGAAGATCGGGATCGTGAACCCATACTCCTGGGACGTGCCCGGGGGGAGTGGGCTTTCATATTCGCGACCTCGCATTGAAGCTGCGCTCGCGTGGCCACGACGTGCAGGTGCTCACGCCGTCGACCTCGGACGACCTCCCCGAATGGATCACCTCCGCGGGCTCGTCCGTCTCCATTCCCTTCAACGGGTCGGTGGCGAACATTTCGGTGAAACCCAAGGCACTCGCGCGAACGCGACGCTGGCTGGCAGACAATGACTTCGACGTGGTCCACGTGCACGAACCCGTGGTCCCCTCGGTATCGATGGCCGCCGCGATGCTGTCGAGTGCCCCTCTCGTGGGAACATTCCACGCCGCTCTGGGCCGGTCGGTCTCGCGCGCGATTGCCTCGGCCCCCATGCGCCTGTACATGGAACGTATCGGAGTGCGCATCGCTGTCTCCGAAGAAGCTCGACGCACGCTCATTGAGCATCACGGCGGCGACGCCGTCATCATCCCGAACGGCGTGGAGACGGCCTCGTTCCGCACCGCGCAGCCATTGGAGCAGTGGGTTGCGACGGATGAGCGCCCGGTCATCGTTTTCCTCGGCCGCCTGGATGAGCCTCGCAAGGGCCTGAGCATTTCGCGGGTGCTATCGCTGGTGTTCTCGAGCGTTTTCCGGGTGCCCGTTTCTTGATTGCCGGGCGAGGAGACGCTCCGGAGATCCGCCGGGCCGTCGAGCGCTTTGGTGATTCTGTGTCCTTCCTGGGTGGAATCAGCGACGAGGAGAAGGAATCCTTGCTCGCGGGCGCGTCCATCTACGTCGCTCCGCAGACGGGTGGCGAGTCTTTCGGCATCGTCCTCGTCGAGGCGATGGCGGCCCATACGGCTGTCGTTGCCTCGGATATCCCCGCCTTCCGTGCGGTGCTCGAGGACGGGCGAGCCGGCGCGCTCTTCGAGACGGGTAACAGTGACTCGCTCGCACGTACGCTCATCGACCTGCTCAGCGACCGCGACCGCCTTGAAGAGCTGTCCGCTTCCGGAGCTCGCTCATCGGCGCAGTACGACTGGGAAGTTGTGGCGGATAAGGTCTTCGAGGTCTACAAGCTGGCGATCGCCATGGGAAGTCCCGCCGACTCGGGAACGCGCCGGGCACGTGACCTGATCCGAGGCCGCGGAGAAGAAGGGGATGAACTCGCATGATCTCACTGTCCCCCTGGCTGCTGGCCGCTATCGTATTCGCCGTCATCACGCTGGCTGTCGTCGCTGGATTCGCGATTACGCGTGCGCGCAGGTTGGACCGGCTCCATCAGCGCATCCTTGCTTCTCGCGACTCTCTCTCGCGACTTTTGCTGCGTCGCGCCTCCGAGGCTGAACTTCTCGCTCACGCCGCCGGCCTTGACAGCGGGGGAGGCCCCGGCCTCGTCGATGCTGCGCGCGCGTACATTCGCGACGGCGGCGATCAACTGACGACCGACGGACTCGATCGACGCACGAGCGCTCAGCGTCAAGCGGATCGCGTCGAGGTCAACGCCCGCCTCGAGCGGGCGTCCGCTGTGACGCGTGCGATCCGAGAAACGCTCACTCCCGACGTGCGTGCGCAGATCGAGGCGGACCCGCAAGCTGCCGCCCGCCTCGAGGCACTTGACGCGACGTGCTACCGCATCGAGCTGACCAGAAACGTCCACAACGTCGATGTGGCTGGGGTCCGTGCCCTGCGTTCCGCACGGATGGTAAAATTGCTTCGGCTCGCCGGACACGCACCGGTTCCCGAGCCCATTGACTTTGATGACGACACACATATCGGCGGACGGGGATACTGACATGCACACGACCCACTGGGGAGGGCCGGGCGAAGACTACCGCCTGAAGAAGATCAGTAGCGTCAACATCGACGTCGTCAGTGGCATCTCCGGGCCCGCGCCCGATGACGCCGCACCCGTGTGGCAGACGCCGAAGGCACGCCACTCGTTCCCGTGGTTCGAGGTCATCATGACGACGGTCGGCACCCTCGGTCTTCTCGGCCTTGTCATCTTCTGGCTCAGCCCCGCGTCATCGGGTGTCGCATCTCTGATTAAGACGAGTCTTCTCGCTGTCGTTCCCCCCTCCTCATCGTCCTCAGCTTCATCCTGTTCATCGACCGATGGGAGCCAGAGCCCTGGAAGACGAAGGTGGCTCTGTTCCTGTGGGGCGCAGGTGTTGCGACGCTGTCCTCCGGTATCCTCAACACCGCCCTCGAGGAGAACATCACCTTCACGACCGGCGATCTCCAGCAATCCAGTGCCCTTGGCGCGGCGTTTATCGCCCCTCTCGTCGAGGAGACCCTCAAGGGGCTGGGCGTCCTCATCGTCGTCGTCGTGCGCCGTACCAACATTAATTCGCTCATTGACGGCGTCGTCTACGCGGGTTTTTCCGCCGGCGGATTCATGTTTGCCGAGGACATCCTGTACTTCGTGAGGGTTGATAATCCCGAGGCCGGCAGCATCGTCTGGACCTTCATCATGCGAGGTCTGGCCAGTCCCTTCGTTCACGCGATGGCGACCTCGATGACCGGCATCGGCCTCGCCCTGGCACTGCTGAAATTCAAACGCGGCTGGTCCAAGACTGGCATCGTGCTGGTGTTCTGGTTTTTCGCCATGTGCATCCACTTCGCGTGGAACGGCACCTTGGCGTTCCTGAATCAATACTTCCTACTGTTGTACGCAGTCATCGGCGTGCCAGCCTTCATCGTGTGGGCGGTCACGCTCATCATCATGTCCCGCAAGGAAGCCGAGAAGATCCGCATCGGACTCGTGCCCTACGTGCGTACCGGATGGTTCATTCCCGGCGAAGTCACGATGGCCAGCGACCGACGCGCGCGCCGAGCCGCCCTCAAGTGGGCGCGAACCGGCGGACGCGAGGCCAAGCGTGCCATGCGCTCCTTCCTCATCAATCTTGCCTCTCTGGGCATGGATCAGCGCCTCATGGCCAAGAACGGCCCCGACCCCGCGCGTATCGAAGCCGACCGCCAGATGCTCGCTGAAGCAGTCGACAACAGGCGAGAATTCCTGCGCCTGACATCGATCGCCGAACAGCAGCAGGACGTGACGGATGCCGTGTCCCGCCTCGCGCAGGCACACTAAGAAAGAAGACGAGCTATGAGTAACAACTACCCACACCCCGCGCCCCAGCAAGGCTTTGTGCCCCCGAACCAGCCGCAGGGACAGCCTGCTCCCGGCGCGCAGTACGGTGCGCCCGCGCCTCAGCAGGGGGCACAGTACGGTGCGCCCGCGCCTCAGCAGGGGGCACAGTACGGTGCGCCCGCGCCTCAGCAGGGCATGCAGGCTCCGGGATCGCAGTTTGGTGCGCCCGCGGGGTCGGGTTACGCTCCGGCTCCTCAGCAGCAGGCTCCCGGTGGGCAGTACGGTGCTCCTGTGCCTCAGCAGGGCATGCAGGCTCCGGGATCGCAGTTTGGTGCGCCCGCGGGGTCGGGTTACGCTCCGGCTCCTCAGCAGCAGGCTCCCGGTGGGCAGTTTGGTGCGCCTGCACCTCAGCAGGGGGTGCAGGCTCCCGGTGGGCAGTTTGGTGCGCCTGCACCTCAGCAGGGGGCGCAGGCTCCGGGTGGGCAGTACGGTGCTCCTGCGCCTCAGCAGGGTGGTCAGGCTCCGGGTGGGCAGTACGGCGCTCCCGCAGGGTCTGGTTATGCTCCCGCGCCTCAGCAGGGGGCGCAGGCTCCGGGTGGGCGCTACGGTGCTCCCGCGACCTCGAGCTACGCCCCCGAGCCTGAGCCGGAAGATAACGCAGACACGGCCTCGGATAGCGATGCCGTCCCGCAGCCGTCGTCCGATCCTCAGTCCGGTGCCTCCGACGCTCCTGCGTCTGACGACGCTGGCGTTCCTCAACCCACTAGCTCGGTTATCCCGCAGCCGCAGGCGGCCTCAGCCTACGCCCCTGCTGCTTCAACAGGGCAGCCTGCCACTGAGTCGACGCAGATGCCCGCCCCCGACCCGATGACGCGATTCGAGCCCGAAGCACGATTCACCTCGTCCTTCCAGTCGTTCGTCAATTCGGCGCCGACTATGCCCGGGCCGAGCGCCGCACAGTACCCGCAGGCAGCGCCGCAACAGGTGCAGTCGTGGGCCATGCCCACCGCTCCCAAGAAGGCACCGGTTTTTGAAGCCGTCGTGATCGGTGCCGGCGCAGCAATGATGCTCGTGGGTACCAGCAGCTTCCTTTTCGCCAGTGGCCCCTTCCTCGGCTTATTCATCGCCTTTTTCTGCCTGGTCCCGCTTGTCATCATCCTGGCGTTTCTTCAGTTCGTGGACCGCTTCGAGCCCGAGCCCTGGTGGACGAAGATCGCGGCGCTCCTCTGGGGTGGCGGCGTGGCAGTCTTCTTTGCGATTATTTCGAACGGACTCGCCGGCGTGGCTGTTGCGAGCGCAACAGGTAGCGGTTCTGCGGGGGAGATCTTTAAGGGAGTGGTTGCCGCTCCCCTTGGCGAAGAATTCCTCAAGGCGCTCGGTGTGCTCGTGATCGTCATGATGAGGCGTCACAGCATCTCCTCCCCGCTCGACGGCCTCGTCTACGCCGGTTACTCGGCGGCGGGATTCCTAGTCGTCGAAGACTTCACCTACTTTGTGAACAGCTTCTACAATGGGATACTTGCCGAGACATTCGTGATGCGCGTATTCCTGGGTGTTTTCGGGCACGTCATGTACACGACATGTACCGGCTGGGCGATCGGATGGGCGGTGACACGCACGCGTTCGATCGGTGCTGGCATCGGTGTTGTGACGCTTGGCTACCTGATCGCCGTGACGATGCACGGTCTGTGGAACGGATCCGCCGTGATCTCGGGTTCCCGCGGTGGTTTCCTCGTGCTCTACTTCATCTTCCAGGTTCCTCTGTTCTGCTGCTGGCTGTTCTTTGTCGCTCGAACGATGCGTCGGGAGCGGCGCGACATCGCTGCCGGTCTCATGCCCTACGTCAACCAGGGGTGGATTCTGCCGAGCGAGGTTCAGATGGTGTGTGACCCGGGCTCGCGTCGCAACGCTTTGGCCTGGGTCGCGGGCGGTGGTCCCGCTGCCAAGCGCGCGATGAAGTCCTTCATGAACAACTTGGCTGCCGTCGGACTCGACCAGATCGTCATGAACGTGCGCGGGCCCGAGAAGGCCCGGATCGACGAGACTCAGAACAAGATTCAGGAGGCGACGACACAGCGTCAGACCTTCCAGTCGCTCATGGGCATCCGCCCCATGTGAGTGTTTCGATTCTCACGGCTCGCGCATCGTCTTTTCATAGGACACACATAGGTTCGTGTCTCACGATAGAGGGGACAGAAAGGAAACCTACGTGACTGATGAACTCTCGACGCGCCCACGTTCCTGGGCGTTGATCGTCTGCTCCGCCGTGCTGATCGCACTGAGCATCCCGGCGGCTATCTATGAATTTTCGAACGCCCTAGCGGGAGTCTCGTCCTCCGATGCCTGGCTCGCGGTTGGCGCCTCGACACTGAGCGCGGTCGTGGGGCTCGTGTTCCTCGGTGTGTTGGCGCGCATGAAGCCTACCGTTCTCGCCTGGCTTGCCGCGTTCGGCTGGGGAACCGGCGCTGCTCTTATTTTTGCCGGTTTCGGAAACGGCTTTGTGGATTCTGCCGTTGAAGAGTCCGGCTTAGGGGAAAGCGCCGTTGACTTTGCAACCTCCGCGCTGACGGGACCCGTCGTCGAGGAGACCGGCAAAGGCCTCGGCGTCCTTGCGCTGATTCTCGCTGCACGTCGGCTGCTCGAGCGTCCCGCGCAGGGCGGCGTTCTCGGTGCCCTTGTTGGCATCGGCTTCGCCTGGGGCGAGGACGTGGGCTACTACGTGAGCGCCCTCGAAGACGGCATGGGTGGACTGTGGGAATCCTTCCTCGTGCGCGCCATCCTCGGCGCATACGCTCACGCTATCTTCACCGGCCTGTTCGGATACGCGCTGGCCTGGGCCGTCCTGCGCGCCACTAGCACGCCGCGCGCAGTCCTCGTTGGTGCCCTGGGCTACGTCGGAGCGCTCGCGCTGCACGCCCAGGCCAACGGCCTGGGGTTCGTGGCTCCCGAAGACTCGTGGAACCTGACCTACGGCGCCATCGAAATCCCGGTGTTCGTCGTGAGCACAGCCCTCCTCGTGTGGGGACTGCGACGCCATCGGGCTACCCTGGAGGCATGAGCGCACTCGACTGGCCATTGGACGCGGACGGCTATCCCCACCGGGAGGCCGCCCGCGTCCTTCTCTTCGACGACAGTGGGAGGGTCCTATTGGCCAAGGGCCATGACGAGGACCAGCCGGAGCGATTCTGGTGGTTCACGATCGGGGGCGGCATCGAGGAAGGGGAGGACCCGCGTGGCGCAGCCGTGCGTGAGGTCTTCGAGGAAACAGGCATCCAGCTGGCCCCTGACGACCTGGTCGGCCCCGTCCTCTATCGGACCGCCGAGTTCGACTTCTTGGCGGTCACCGCCCGCCAAGACGAGTGGTTCTTCATCGCGCAGGCACCCTCGACCGTGCTGAGTAGGGACGGCTGGACCGAACTGGAGCGTTCCGTCATCGATACCCAGGCGTGGTGGGATATCGACGAGGCAGCGGCTCAAATCAACGGGGAGATCTACCCCGCCCAGATCCTCGAGTATGCGCGCGCCTGGCGCGACGGGTGGGACGGGCGCATGATCCGCCTGACAGAGACGCGCGAGCCCTGACGCATTCGGCTAGGCGAGGCCCAGGGGCGCGATCGCCAGGGACAGATCCGGAGTGTTGAGCTGGACCGCAACCTGCTCGCGCACGGCGGGCTTGGCGCAGAACGCGATACCAACCCCGGCCTCGTGCATCATGGGGACGTCGTTCGCCCCGTCACCGATCGCGACCGTGCGCTCGAGGGGGACCCCGAGGGACGAGGCCCACTCACGCAGGCAGTCGACCTTCACCTGGGAGGTCACGATGCGCCCGAGGACGCGGCCGGTCAGAACGCCGCCGACGACTTCGAGGCGGTTCGCCGCGTAGAAATCGATGTCGAGGGACGCCGCCAGGGGAGCGACCACTTCCTCAAATCCGCCTGAGACGATGCCGAACCTTCCGCCCGCCCGGTGGACCGCGTCGATCAGCTCGCGCGCACCCGTTGTGGGGGTGATGGAAGCCAAGACATCACCGAAGACAGACTCGGGGACACCCGCGAGGGTTGCGACGCGCTCACGCAAAGACTCCGCGAAATCGAGCTCGCCATTCATCGCACGAGACGTAATCTCGGCGACGCGTGCCCGCGTGCCCGCAGCGCCTGCGAGCTCCTCGATGACTTCCTGGCTGATCAGCGTCGAATCGACGTCGGTGACGACGAGGCCGGGCGCCCCGCTGGCACACAGCAGCGGCGCACCCGGCTCATCGAGACGGTGAGTCATGCTCACTTGCGGACGACCGCACCCTTGGGGACGACCGTAATGCCGGACTCGGTGACGGTAAATCCGCGCTCGCGATCGTGCTCAAGATCGACACCGACGACGGCACCTTCCTCAACGACGACGTTCTTATCCAGAATCGTCTTCACGACTCGCGACGAGCGGCCGATGCGGCAGCCGTGCATGACGACCGAATCCTCGATCTTTGCCCACGAGTGGACGTAGGTGTTCGGGGAAATGACCGAGCGTACGATCTCGCCGCCGGAGACGATGACGCCGGGGGACACGAACGAGTCGATCGCATGGCCCAGGCGATCCGCATCGCCGTAGACGAACTTGGCCGGAGGCAGCGAGCCGTCGATCATCGTCATGGTCGGCCAGTCGCGGTTGTACAGGTTGAACACCGGGTGCACCGAGATCAGGTCCATGTTCGCCTCGTAGTAGGCGTCCAGCGTACCGACGTCACGCCAGTAGTCGCGGTCGCGGTCGGTCGAACCCGGCACGTCGTTGTCCTGGAAGTCGTAGACGCCGCACTCGCCGCGCTCGACGAACCACGGGATGATGTTGCCGCCCATGTCGTGCTTCGAATCGGGGTCGGCCGCATCCTCACGCAGAGCGTTCACCAGATCCTTCGTGGTGAACACGTAGTTGCCCATGGAGGCGAGAACCTTGGTCGGATCGTCGGGCAGACCCACGGCGTTCTTCGGCTTTTCGAGGAAGTTCTTGACGACGCCGTTCTCGCCGTCGATCACACCGAGCGCCGAAGCCAGCTCAATGGGCTGGCGGATGCCGGCGACCGTGGCGGGCAGGCCCGAATCGATGTGGTGCTGGACCATCTGCGAGAAGTCCATACGGTAAATGTTGTCCGCACCGATGATGACGATGTACTCCGGCTGCTCGTCGTCGACGATGTTGAGCGACTGGTAGATGGCGTCCGCGCTACCCAGGTACCAGTGCGGGCCGCGACGCTGCTGAGCCGGCACAGGGGCAATGAAGTTGCCGAGTAGAGGAGACGTGTACCAGGTCTTTGTGACGTGGCGGTCGAGCGAATGCGACTTGTACTGCGTCAAGACGACAATCTTGAGGTATCCGGAATTCACGATGTTCGACAGAGCAAAATCGATCAGACGGAAGTGGCCGCCGAACGGAACCGCCGGCTTTGCACGGTCATCCGTCAGGGGCATCAGTCGCTTTCCCTCACCGCCCGCGAGAACAATTGCCAGAACGTGGTTCTTTGCCATGTGGCACCTCTTCGTTGGTCGAGTGGACCCGCAACGGCGCGGATCCGTGGGAGTGGTCACACTGTATTACAAATGTCTATCGATTGCTACATCGTCTCGTTTTCGACCAGCGGTGACGCGAGATCGGATACGATGTGTCTCACATGTCGCTCACGTCGGAAGGACCCCACCATGCGCGTTGATCTCCTTACCCGCGAATACCCGCCTCATGTCTACGGAGGAGCCGGTGTCCACGTGCTTGAACTGGCCAAGGTCCTGCGTGGCCTCGTCGATGACCTGCGCGTGCAGGCGTTTGACGGTCCTCGCGAACCGGGCACCGATGGAGCCGACCCGGGCGTGACCGGGCACGCTGATCTGCCTCAGCTCGCCGGAGCGAACGCCGCCCTGCGTACGCTCGGTGTTGACCTCGAGATCGCCGCCGCGTGCGAGGGTTCTGACCTGGTTCATTCCCACACCTGGTACGCCAACTTTGCCGGTCATATTGCATCGCTTCTCGGCGACATCCCGCACGTTATTTCGGCGCACTCGCTCGAGCCCCTGCGCCCGTGGAAGGCCGAGCAGCTCGGCGGCGGCTACCGCGTGTCCTCCTATGTGGAGAAGACCGCCTACGAGGCTGCGAGCGCGATCGTCGCCGTCTCGAACGGCATGCGTGACGACATCCTGCGCTGCTACCCGGCCGTCGATCCCGAGCGCGTGCACGTCATCCACAACGGCATCGACCTGAACAAGTGGCACGCCCCTGAGGGGGAGGCAGGCGAGGAGCTCCGCGCCCGCGTACTCGCCGAGCACGGTATCGACCCGTCGCGTCGCACGGTCGTGTTCGTCGGCCGCATCACTCGCCAGAAGGGCTTGCCCTACTTCCTGCGCGCGGCCCAGCTCCTGCCCGATGACGTTCAGCTCGTGCTGTGCGCCGGTGCTCCCGACACCCCCGAGATCGCGGCCGAGGTCGAGGGCCTCGTCGCCGAGCTGCGCTCGCGTCGCTCCGGCGTCGTCCTCATCTCCGAGATGCTCCCGCAGCCCGAGGTGGCGGCGATCCTGTCCTCCGCGCAGGTCTTCATCACGCCGTCGGTGTACGAGCCCCTCGGCATCGTGAACCTTGAGGCCATGGCCCTGGGCCTGCCCGTCGTCGGGACCGCGACCGGCGGCATCCCCGACGTGATCGTCGACGGAGAAACCGGCTACTCGTCCCGATCGAGCAGATGCAGGACGGTACGGGAACGCCGCTTGATCCCCGCGCCTTCGAGGAAGCGATGGCTGATCGCCTGGTGCGTATCCTCGACGACCCTGAACTGGGACGTCGCATGGGCGAAGCTGGCCTCGTTCGCGCCCGCGATCACTTCTCCTGGGAAGCGATCGGCGTGAAGACCGCCGAGCTGTACCGTTCGCTCGTTTAGGGCGCACGTCACCCGACAGACGACTAGGCTGGATACATGACTTACGTCCTGAATCTTTCTCACGTTTCCCTCCAGCGCGGGGACACGCAGGTCCTCTCCGATGTCTCATGGTCGACGCGTCCGCGCCAGCACTGGGTCATCGTCGGCCCGAACGGCGCAGGCAAGACCACGCTGGCGCGTGTGGCCTCCGGCCGCATCGCACCGGACACCGGTGAGGTCGCCGTTTCGCAGACGGATCTGGCACAGGCCGATCCCGCAGAGGTGGCCACGCGAGTCGGGCTTGCTTCGGCTGCGGTGGGCGCCAAGATCGTGCCGACCCAGTCCGTTCTCGACACGGTGCGCAGCGCCGCCTGGGGCCTGGCCGTTGCCCACGACGAGGAATACGAGCAGGTTGACGATGAGCGCGCCCGTGTGCTCATGGAGATCTTCGGAGTCGACCACCTCGCCCAGCGAGAGTACGCGACACTATCCGAGGGAGAAGCGCAGCGTGTGCTGCTGGCCCGCGCGCTGATGACCGATCCCGAGGTTCTCGTCCTGGATGAGCCCACTTCTGGGCTCGACCTGGGCGCGCGCGAGTTGCTAATTGCCGCGCTTTCGGAGATCATGAAGGGTTCGAAGTCTCCGCAGATCATCCTGGTGACCCACCAGATCGAGGAGATTCCTGACGGCGTGACGCACTGCGCGATCATGTCGCAGGGGCAGATTGCCTACCAGGGTCCGATCGAGGACGTACTGACGGGTGTTAATCTGTCGCAGGTCTATGGAATGCCGCTTCTCACCGGACGTACCGACGGTCGCTGGTGGGCGCGCGGTATCACCGAATAAGGGGGAAATATGACTACCTGGTGGCTGTGGATTCTCGCCGCCCTGGTGTGCGGCATCATCGAGGTCATGAGTGTGAGCTTCGTGTTCCTCATGTTCGCGATCGGAGCGTTGGTCGCCGGCATCGCGGGCGCGTTCGGCGCAAATCTGACGATTCAGGTCATCGTCTTCGTTGTCGTCTCTATCGCTTTGCTGGCGCTTGTCCGTCCGTTCCTCAAGGGCAGGATCGACAAGACGACCAGCTACGTCCCGAGCAACGCGGACGGTCTCATTGGAAAGACCGCCTACGTGACCGAGGCCGTGGGGGAGCGTCACGGACGCATCCAGTTCACGGGCGGTGAATGGAGCGCACGAACAGAAGGGCCTGAGCTTCCCGTTGGTGCCGAGGTGCGCGTCGATCGTATCGACGGAGCAACCGCTGTCGTGAGCGCCCTGAATCCGGCGGTGCCGGCACCTACCCAGCCGCCTGCGGGTTCGGCCTCCTGAAAGCCCGCTCCCTGTCAGTGACGTAAGAAAGGAAATACGTTATGAGTTCCGGTGAAGTCATCGGTAACATCGTGGTGATCGTGGTCCTCGCGCTCATTGTTTTTGTTGTCATTTCGCTGGTGCGCGCGGTGCGGATTGTCCCGCAGTCGCAGGCGTACGTTGTTGAGCGCCTTGGTCGCTTCCAGGCGGTTATGCAGGGTGGCTTCCACCTGCTGGTTCCCTTCGTGGACCGCGTCGCCGCCCGCATTGACCTGCGCGAGCAAGTTGCGAACTTCCCGCCCCAGCCCGTCATCACCGCCGACCAGGCGATGGTCTCGATCGACTCCGTCATCTACTTCCAGATCACGGATCCTCGCAGCGCGACCTACGAGGTCGCGAACTTCCTGCAGGCGATTGAGCAGCTCACCGCGACGACGCTGCGTAACCTGATCGGCTCTCTTGATCTGGAACAGACGCAGACCTCGCGTGAGTCGATCAACAAGCAGCTGCGTGGCGTTCTCGACGAGGCCACGGGCCCGTGGGGCATCCGCGTGACCCGCGTGGAGCTCAAGTCGATTGAGCCGCCGCCGCGAGTTCTGGCCGCCATGGAGCAGCAGATTACGGCGGAGCGCACCAAGCGTGCGACGATTCTGACTGCGGAGGCCGAGCGTGAGGCCCAGATCAAGAAGGCAGAGGGCGCCAAGCAGGCCGCCGTTCTGGCCGCGTCCGCGCAGCAGGAAGCACAGGTTCTGCAGGCCAAGGGTCAGAAGGAAGCGCTCATCCTGCAGGCCGAGGGTGCCCGTCAGGCGCAGATCCTGCGGGCGCAGGGCGAGTCCGAGGCCATCCAGACCGTCTTCGCGGCGATCAACGCTGGCAAGGCCACGCCCGAGCTCCTGTCCTACAAGTACCTCGAAATGCTGCCGAAGATTGCCGACGGTCAGGCGTCCAAGCTGTGGATGCTTCCCTCCGATCTCACCGGCGCACTGGAATCCATCTCGAAGGGTTTCAACCTGGGCAAGTAGACTGAAGCCATGCCGGGCCGACCGCAGTCCCTGCGGTCGGCCCGTTTTTTCTCAACGGGAGGACAGCGGTGGATTCGCATCAGGAATACGTGCTGCGCGAGGTCGCGCAGAAGAATATTCGTTTCATCCGTCTGTGGTTTACGGATGTCGCGGGCGTCTTGAAGTCGATTTCGATCGACCCCGGTGAGCTCGAGGAGGCGTTCGCCGAGGGCATCGGCTTCGATGGGTCGGCTGTCGAAGGCCTGACGCGTGTCTACGAGTCGGACATGCTGCTCAAGCCGGATGCGTCGACGTTCCAGCTGCTCCCGTGGCGCTCCAACGAGGACCCGGTTGCTCGTATGTTCTGCGACGTCCTCATGCCCGATGGTCGCCCGGCTCCCTCCGATCCTCGCGGCGTCCTCGAGCGCGCGGTGGAGCGCGCCGCCGATGCCGGCTTCCGTGTGATGATCCACCCGGAGATCGAGTTCTACCTGCTGCGTCAGCCCGTCACCCCCGACCGCATGATCCCCGTCGATCAGGCTGGCTACTTCGACCATGTCGCACGCGGCGATTCGAACGACTTCCGCCGCCGCGCTGTGCGCATGCTTGAGGACATGGCGATCCCGGTCGAGTTTTCGCATCACGAGGGCGGCCCGGGGCAAAACGAGATCGACCTGCGAGCCGTGGACCCCGTGCGCGCAGCGGATAACATCATGACTGCGCGCACCCTCATTGAGGAGGTCGCGCTGCGTGAGGAGCTCGTCGCGACGTTCATGCCCAAGCCCTTCATCGAACACCCGGGCTCGGGAATGCACACGCACCTGTCGCTGTTTGAGGGCGAAGAGAACGCGTTCTTCTCCCCGGCGGGTCAGTATCGTCTGTCTACGACGGGGCGCCAGTTCATTGCTGGCCTGCTCGCCCATGCCGAGGAGATCGCGGCGATTACGAACCAGCACGTGAACTCCTACAAGCGCCTGTGGGGTGGGGGAGAGGCGCCCTCCTACGTGTGCTGGGGGCACCTGAACCGCTCGGCCCTCGTGCGTGTCCCCCTGTACAAGCCGAAGAAGGCGGCCGCCGCGCGCATCGAATACCGTGCGCCCGACCCGAGTGCAAACCCCTACCTGGCGTTCGCCGTGCTGATCTCCGCGGGTCTGGATGGCATCGAGCAGAAAATGGAGCTCATGCCCGAGGCCGAGGACAACGTCTGGGATCTGTCGGATCGCGAGCGTCAAGTCATGGGTATTCGCGCCCTGCCTGCCTCACTGGCGGATGCGGTGCGTGCGATGAAGCGCTCTGATCTGGTGGCCTCGACGCTCGGCGAGCAGGTGTTCGACTACGTCATCCGCAACAAGCGCAAGGAATGGACGGAGTATCGTCAGCAGATCACCCGCCAGGAGCTTGAGCAATTCCTCAAGGTCGTTCCCCGGTGACACCCGACGAGCTTCGGATTGCCGGATTCCTGGACCCCCGCCGAGCCCTCGACTTTTTCGAGGAGCTGCCGGGCGGAGCCGAGGTGTGGGCGGGGGACCTGGGGGCGAGCGCCGACCCCGATCTGGCGCTGCTCGCTGCGATCCGTCTCCATGAAGCTGACCCCGGCCTCGTGCGTGGTCTGGTCGATGATGCTGCCGCGCGGCGTCGCGTGTGTGCGGTGCTGGGTGGTAGCCAGTGGCTCGGCGACTACATCATTGCCGATCCCGCCCGTGCGCGGGCGACCTGGGAGGACCCGGGAGAGGCCGCGCGCGTGATGCTGGCGTCCGTGGGGGCGACGCGAGGGGAGCGTGGCGTCTTCATCGCCTCTGAGGATGCCCGGGTGGATGATCTGCGCGGCGCGTATCGCCGGGTGCTGCTGTACCTGGCCGCAGACGACCTGACGAGCGAGGATCCTGAAGGCTTCATGCCCGAGGTCGGTCGGCGCATCGCCGACCTGGTCGACGCGACCCTTGAGGCCGGCCTGGCCCTGGCGCGCCGGGACATCGACCCGCGCGGGCTCATCCCCCTAGCAATCATCGCGATGGGGAAAACGGGCGCACGCGAACTCAACTACATCTCCGACGTCGATGTCGTTTACGTCGCCGAGGCCGGGGCGGACGGGGATGAACGCGTGGCCCTCGAGGTCGCGACCCGTCTCGCAGCGGCGACGGCCTCCGCATGCTCGGGGCCCGGCACCGAAGCGCCGCTGTGGACGGTGGACGCGAACCTGCGCCCCGAGGGACGCAACGGAGCACTCGTGCGCACCGTCGAGTCCTACCGGCAGTATTGGGACAAGTGGGCGCAGACCTGGGAGTTTCAGGCGCTGCTCAAGGCTCGAGCCTGCGCGGGAGACGAGGCCGTCGGGCGCTCCTTCGAGGAAGCCGCGCAGCCCTACGTGTGGAGCGCCGCGACGCGCGAGGGATTCGTCGAGGCCGCGCGCGCGATGCGCCGTCGCGTAGAAGACAACATCTCCCGTTCGCACGCGTCGCGCGAGCTTAAGCTCGGGCGCGGCGGTCTGCGAGACGTCGAGTTTACCGTCCAGCTGCTTCAGCTCGTTCACGGTCGCACCGACGCCTTCCTGCGCGTGAGGTCGACGCTGGAGGCGATCGAGGCGCTGCGCGAGGGCGGCTATATTGCACGCAGCGACGCGCATCAGCTCGCGTCGTGTTACCGATTCCTGCGCGCCGTCGAACACCGCACTCAGCTGCCCCGGATGCGCCGCACGCACCTGATTCCTGACAAGGAACGGGAGCTGCGTGTCCTCGGACGATCAATGGACCCGGCGCGCTTCCCCGATGCGGAGTCCATCAGCGATGCCATTGACGAGGTTCGAACTCGTGTACGCGCTCTGCACGAGGACGTCTTCTATCGTCCGATCATCGCCGCGACCGCATCGCTGAGTGAGGACGAGGTATCCCTGCACGCGGACGGCGCGCGCGACCGACTGGCGGCGATTGGCTACCGGGATCCGGCGGGAGCACTGACGCACATCGGCGCCCTCACCCAAGGGACGAGCAGGCGCGCGGCGATTCAGCGCCACCTGCTGCCGGTGTTCATCTCGTGGCTCGCCGCAGGGGCTGATCCCGACATGGGGCTCCTGAACTTCCGGATCCTGTCCGAGGACATCGGCGATTCACACTGGTACCTCGCGCTTTTGCGCGATTCGGGCGTGGCGGCCCACAGGCTCACGACCATGCTTCCGAACTCCCGCTGGATCGCAGAGGCTCTCGCTAAACGTCCCGAGGCCGTGGCGTGGCTCGACGATGATGCTGAGCTGGCACCGCGCGAGCCGCGCCAGCTGGCCCGAGAAGTCGCCGCCCTGATCGACCGTCATGAAGACGCGATGGAGGCTGCCGCTCGGGTCCGCGCCGTCCGCACCCGCGAGCTGACGCGCTGTGCGATGAGCGACCTGCTGGGTGGCGTCGATCCTCGCGGGAACGCGATCGCAGACGCCACGGATGCTGCAATCCTCGGAGCCCTCGCCATCGCGCGGCGGGAGGAAAGCGAGCGGTGGGGCGAGGAACGGGCAACCGTCGTGTTCGTCGCGATGGGCCGCTACGGCGGACGCGAGTGCTCGTACGCGTCGGACGCAGATGTGATTGCCCTGCATGAGGCCGTCGGTGGTGCCACCGAATCGGAAGCGGCTGCCAGCGCGACGGCGATTGTGAACCGCGTGAAGAAGCTCCTCGGCTCGGCGACCAATCAGCTGGGCATTGTCGTCGACCTCGACCTGCGACCCGAGGGCAAGAACGGCCCGATGAGCCGCACGATCGAGTCGCATCGTGAGTATGCGCAGCGCTGGGCCTCCACCTGGGAGCGGCAGGCTGCGGTTCGCGCACGCCCGATCGGGGAGGGGAGCCTCGCCGATAAGGCTCGCGAACTCTTCGCGGAGCTCGCCTACGGGGGAGTGAGCGAGTCAGATGTGCGTGACATTCGTTTAGTGAAGGCACGCATGGAGAACGAGCGCCTGCCTCGCGGCATTGAGCCCGCTCGTCACGTGAAGCTCGGGCCCGGTGGCCTCACCGACGTGGAGTGGACGATCCAGCTCATTCAGATGCGTGCTGGAATGAAGAACCCCGCACTGCGTACACCCTCGACGACGCAGGCGATCCTCAGCGCTCAAGATCATGAACTGATCAGCGCTCAAGACGCGCAGACTCTTCTCGATGCCTGGGACATGGCCACTCGTATTCGCGCGGCAAATACCCTGGCGAGCGGGCGTATGAGCGGTGTGAAGCTCGACGTCTTGCCTCGTGATAGCGCGGAGCTGCGTGCCCTCGCAGCGATCCTCGGGTACGGTAGCGGCGGGCTGAACGCCCTCGAAGACGATTGGCTGCGCGCTGGACGCAAGGCGCGCGCCGTCATGGAACGACTTTTTTGGGAGCAGCAGTGAAGATTGTGCTGGTTCGGCACGGACAGACCCCCGCGAATCGCCTCGGCGCGCTCGATACGGTGCGCCCCGGCCTCGGGCTGACTCCCGAAGGGCTCCTCCAGGCCCAGCGCCTCGCGGATCGATGGGAGTCCGAGGTCGCGCCTCCTCCCACCGTCATCGCGATGTCTGGGCTGCACCGCACGCGCCTGACCGCGGCGCCGCTGGCGAGTGCCTACGGCCTGACCCCGCAGGTGCACCCCGGTATTCGCGAGTTGCGTTCCGGCGACCTCGAGATGGCGGCCGACCCTGGCTCGCAGTCCCTCTACGTGCGCACGACCCTGTCGTGGTGCGCTGGCGACCTTGACAACCGCATGCCCGGCGGCGAGAGCGGGCGCGAGGCCCTGGCCCGATCGCTGGAAACCGTGCGCCGCGTGGGCTTGGCCGCGCGCGAACAGGCGGGGGACGAGGCCGTCGCGGTGTTCGTCATCCACGGTGCCCTCACGCGCCTGCTGGCCACGTGGCTGTCCACCGACATCGACGAGGAACTCGTCTCCAAGCACTTCATGTCCAACACGGGCACGTCTACCTTCGAGTGGGCCCCCGACTTCACCCCTGCCTCGGCCGACGAACTGGCGAAGGGGCTCCACGCCCTGACATGGAACGACCGTCCCCTCGATCAGTGGTCGTGAGTCTCCTCCTGATTGGGCGCCACGAAGGCTGACACCTCGTAGGGGAACGAGCGGTATTTGAAGTAGTTCTCCAGGTAGGAGAGGTGCCCCTCGCACGCGAGCCATGTCTTCGTGCGCCCGCGGTGGATCGCGGGATTGCGCCAGTCGATCCGGTAGATCGCGGCGTTCGTGCATTCGCGCGCCGAGCAGATGCCCGATGCGGCTTCGACTCCCAGTGCCATGGTGTCCTCCCCGTGCGGTTACGCTTGGAAGTATGCCAACCCTCGTTCTCCTTCGCCACGCGCAGGCCGCATACTCCTACCCCGATCACGCGCGCCCCCTCACCCACGCGGGCCTCGACCAGGCCGCGCGCCTCGGCGGTGTCCTGTCCCGGCAGATCGGGAGCTTCGATGTGGCCGCGTGCTCGGACGCGGTTCGCGCCCAGCAGACGTTCGCCCAGATCCGCCAGCGAGTGTCGATTCGCGAGAGCTGGTTCGACCGCGGCGTCTACAACGCTGATGAGGAAGACATCCTGACACTCGCGCGCACTTTCGAGGGGGAGCGCGCACTCATTGTCGGACATGAGCCGACCATCTCCGGCGCGGGCTATGTGCTGGCCCGCGATGACGATCGGGGAGAGGTGTCCCGAGGCGTGCCCACCGCGACCGCGCTCATCCTCACCTTCGACGGCACCTGGGAGGATCTGGCCCCCGCGAGCTGCGCCCTGCGCGTGGTGCTCACCCCGCCCGCCCGATAGGGCAGATGCTCGCGGAAGTGGCCACGGCCTCGTCCATCCTTCCTGTGAGTGTGTTTACGTTTGTCCACGTGACGCCCGCCCGGATGCGGATGGGAGCCTCAAGCGCGTTAGAATATGGCGGTATCTATCCACCCAACAGGGAGAAGTGATGTCGGGACACTCTAAGTGGGCGACCACCAAGCACAAGAAGGCCGCTATTGACGCCAAGCGCGGCAAGCTCTTCGCGCGCCTCATCAAGAACATTGAGGTTGCAGCTCGCACGGGCGGCGGCGACCCCGCTGGCAACCCGACCCTGTACGACGCCATCCAGAAGGCGAAGAAGAACTCCGTCCCCGCCGACAACATCGACCGCGCCGTCAAGCGTGGCTCCGGTGCCGAGGCCGGTGGCGCCAACTACGAGACCATCATGTACGAGGGCTACGGCCCCAACGGTGTCGCCTTCCTGGTGGAGTGTCTGACGGACAACCGTAACCGCGCCGCCTCCGACGTGCGCCTGGGCTTCACCCGCCACGGCGGCTCGCTGGCCGACCCCGGTTCGGTGTCCTACCTGTTCTCGCGCCGCGGCATCGTCGAGGTGCCCGCCGCCGACGGCGTGGACGAGGAATCCATCATGATGGCCGTCCTGGACGCGGGCGCCGAAGAGGTCGAGGACGCCGGTGAGCTCTTCATCGTCGAGTCCGACCCCAAGGACGTCGTCGCCGTGCGTACCGCTCTGCAGGACGCCGGCATCGACTACGACTCCGCCGAAGTCCAGTTCGTCGCCTCCACCGAGGTCGAGCTCGACCTCGAGGGCGCTCTCAAGGTCAACAAGCTCATCGACGCCCTCGAGGACTCCGATGACGTGCAGAACATCTACACGAACATGTCCCTGTCGGACGAGGTTCGTGCCCAGCTGGAAGAGCAGGAGTGAACATGAGCGATTCGACCGCTAAGCGCGAGGTCGGCACGCCGCAGGTCAAGCGCGGCATGGCCCAGATGCTCAAGGGCGGCGTCATCATGGACGTCGTCACCCCCGAGCAGGCGAAGATCGCCGAGGACGCGGGCGCCGTGGCCGTCATGGCCCTCGAGCGCGTCCCCGCCGACATCCGCGCCCAGGGCGGCGTGGCCCGCATGTCCGACCCCGACCTGATCGAAGGCATCATCGAGGCTGTGTCCATCCCCGTGATGGCCAAGGCCCGCATCGGTCACTTCGTCGAGGCGCAGGTCCTGCAGTCCCTCGGTGTCGACTACATCGACGAGTCCGAGGTCCTGACCCCCGCCGACTACACCCACCACATCGACAAGTGGAACTTCACCGTTCCCTTCGTCTGCGGTGCGACCAACCTCGGTGAGGCGCTGCGCCGCATCAACGAGGGCGCGGCCATGATCCGCTCCAAGGGCGAGGCCGGCACCGGCGACGTCTCCAACGCGACCACGCATATGCGTAAGATCCGCGACGAGATCCGTCACCTGACCTCCCTGCCCGAGGACGAGCTCTACGTCGCGGCCAAGGAACTGCAGGCCCCCTACGAGCTCGTTGCCGAGGTCGCCCGCGAGGGTCGCCTCCCCGTCGTGCTCTTCACGGCCGGCGGCATCGCCACCCCCGCCGACGCTGCCATGATGATGCAGCTGGGCGCCGAGGGCGTCTTCGTTGGTTCGGGCATCTTCAAGTCCGGCGATCCCGCCAAGCGTGCGGCCGCCATCGTCAAGGCCACGACCTTCTATGACGATCCATCCGTCATTGCCGAGGTCTCCCGTGGCCTGGGCGAGGCCATGGTTGGCATTAACGTCGACGACCTGCCGGTCGATCACCGCCTCGCGGAGCGCGGATGGTGACCATCGGCGTTCTCGCCCTGCAGGGCGACGTCGCAGAGCACGTGCGGGCGCTGGAAAACTCCGGCGCCCGCGCGCTGCTTGTGCGTAGGGTTTCTGAACTCGACCAGGTCGACGGCTCGTCATCCCCGGCGGTGAGTCGACGACCATGTCGAACCTGCTGCTCTCCTTTGGCCTGTTCGATGCGCTGCACGACCGCATCGCATCCGGCCTGCCGGTCTACGGGACGTGCGCGGGCATGATTATGCTCGCCTCGTCGATCCTGGACGGCCGCGAGGATCAGCGTTCCTTCGGGGCGCTCGACATGGTCGTGCGCCGTAACGCCTTCGGTCGTCAGGTCGACTCCTACGAGGAGGACCTGGACGTCGAGGGGGTTGAAGGCGGTCCTTTCCACGCCGTGTTTATCCGCGCCCCGTGGGTGGAGTCGGTGGGCGAGGGCGTCGAAGTCATCGCGCGCGCTGGCAACGCTGCCGACGGCCCGATCGTCGCTGTACGCCGTGGCAACGTCATGGCGACGTCCTTCCATCCCGAGGTGGGCGGGGACGACCGTATCCACGCCATGTTCGCCGATATGGTTGCACGCTCCTGATGCGCGTCATGGGCATCGACCCGGGCCTGACGCGCTGCGGCCTCGGTGTCGTCGACGTCGATGCGTCGCGGCGTGCTTCGCTCGTGTACGTCGGTGTGGCTCGCACGGATAAGGACCTGGCGACGCACTTCCGGCTGCGCACGATCGCGGATGCGATCGACAGCGTCATCGAGCGCTACGAGCCCGAGGTCGTCGCCATCGAACGCGTCTTCGCGCAGGACAACCTCCAGTCGGTGACCACCACGATGCAGGTCATGGGTGCGGCGATGACGTGCGTTGGGCGCGCCGGCCTGCCGATGGCCGTCCATACGCCCTCTGAGGTTAAGTCCGCCGTCTCCGGCAACGGTAACGCGGACAAGGCTCAGGTGCAGGCGATGGTCGCTCGCATCCTCGGCCTCGCCAAGGCCCCCAAGCCCGCGGACGCCGCCGACGCGCTGGCCATCGCGATCACGCACGCGTGGCGGGGAACCGGCTTGCTCGGTGCCCCTGAGGACTCGTCGGTCGCCGTCTCGATCTCGGGCCGCCTCACCGCTCGCGGCTCCATGACCCCCGCTCAAAAGGCGTGGGCCGAGGCCCAGGCCGCGCAACGCCGAACGGGTGCCGTCGATCCGAGGCGCAGGCGCGGCTAGAATCGTACATATGTTCGCCCGCATGCGCGGGTGACCCGTGAACGAAAGGAACGCAGTGATCTCCATTCTGCGCGGCACAGTCGCGAGCGTCGGCCTCGACCACATCGACATCGTGGTGGGGAGCATCGGCTTTCGCGTGCACGTGACGCCCGCCTTCGCGCAGGGTGCGTCGCGTGACCAGGAGATGACGGTGTTCACATCGATGATCGTGCGCGAAGACTCGATGACGCTCTACGGCTTCGAGTCCGCCGACGAACGCGACGTCTTCACGAAACTGCTGTCGGTGTCGGGCATTGGCCCGAAGATCGCGCTCGCCGCACTGGCGGTCCTACGCCCCGACGACCTGCGCCGCGCGGTGCGCGACCAGGATCTGACGGCTCTTCAACGCATCCCCGGCGTGGGTAAGAAGTCGGCGCAGCGTATGGCCCTCGAAATCGGGGACAAGCTGGGCACCCCGGCAGCACTGCCGGGCGCGGAAAAGGCGGCCGCTCCCGCGCCCACGGAGGACGCCGTGGCCTCCGAAGTCAGCGCCGCGTTGGTCGGCCTGGGATGGTCCGAGGCGCAGGCAGCCAAGGCCATCGAGAAGCTCGCGGGCAGCGGGCTCGGTGCCTCCGACATGCTGCGCGCTGCACTCGTGACGCTGGGAGGCGGACGTGGCTAATCAGATGGATTCCGGTTTCGATGTCGATGCGATGCGCATCGTCGCCCCCGACGCCGGGGAGCTCGAGCGCGCTGCCGAGGCTGCGCTGCGCCCCAAGAAGCTCTCGGAATTTGTCGGCCAGCGCGTCGTGCGCGGTCAGCTGCAGCTCGTGCTTGATGCTGCGCGCATGCGTTCGGCCAGCCCCGAT
Organism: uncultured Actinomycetaceae bacterium; assembly: GCA_916438945.1. Classification (GTDB taxonomy): domain Bacteria; phylum Actinomycetota; class Actinomycetes; order Actinomycetales; family Actinomycetaceae; genus Pauljensenia. The sequence goes on along the minus strand of CAKAGS010000001.1, from coordinate 129,062 downwards.
CATGTTCTCCTTGCAGGCCCTCCCGGACTCGGTAAGACGACGCTCGCAATGATCATCGCTGCGGAGATGGGCACGTCCCTGCGCCTGACCTCCGGCCCTGCGATCCAGCATGCTGGCGACCTTGCTGCGATTCTGTCCGGTCTCCAAGAGGGTGACATCCTCTTCATTGATGAGATCCACCGCCTCGCGCGCACCGCCGAGGAAATGCTGTACCTCGCGATGGAGGACTTCCGCGTCGATGTCGTCGTGGGTAAGGGGCCCGGTGCGACGTCGATCCCGCTGACCCTTCCTCCCTTCACGGTCGTGGGTGCGACGACGCGTTCAGGTCTCCTCCCCGCACCGCTGCGCGACCGCTTCGGCTTCACGGCCCATCTTGAGTTTTACGAGACCGACGAACTGCAGTCCGTCGTCACCCGTTCCGCCTCGCTGCTGGGTTCCCCCATCGACGCGCAGGCGGCGCACGAGATCGCCTCACGTTCGAGAGGCACTCCTCGAATCGCGAACCGCCTCCTGCGTCGCGTCGTCGACTACGCCCAGGTGCACGGCGACGGGCAGCTGACCCTCGAGGCCGCGCGCGGCGCGCTCGAGCTCTTCGAGGTCGACCCTTCCGGCTTGGATCGCCTGGACCGCGCGGTTCTCGAAGCCATCTGTCGCCGTTTCGCGGGTGGCCCGGTGGGCCTGACGACCCTGTCCGTGACGATTGGCGAGGAGGCGGAGACCGTCGAAACCGTTGCCGAGCCCTATCTCGTCCGCGAAGGATTCCTCGTGCGTACCAACCGTGGACGCATGGCAACCCCCAAGGCGTGGGCCCACCTCGGGCTCACTCCGCCAGCGCCGGACGGGGCACTCTTCGACTAGGGGAGCGGGCCTTGTGCCCATCCTGGCTGGCCACGGGCGCAACCTGCAGTGTCAAAGAGGCTCCGATGGGTCCTTGCGCCGCGCCACACCTTGATCACTTAGGCTAAAACCTTGCACGGGCATTAGACTGGCAAGGTGCGCTCGAAGCGCCTGACCGTCATCGAAAGTGAATCAGCCTTTATGAACAACTACACCCTCGTGATCCTGATTGTCGCCATGGTCGCTTTTATGTGGTGGAGCTCGACCTCCCGCAAGAAGCAGATGGCGAAGATGGAGCAGGAAAAGCGTGACCAGCTCGCTGCCGTCAAGCCTGGCGAATGGGTTCGTACCCGCGTTGGCTTCTGGGGTCGTTTTGTTGACCTCGACGGCGACATCATCGTCCTGGAGACCACCGACGGGCACGAGATGTACTGGGAGCGAGAGATGATCGCCGAAATCGGCGGCCAGCCGCCTTCTCGCTGACGCGGAGCAGGCGGACGCATTCGAGTTCGCAGCCGCCGACGAGGCGACGGACGAGGACGAGAAGGTCCTCGGACTCGACGAGCCGACCGACGGCGAGGTCTCCATGAACGACGCCGACGAGCAGCAGAAGTAAGTCAAGGCTGAACGGAAAGTAGAACCGTGGCATCACATAAGCGACGCCCCGTGCGCGCGCTCGTGACCCTCACCGTCTCCGTTGTGACGGCGTGTGCGGCACTTGCGATCGGGCACTTCACCGAGGGCGTATCCCCGTATCCCGACCTGGCCCTCGACCTGAAGGGCGGCACTCAGCTCATCCTGACGCCGACCGTGACGGGCGACGGACAGCGTGAGATCACCGAAGAGGACATCACCCAGGCGATCTCGATTATCCGTAACCGAATCGACGCCTCCGGCGTGTCTGAGTCTGAGATCTCCTCGATGGGCAGCTCGAACATCATGGTGTCGATCCCCGGCACGCCCTCTCAGGAGCAGCTGGATCTTATTCGTTCGTCCTCGCAGATGAACTTCCGCCCGGTCCTGCGAATCGGCGCGGCTCAGGGCGTCATCCAGAACCAGGAGCCCGCCCAGACGGATACGCCGCAGTCGGAGCCCAGTCCGGTGCCCAGTCGGGCGAGCAGTCGGGCGGGGCGACCACCGAGGCAGCCCAGTCGGGCGCAGCGACCGAGGCAGCGCAGTCGGGCGTTCAGTCCACCGCCCTGGATGAGGCGACCGCGAAGGGTATCGCCGATGCGAATCAGGACGGGGTCCTGTCCGACACCCCCGCGACCACGCCTGAGAATGCTTCGGATCTCGCGTGGATCACCGAGCAGGTCGTGTACGACTTCCTGACGCTTGATTGCTCGCTGCCGCTGACGTCAAGCATATTGAGGGTTCTTCTGACAAGCCCTACGCCGCCTGTGATGACTCCGGTCAGATCAAGTACATCCTTGGTCCCGTGGCCGTACCCGGTTCGGATCTGAAGACTGCGACCGCCAGCCTTGCGCGCAACAGCAACGGTCAGACGACCGGCCAGTGGGCCGTGTCCCTGCAGTTCAACGACGCGGGCACGGAGAAGTTCAAGGACACCTCCACGATCCTCTACGGCTACCACACCTCGGATCCGCAGGGTACGTCTTTCTACCAGGGCCGCCCCGACCGTAACTCGTTCGCGGTCGTCCTGGACGGCACGGTCATCACCGCACCTTCGATGAACGCGATCATCCCCAACGGCCAGGCCGAGATCACCGGTAACTTCACCGCTCAGTCCGCTTCGGCGCTGGCCAACCAGCTCAGCTTCGGTTCGCTGCCGCTGAACTTCGAGGTCGAGTCCGAACAGCAGATCTCCGCGACGATTGGCACCGATCACCTGACGGTCGGCCTGTGGGCCGCCCTGATCGGCTTCCTGCTCGTCATCCTCTACCTCATCTGGCAGTACCGCGGCCTGGCGATCATCTCGGCGGGCTCGCTCGTCGTCGCCTCGATCATCACCTACCTGGTGATCACGCTCCTGTCGTGGTGGATGGGCTACCGCCTCTCGCTGGCGGGTGTCGCCGGTCTGATCATGGCCATCGGTGTCACGACCGACTCCTTCATCGTTTACTTCGAGCGCGTGCGCGACGAAGTGCGCGATGGCCGCCCGCTGCAGGCCGCCGTCGAGGAGGGCTGGGACCGCGCCAAGCGTACGATCCTGGTCTCTGACGCCGTTAACCTGGTGGCCGCCGTGGTCCTCTACCTGCTTGCCGTCGGTGGCGTTCAGGGCTTTGCCTTCACCCTGGGTGTCACGACCGTCATCGACATCGCGGTGATCTTCCTGTTCACCCACCCGATGATGGAACTGCTGATCCGTACCCGCTTCTTCGGCGAGGGCCACAAGCTGTCCGGCCTCGATCCCGAGCACTTGGGTGCGAAGAACTCCCTCGTGTATGCGGGCCGCGGCCGCGTGGTCGTGCGCGGTGAATCCACCTCCAAGGACAAGAATGACGAGGCCGGAGACGGTCTGTCGATCGCCGAGCGCCGCCGCGCTGCACGCCTGGCCGCCCAGAAGGCGGAGGAAGAGGCCTCGTCGGCCGAGTCGACGGATGACGCCACGGTGGCAACCGAGGAAGAGGAGAACTGACATGATGAGTTTTGCTCAGTGGGGTAACGCCCTGTACTCGGGCGACAAGTCCTACGCCGTCGTCCCCAAGCGCAAGGTCTTTGTCGGCCTCGCGGCTGGCGTTCTCGTTCTCGGCTTTGCGCTCGTTGCAATCCTTGGCCTCAATCGTTCGATTGAGTTCACGGGTGGCTCGCAGTTCGACGTCGCTCATGTGAGCGACCAGAGTGAGTCCTTCGCGTCGCGCGCGGTCAGTGCAACCGGCCTCGTCGAAGGTGCCCCCAAGGTTACGCGCGTGGGTTCCGACTCCGTGCGTATTCAGACCACCTCGCTCGACTCCGCGCAGACCGCTCAGATGCGTGACGCCCTGGCTAGCGCCTACGGCGTGGATGCGACCGAGGTCCAGTCCTCGTCGATCGGCCCCTCCTGGGGTTCGTCGGTCACCACGAAGGCCGCACAGTCTCTCGTCATCTTCATGGCGCTCGTCGCCCTGCTGATGACCGTGTACTTCCGCTCGTGGCGCATGGCTGCCTCGGCGCTCCTCGCCCTGCTGCACGACATCGCGGTCACCGTCGGCGTGTTCGCGATTCTGCAGGTCGAGGTCTCGCCCGCAACCGTCATCGGTTTCCTGACGATCCTGGGCTACTCGCTCTATGACACCGTCGTCGTCTTCGACAAGGTGCGCGAGCTGACCTCGGACGTCTACGAGCAGAAGCACTACACCTTCGCCGAGTACGTCAACCTCGCGGTCAACCAGACGATGGTTCGCTCGATCAACACCTCGGTTGTGGCGCTTCTCCCCGTCGGTGCGATCCTGATCATCGGTTCCGTGGCCCTCGGCCCGGGTACCCTGGTAGATATCTCGCTGGCCCTGTTCGTTGGTATGATCGCCGGTACCTACTCGTCGATCTTCATTGCCTCTCCGCTGCTGGTTACTTTCCAGGAGCTGTCGAACAAGACGCGCGAGCACAACGCGGCGGTCGAGCACGAGCGCGAGCACCGCACCGCCACCGGCAAGTCTTCCGCTCCGAAGTCCGTCAAGGTGGCTCCGATCAAGCCCGGACAGCGTCTGGGTAATGAGAACCAGCCCCACAGGAAGAAGAATCATCGATGATCGGTGAGCTTGGCGATCGTGTCGCCACTCTGGTTCAGCAAAACATGCTGGAAATTCCGGATTTTCCGGAACCCGGCGTCCTGTTCCGCGACATTACCGAGCTGTTTGCGAACGGCCCGGCATTCAAGGAATTGGTTGAGCTGATCGGCGCCCGTTATGCGGGTCGCATCGACGCCGTTGCGGGTCTCGAGTCGCGCGGTTTCATTCTCGGCGCCCCCGTGGCCGCTGAGCTTGGCCTTGGAATGCTGACGATCCGCAAGGCCGGTAAGCTGCCCGGCCACGTGATCGGCGTCGACTACGAACTCGAGTACGGCACAGCGCGCATGGAAATGCACCCGGAGTCGGTCCACGAGGGACAGCGCGTCCTCATCATTGACGACGTGCTCGCAACGGGCGGCACCGCCAACGCGGCGGTGAAGCTCCTGCGTCAGTGCGGTGCCTCCGTCGAGGCCGTGGCTGTTTTGCTGGAACTCGACGCGCTGGGCGGTCGCTCGGTGCTGTCGGACGTGACGGTGGAGAGCGCGCTTCACCTCTGAGTGTTGCTTCTCGACAACGAGCGGGCCCTGGGATCGTCACGATCCCCGGACCCGCTCGTTCGTCGCTATCATGGGGCCATGAGCAGCGACGACATGACTTCAGGCTCCGCGCTTCCCGCGGCGGGTTCCCGGGTGCGCTCCGGGCTCGTGTGGTTTGGTTCGCGCGGACGGGCCACGATCCCTGAAATTGAGCCGCTTGTGCGTGCGCTGCGTGCGAACCATCCGAAGGCGGATATTAGCGTCGTCGAGCGTGCCTACCGCACCGCTGAGGAACATCACCGCGGGCAAACGCGCAAGTCCGGTGAACCGTATATCACCCATCCGGTGGCCGTCGCGACCATCCTGGCGGAAATGGGCATGACGACCCCGACGCTTGTCGCAGCGCTGCTGCACGACACGGTCGAGGACACGGACTACACCCTCGAGCAGCTCGCGGCTGAATACGGCGAGGCGATCGCCAATCTCGTTGACGGCGTGACCAAGCTCGATAAGGTGCACTACGGTGCGGCTGCCCAGTCCGAGACGCTGCGCAAGATGCTCGTCGCGATGAGTCGCGATATTCGTGTGCTGCTCATCAAGCTCGCCGACCGCCTGCACAATGCTCGCACCTGGCGTTTCGTGCCCGCCAAGTCGGCTGCGAAGAAGGCCCAGGAGACGCTCGAGATCTACGCTCCGCTCGCTCATCGCCTCGGCATGAACATGGTGAAGTGGGAGCTCGAGGAGCTGTCGTTTAAGACGCTGTACCCGGAGATCTACGAGGAGATCGACCGCCTCGTCGCGGAGCGGGCACCCCAGCGCGAAGAATACCTGCGCGATGTCATCGACCAGATCGAAGAGGATCTGCGTCGTTCGGGCACGAAGGGGACGGTGAGCGGCCGGCCGAAGAGCCACTATTCGATCTACCAGAAGATGATCGTGCGAGGAAAGGCCTTCGACGAGGTCTTCGACCTGGTGGCTGTGCGTGTCCTGGTAGAGTCGATCAAAGGATTGCTACGGCGTGCTCGGGGCGTTGCATGGACGCTGGAACCCGATTCCCGGCCGTTTCAAAGACTATATCGCGATGCCGAAGTTTAATCTCTACCAGTCGCTGCACACGACGGTGATCGGTCCTGGCGGCAAGCCGGTGGAAATTCAGATCCGTACCTTCGACATGCATGAGCGCGCTGAGCACGGCGTCGCCGCACACTGGAAGTACAAGCAGAACCCCAACGCTTCGAGTGGCGACGCTGATCGCATGAGTTCTGACGAGCAGGCGAACTGGCTGCGCGCTTTGGTCGAGATGGAGCGCGAGACGGGGGGATCCTGAGGAGTTCCTCGATTCGCTGCGCTACGAGATCGCCGGCGACGAGGTCTACGTGTTTACGCCGAAGGGCCAGGTCATCGTGTTGCCGGCGCGTTCGACGCCCGTCGACTTCGCGTACGCGGTGCACACGGAGGTTGGCCACCGCACGGTAGGTGCGAAGGTCAACGGCCGTCTCGTCTCTCTGGATACGCGCCTCGAGTCGGGCGAAACGGTCGAGGTCGTCACATCGAAGTCGGACAAGTCAGGCCCGTCTCGCGACTGGCTCGCCTTCGTGGCCTCTCCGCGCGCGCGTTCCAAGATCAAGGCGTGGTTCTCCAAGGAACGTCGCGAGGAGGCCATCGAGGCGGGTAAGGAAGCACTGGCACGCACGATGCGCAAGCAGAACCTGCCGCTCCAGCGCCTCATGAATCACGAGTCGATCCTGTCGGTGGCGACGTCGTTCGGGTATCCGGATGTTTCCGGCCTGTACGCAGCCGTTGGCGAGGGACATATCTCCGCGCAGAATGTCGTGACCCGACTCGTCGACAACCTGGGTGGGGGAGACGGTACGGAGGAGACGCTGTCCGAGGGCGTCACGCCGGGCTCGCAGAAGCCTCGCTCCGAGGCCACTGGCGATGCGGCGATCACCGTCGCCGGTCTCAGCCCGAATGAGATCTGGGTGAAGCTCGCAAAATGCTGTACCCCTGTTCCCGGTGACGACATCGTCGGTTTCATCACGCGAGGCCAGGGCGTCTCAGTGCATCGCAGCACGTGTGCGAACGCTGTGCGCCTGGGGCAGCTGCAGCCCGAGCGTTTCGTCGATGTCTCCTGGAACGAGAAGGGCCTGGGTGCGCCCTTCCGCGTGCAGATCGAAGTGCGGGCACTCGACCGCGGTGGACTGCTCTCCGACCTGACCCGCGTCCTGTCCGATTACCGCGTCAACATCCTCGCCGCCGCTCTGAAAACCGATGGGGACCAGGTTGCCTCGGGTAATTTCTCCTTTGAGCTGGCCGACCTCGGTCACCTCAACGCGGTTTTGTCGGCCCTCCGTCGGGTCGACGGCGTCTTCGAGGCGGTGCGCATCGGCGCTGATTCGTAGACGAGGCGGGGATTGACTGCGCCGATCAGCGGGAAAAGGGTGTTACATCCGTCCCCTTTTGTGGGATGAGCTTTCCCCTCTCCGTTAGATGTGACACACTAGCTGTGTGTGTCACATCGGCACGCACCCGCGCCGGGCGTAAGCCCTCGTCTCAGAAGGAATATCGTGACCACGACGCCGATTCCGAATAACGAAAACGCTCCCGAAGCTGCCACCTCGACGACTGAGGAGGTCGCCTCCCAGGCGACGATCGCAGCTTCCGAGGTGCCTGAGCACCCCTTCGCCCGTATCGGCGAGGACGGGACGGTCTATGTCAAGGATGGAGACGAGGAGCGCGTCATCGGCGGCTTCCCCGAGGGTATTCCCGCATCTCCCTACGCTCTCTATGAGCGTCGTTACGCCGATCTTGAAGCGACGATCAAGCTGTTCGAGGATCGCCTGGCGACCCTGAGCCCGCGCGACATCGATCAGACTCTCGCGACGCTGCGCGAGCAGGTTGCCTCGCCGAACGTCATCGGCGACATCCCGGCACTGCGCGAGCGTGTCGCGGCCGTCGAAAAGGTCGCTGAGGAGCGCAAGGAAATCGCCCGCGAGGAGCGCAAGGCCGCGAAGGCTGCCGCTCTGGCCGAGCGTACGTCCGTCGTTGAGCGCGCCGAGCAGATCGTTGCGCAGGATCCCGCGAAGACCCACTGGAAGCAGTCCGGCCAGACCCTGCGCGATCTGCTCGAGGAGTGGAAGAACCTCCAGCGTCGAGGCCCTCGCCTGGAGAAGGCCGTGGAGGACGAGCTGTGGAAGCGCTTCTCCTCCGCTCGCACCCAGTTTGATCGTCACCGTCGTCAGTTCTTCTCGCAGCTTGACCAGGCGCAGTCTGAGGCCAAGCGCGTGAAGGAAGCCCTCATTGCCGAGGCTGAGGCCCTGTCCTCGTCCGAGGATTGGTCGCGCACCTCCGGCGCCTACCGTGAGCTCATGAACCGCTGGAAGGCCGCCCCGCGCGCCTCCCGCAAGGAAGACGACGCGCTGTGGGCACGCTTCCGCGCCGCCCAGCAGGTCTTCTTCGATGCCCGCCGCGCCAAGGATGAGGCCACCGACGCGGAGTACCGCGACAACCTCGTCGCCAAGGAAGCCATCCTCGTGGACGCCGAGGCTATCCTGCCGGTCACCGATATCGACCGTGCCAAGGCTCAGCTGCGTCAGATTCAGGACCGCTGGGAAGAGGTCGGTCGCGTGCCCTCCTCCGACCTGCACCGCATCGAGGGGCGCCTGCGCGCCGTCGAGGCCGCGGTCCGCGAAGCGGAAGAGAAGGAATGGCGTCGCACTAACCCGGAGACCCGCGCACGCGCGGCCGGCATGGTCGGCCAGCTCGAGGAGCAGATCGCTCAGCTCGAGCGTTCTCTGTCCGAGGCCGAGGCCAAGGCGATGAGAAGGCCGCCAGGAACGTGCGTGAGGCGCTCGAGACCAAGCGCGCCTGGCTCGCGCAGATCTCCTCGTCCATGGAGTGACATGCGTCTTCACGTTATTCCGTCGCCTTTCTACGCGGCGAATGGGCTTGTGCTCGTCCCTTCCGGGGCGGGCACTGCCCTTGTTGTCGATCCTTCCGCCGGCATCCAGCACCTGATTCGCGACGTTCTTGAGCTCGAGGGCGTGAGCGTTGGAGCTGTGTTGCTCACGCACGGCCATCCAGACCACGTATGGGACGCAGCCGCAGTGTCCACCTGGGGACAGGGTGGAGCGACCGTTCCCGTGTATGTGCCGGGACCCGACATGTACCGCATGGATGACCCGGCCTCGTTCCTGCCGATGCCGCTGCCCGACTTTGTCGGCGAGTGGGTCAAGCCCGCCGACCTGCGCGAGGCCCCCACCGATTCCTTCGAGGTGACCCCGGGTCTGTGGCTGCGCATGGTCCCGGCCCCCGGACACACGGAGGGCTCTGCGGTATTCCTGGGCGAGAGCCCCCTGGATATCCGCGTGAACAACCAATCCTTCTACTGGTCGGACGAGGCGGTTCCCTGGGCGATGAGCGCGGATGTCCTGTTCAAGGACAGTGTCGGGCGTACCGACCTGCCCGGTGGCGATGAAACGCAAATGCGTCACTCGCTGCGCACCATTTCCAATGCCCTTGACCCGCGAACGGTCCTCGTCCCCGGTCACGGTCCGGCCACGACGCTGGCTGATGAGATAACCTCGAACCAGTATCTGATCCGCGCACGCCGTATCGGCTAACCACCTTCCTCACAGAAAGAACGCTTCATGGCTCGCACGTCCCTGTCAGGTTTCCCCGAATGGCTCCCCGAGGGGCGCATCATTGAGATGCACGTCCTCGATGAGCTGCGGCGCGTGTTCGAATTGCACGGTTTCGCCGGCATTGAAACCAGAGCGGTCGAGACCCTCGAGCAGCTGGAAGCCAAGGGTGAGACGTCGAAGGAGATCTATGTGCTGGACCGCCTGCAGGCCCTCAAGGCCGCAGCGTCGGGCGCACGCGCTCCCAAGGACAAGGGCATGGGCCTGCACTTCGACTTGACGGTGCCGTTCGCGCGTTACGTCGTCGAGAACGCCAACGAGCTGGACTTCCCGTTCAAGCGCTACCAGATCCAGAAGGTCTGGCGCGGCGAGCGTCCCCAGGACGGTCGTTTCCGTGAGTTCACGCAGGCGGATATCGATGTCGTGGGTAACGGCGAGCTGCCGTTCCACTTCGAGGTGGATCTCCCGCTCGTCATGGCCGAAGCCCTCAACAACCTGCCGATTCCGCCCGTTCGCGTGCTGGTCAACAACCGCAAGGTTGTCCAGGGCGTGTGTGAGTCGCTGGGCGTCACCGACGTTGAGGCAGCCCTGCGCGGCCTCGACAAGATCGACAAGATCGGTGCGGAGGGTGTGGCTGCAGAGCTCGCTCAGTCCGGCATCGACGGCGATCAGGCCTCCGTGCTGCTGCAGATGGCGCAGATCCGCACCTCCGATTCGGCTGAGATCCGAGATCGCCTGGCCGGCCTCGGCGTGGGCGGTGAGCTGCTCGAGGAGGGCCTGCGTGAGCTGACCGAGCTGCTCGACACGGCGAACAAGCGGATGCCGGGTGCCGTCGTCGCGGACCTCAAGATTGCTCGCGGCCTCGACTACTACACGGGCAGCGTCTATGAGTCGGAGATCGAAGGACACGAGGATCTCGGTTCGATCTGCTCGGGCGGCCGCTACGATTCGCTCGCGAAGGACGGCAAGCGCACCTACCCGGGCGTGGGCCTGTCGATCGGCGTCTCGCGTCTCGTCTCCCGCATGATTTCCGCACCGATGGTGAAGGCGTCTCGCAAGGTGCCCACTGCTGTCGTCGTTGCGGTCATCACCGAGGATCAGCGTGAGCGTTCGGAGGCAATTGCTGCGGCACTGCGTGCGCGTGGTATTTCCACGGATGTGGCACCGAGCGCCGCCAAGTTCGGCAAGCAGATAAAGTTTGCTGACAAGCGCGGTATTCCCTTCGTGTGGTTCCCTGGAGATGAGGGCGCCGCGGACACTGTCAAGGACATTCGCAGCGGTGAGCAGGTGGAGGCAGATCCTGCGACGTGGACGATTCCCGCCGCTGACGCGTTTCCCTCGATTGAAAAGGTGATGGACTGAGTGCCGCTGACGTCGGTTGAGGCGGCTCGCGCCCTGGCGGGAGCCCTCGAGCAGTCCCTGGAGGCGATGCCTCAGGGAAGCCGCAGTGATGCGCAACGTGCGCTGCGGCGTCTGCAAGATGTCGTTCTCCCGCGGCTGGAGGATGCAGACGCGCCGTTGCTGGTCGTCGTCGGCGGTTCGACTGGGTCGGGTAAATCGACGCTCGTCAATTCGCTGTTGGGGCGCAACGTCAGTCGCGCCGGAGCGGTGCGTCCGACGACGCGTCGCCCCGTCCTTGTGTGTTCGAAGGAGTCTTACGCCTGGTTCATGTCCGATCGGGTGCTGCCCCGTCTCGCCAAGCATGCCGGTGACGGGGGAGAGAGCCTCGACGCCATCACTATTGCTGTCGATGACACGCTGTGGCCGGGCGTCGGCATCCTGGACGCACCCGACATCGATTCGGTGGAGGACGGCAACCGTCGTCTCGCTGCGGAACTTCTTGATGGCGCGGACCTGTGGGTGTTCGTGACGAGCGCGGCGCGCTACGCCGATGCCGTCGCATGGAAGCACCTCGAGGACGCCGCAAGCCGCGGCCTGCGTGTCGCGATCGTGCTGAATCGTGTGCCCGCTGGGGCAGCCGACGAAATTCGCGCTGACCTGGCCTCGCTCGCGCAGCGCCGAGGCCTGGGAGATGTCCCGATCATGACGATCGACGAGCAGCCGCTGACGGATGGTCGTTTGCCGATTGACGCGGTGGCCCCCGTCGGCTCTTTCTTGGAAACGATCGGTCGGGATGCCGCGGAGCGGGCCGCGATTGTTCGCCGTTCTCTGGCTGGGGCCGTGTCGGCGTCTCTGGGGGAGGCCCTGAGCGCCCTCGATGGGGCTCGCGAACACAATCGCGCATACGAACAGGCGATCGAGAGGATTGAACAGGCTGTCGCGTCGTGCGCGCGCGAGGTCGCCTCCGCATCGAGCGACGATGTCCTGCGCGGGGAAGTGAGTGCCCGCATCGCTGAGGTGCTCGGTTCGTGGGATATGACGCGTACGATCTCTCGCTTTATGTCGGGGCTGGGCGCTCGCGTCATGGGTGCTCTGCGCGGCGAGGCCGCCCCGGATATCCAGGTGCAGCGGGACCTGACGGGCGGCTTGGCGGCTCGTCTGGCCGATCAGTATCACCAGGCGTGGAGCGACGCTCTGCGCGCTGCTCGTCCGGTTCTTGGCGCCGATCAGTTGCCCGATCCTGTCCTGGATGCGGACGCGGCCTCGGAGCGTGCGCGCCGTACCGCTGGGGAGTGGACGGCTGAGGTCACCGAGATCATTCGTGCCCAGGCCGAGTCCTCGCACGTGAGTGGCCGTCTGCTCGCAGGTGGTATCAACGTTGTGACGGTCTCTTTGATGGTGAGCGTGTTTGCGATGACAGGCGGGCTGACGGGCCTTGAAGTCGGCGTCGCGGGTGCATCAGCAGCGCTGTCGCAGACTGTTCTGGAGTCTTTCTTCGGTGAGCGCACCGTTCGCTCTCTCGCCCAGCAGGCGCGCGACGCGTTGGAAAGGCTCGCGGTGTCGTCCGTGACCGATGTCGTCGCACCCGTGTTGGCTCTGTTGGACCGCTCCGACGAAGGCGCGCGCCTGGATGCTTTGGATCAGGCGTTGGCGAACGCGCGGGAGGTTCTCGCATGAGGCGTTCGAAGGGCACGGTCGCGTCGGCGGCTTCCGAACTTGACCAGGTGTGCACGCTGGCGGCCACGGATATCGACGAGGCGACGCTGTCCCAGATTCGCCAGTTGATCGATATTACCGCTGAACGCAGCGAGATCGATCCGACGTGGTGCGTCATCGGAATGCTCGGCGGGACGGGCGCCGGCAAGTCTTCGCTCGTGAATGCGCTGAGTGGGGGAGAGGTCGTCACCGCGGGTGTTCGGCGCCCCACGACGAACGAGGCATGCGCCGTGCTGCCGCGCGGGCGCGAACCCCAGGACCTGCTCGGGTGGCTGGGCGTGGCACGCAGGGTCGAGGCGCCCGAGGCCCTGCCTGGCGACACTGTCGTCATCGACCTGCCCGATATTGACTCGATCGAGGCGAGCCACGCTGAGATTGCTGATCGTCTTGCATCCCGCGTCGACGCCCTTGTGGTGGTTGTCAATCCGCAGAAATACGCGGATGCTCGCCTTCACGATGAGTGGCTGGCGCGGCTTCGTTCCTCCCACGCGTCGGTGACCGTGGTGCTCACGCACATCGATACGATTGCGCCGGGTGAGAGAGAAGGCAATTGAGCGGGACTTGCGCCGTCTTCTCTCCGAGCGCGGCATGAACGCCGCGACGGTGCTTTCGGTGTCGTCGACGAGCGGCGAAGGAACGCCTGCGCTCGTCACACACTCGGACATGAGGCCGAACGCGTGTCGCGGCAGGCGTCGAGGGCTCGTGCGGCCCTGCGTGAGGCTGCGGTGCTGATCCGTGACGCGATCGGGCTGGAAGGCACTGTCCGCGGGATCGAAACGGACGGCATGGCCTCAGATTTGTGTGCCGCTGCAGCCGACCTCGCGGGTGCACCGATCATCGCCGAGGCCGTGGCGGGCTCTACGATACGTGCCGGTCGTCGCGTCGGGGGTTGGCTGCCGCTGCGATGGATCGCACGGCTGGGTGTGGACCCGTTGCGCCGCCTCCATCTGGATGACGAGTCGCGCTCCGAAGGTGCGACGACGCCGACGCTGCCGACGCGGTCTTCATCGGATGAAGCTGCTTTCGTCAACGCCGTGCGCCGCGAGGTGGGGGAGCGTTCTCAGGGGCGCCCGTCTGCGTGGCGCGCTCGATTGGTGGATCGGGCGCTCGAGGGGGCGCGCGGTGTTCCGGCTGCCGCGCACCGAGAGGTCGCTGGCAACGTGCAGGTAGCAACGGGAGCGCCGTCGATGAGTCGTTTCCTCGGAGGAGCGCAGCTCCTCGCATGGGTGGTCTGTCTCGTGGGAGCCGCGTGGATCGGCCTCATCCACCTGGGTCGAGCGGTGCTCATCGACTGGGATGTTCCGGCGCTTGGGCCGGTTCCTGCTCCGACCGCACTTGTCGCAGTTTCGCTTGCCGTCACCGCCTTGCTGGCGGGGATGAATCGCGTCGCGTGTCGATGGGTGGCTGGGCGTCGCCATCGCGCGGTCATGCGTGATCTGCGGGGACTGTGCCGCGATGAGGTCGAGCGGCTGGTGGTGGCACCGGTGCGAGACGAGGACAACCGACAGGTCACGATCGCTTCGTTCATCGCGCGCCTGCGCCTGTGATTGGCGTGACTGTCGTACAGCTATGACCGCGGCGGAACAGTGAGTTCGCTGACCACACGCGCCGCCGCCCCTGTTTGGCGAGTAAGCTGAGCGTAGCGATGAGGCGCTGCCCCTTGTTATGGTGCCCGCGGGATGCGGGATTTGTTGTTATGGGTGAGGCCGCGCCGAGGAGCCTGTCAGGCCCGCCCCGATGGTTTTGCTACCCACATGCAACAGGCAAGGAACAACTATGCCCTCTGAGGACTACATGGAAGACGCTCGCGACGAGCGCGAGAACATTATTGACGCAGACGAGGACCTCGACCTCGTCGACGAGATTGATGCGGACGACGAAGAGTCCGCCGATGATACCGTCACCTTCGCGAGCCTCGGCCTGCCCGAGGAGATTCTCGCGGCTGTGACCGACATGGGATTCCGCGTCCCGACCCCGATTCAGGCCGCCGCTATCCCGCCGCTGCTGGAGCTGCGCGACGTCGTCGGCATCGCCCAGACAGGTACCGGTAAGACCGCTGCCTTCGGCCTGCCGCTCCTGGCAATTGTTGACGCGGACGAGCGCGACGTCCAGGCCCTCGTCCTCGCGCCCACACGCGAGCTTGCGATGCAGAGCGCCCAGGCGATCGAGGATTTCGCGGCGCGCACCGCCCGCCTCGACGTTGTTGCCGTGTACGGTGGCTCGCCCTATGGTCCGCAGATCGGCGCGCTCAAGCGCGGCGCCCAGGTCGTCGTCGGCACCCCGGGTCGCGTCATTGACCTCATCGAAAAGGGCGCCCTCGACCTGTCGAACGTGCGCATGCTGGTCCTCGACGAGGCCGACGAGATGCTGCGCATGGGCTTCGCGGAAGACGTCGAGACGATCGCCTCGAGTGCCCCCGATGATCGCCTGACTGCCCTGTTCAGCGCGACGATGCCCGCTGCCATCGAAAAGGTCGCCCGCGAGCACCTGAAGGATCCCGTCAAGGTCGCGGTCTCCACCGAGTCCTCGACGGTCGATACCATCCACCAGACCTACGCGGTGGTGCCCTACAAGCATAAGATCGGTGCGCTCTCGCGCGTGCTGGCGACCCGCGCCCAGCACATCAAGGAGGCCAGGAAGAGGCCGACGCCGCCATTGTCTTTGTGCGCACGCGCGCCGATGTCGAAGAGGTGTCGCTGGAGCTGTCGAGCCGTGGATTCCGAGCCGCCGGCATTTCCGGCGATGTTGCTCAGACCGAGCGCGAGCGCATGGTTGAGCGCCTGAAGAACGGCTCGCTCGATGTGCTGGTTGCGACCGACGTGGCCGCCCGAGGCCTCGACGTCGAGCGTATCTCTCTCGTCGTCAACTTCGATGTTCCGCGCGAGCCCGAGGCTTACGTGCACCGTATTGGCCGTACCGGCCGTGCGGGCCGCGAGGGTCGCGCGCTGACCTTCTTCACCCCGCGCGAGCACGGACGCCTGCGCCGCATCGAGAAGCTGACGGGCACGGAGATGGAAGAGGTCGAGATTCCTTCGCCCGCAGCCGTCTCTGAATTCCGCGCCAGCCGCCTGCTTGAGGGTCTGTCCGCTCGTATCGAGCGCGGCCGCCTCGACATGTACAAGCGTCTGCTCGCCGACCTCGGCGAGGAAGTTTCGGTGGAGGACATCGCCGCCGCCCTCATGGCGACGGCCGTCGGCGACGAAGGCCCCGCCCCGCGCCGCGAGAAGGATCGCCGTGGCAACGGCAAGATCCGCCGCGAGGAACAGCTGGACGAGTCCGGCGAGTTCGTTGGCGCCACCTTCGAGGCCGGTCGCGACAAGGACCGCCCGCTCAAGGGCGGCGCGAACGGTGCCCGTCGTCGCGGTGGCGGTCGCCCGGCACCCGGCTCCGGTACACGCTACCGCATCGAGGTGGGCAAGAAGGACCGCGTCAAGCCCGGTTCGATCGTCGGCGCGATCGCTGGCGAGGGGGGGCATCGACGGCCGCGATATCGGCAACATCGAGATCTACCCGACCTTCTCGCTGGTGGACATCACTGCGGACCTGTCCAGCGAGCAGCTGTCCCGCATCTCCAAGGGATACGTGTCGGGCCGTCAGCTGCGCATCCGCGTGGACGAGGGCCCCGGCGGCCGTTCTCACGGTGACCGTGACGGCTTCGAGCGCCGTGAGCGCCGCGACTACGACCGAGACAACCGAGGCCGCGGTAGCTACGGCGATCGTGAGGGGCGATTCGGGGACCGTGATGACAAGCGTCCGCACCGCTTCGAAAAGGCGACGGATCGCGTCCGCGCCGCAGCGTTCGCACCGAGCGCTGGGAGAAGGACATGAAGCGTGCCCGCCGCGAACGCGAGGGTGGCCGCGACGGCGGCCCGGACCGCGACGGCGGAGGCCGTGACGGCGGACGCCGCCACTTCGGCAAGCGCCGTTACGACGACTGAGCGCTAGCCGCCTCGCCTGTAGAACGAACCGAAGAGGGACGCAGCCGCGTGACGGCAACCACGGTGAGGACGGCGAGCACAGCAGCAATCACCCAATAGGGAGCGTAGGCCGCCCCGCCCACCGTGGCGGTGGCGGCCCACGCGCTCATGGCCACGGATACGAGGGCGAGTTCGAGGGCAGGGCCTGCCGAATCCGCGACCTGCAGCCACGAGGCGACACGCCCGTGCTTGGTCTCTGGGGTGACCTCGAGGGCCATGACGGACAGGGGAGCGTGCACGAGGCCGATGCCGAGTCCGACGAGGAGCCAACCGATGAGGGCTACCCACACGGGGATCGAGGGAAGAAGGAGCGCTCCGACGGGGATCGCGCCAATCGCCATTAACGCGCCACCGATGACGGGGAGCCGGTTTCGCAGATGCGGATTGTGAATGCGTGCCTGGCCGACCGCGCCGATAGACCACGTGATTGAACCGAGGGTGACCCACCAGGCGGAGGAGGCCTCGGACCATCCGTGCACGCGCTGGAGGATGAGCGGGATCATGACGGCGAGACCGACCTGTGAGGCCATGGCGCACAGCCTTGCCAGGATCGCCGAGGGCATGCCGCGGCGGGAGTGGAAGGTTCCACGCGGGAGGAGACGGGGGGGAGCGCCCAGACCGTGATGCACGCACCGAGCGCAAACACGCCGAACTGCGCGAAGGGCGAGGACAGAGCGCCCGCGAGCTGCAGCAGCATGACGCCGATTCCGACGAGTCCGGCGTCGCGCGACAACGCTGCGAGAACGGGGGAACGCTGCCCCTGTGCAGTCGGGACCGAGCGCAGGACGTAGGCGATGGGAAGTGCCGCGATCACGACGAAGAGCGGAACGACCCCGAAGACGTAGCGCCATCCCCACTCCTGGGTGACGTGGCCGGCGATCGCGGGGCCGACCAGCGACGGGAGAACCCACGCCAATGAGAAAGATGCGAAGAACGAGGGACGGTGGCGCGGAGAGGCTACCGCTCCGATGAGGACGTAGAGCGGCACGATGAGGAGGCCGCCCCCGAGGCCTTGAAGCGCACGCCCGACCACGAAAATGACGACGTTTAAACCGGCAGCGCACACGACTAGGCCGACGGCAAACAGAACCAGGCCCGCGAGCAGAACGAAACGTGGCCCCTTCCAATCCGCCAGCGCACCCGCGATGACAGTCGCGCTGAGCTGCGTTGCCAGTGCCGCACCCGAGCGATCGGGTACCACGCGGCAGCGTCAAAAGACTGGACGACCGCGGGCATGATCGTCGTAGCTGCGAGCTCCTCGAAAGCCACAAGCGTGATCAGCAGAACCGACCCGATGGCCAAGCCAATTTCGGATGTGGTCCAGGAAGCGCGGGTGGAGGAGGCGTCGGTGGGCATGTTGACTATCCTACTCGCGGCACGCGTGCCTCTTGCGAAGGCAGGCGTACAATGACACTGCCGCCGCCTGTCTCGCGGATGGTAACTACGAAAGGAATCACAGTGCTTCGCACTCACAACATTGGAACCCTCGGCACCGACCTTGTGGGTCAGACCGTGACGCTCACCGGTTGGGTGGATCGTCGTCGTGACCACGGTGGCGTGGCGTTCATCGACCTGCGCGACGCGTCGGGCATCGCCCAGGTTGTCGTCCGCGACGAGCGTGTCGCCCACGAGCTGCGCTCCGAATTCGTCCTCAAGGTCACCGGCGAGGTCTGCGCTCGCCCCGAGGGCAACGAAAACCCGCACCTGGCCACCGGCGCCATCGAGGTCATGGGCGACGACATCGAAATCCTGAACACCAGCGCGCCCCTGCCGTTCCAGGTGTCCTCCAATGCTGAAGATTCCGGCAACGTGGGCGAGGAAACTCGCCTGAAGTACCGCTACCTCGACCTGCGTCGCGAGCCTGAGCAGTACGCGATTCGCCTGCGCTCGAAGGTCTCTCGCGCAGCCCGTGAGGCGCTCTACGCCCGCGACTTCGTCGAGATTGAGACCCCGACCCTGACCCGCTCGACCCCCGAGGGTGCGCGCGACTTCATCGTCCCGGCACGCCTCTCGCCCGGTTGCTGGTACGCCCTGCCCCAGTCGCCTCAGCTCTTCAAGCAGCTGCTCATGGTGGCCGGCATGGAGCGCTACTTCCAGATCGCGCGCTGCTACCGCGACGAGGACTTCCGCGCCGACCGTCAGCCCGAGTTCACCCAGCTCGACATCGAGATGAGCTTCGTGGACCAGGACGACGTCATCGAGGTCGCCGAGGACGTCCTGAAGAACGTGTGGGCCCTCATCGGCTACGACCTGTCCACGCCAATCCCGCGCATGACCTACAAGGACGCCATGGAGCGCTTCGGCTCGGACAAGCCCGATCTGCGCTTCGGCCTCGAGCTCACCGAGCTCACCGAGTACTTCAAGGACACGACCTTCCGCGTGTTCCAGGCCCCCTACGTGGGCGCCGTCGTCATGCCTGGTGGCGGCTCGCAGCCGCGTCGTACCTTCGACAAGTGGCAGGAATGGGCCAAGGCGCGCGGCGCCAAGGGCCTGGCCTACGTCACGATCGCCGAGGACGGCACGCTGGGCGGCCCCGTCGCCAAGAACATCACCGAGGCCGAGCGCGAGGGCCTGGCCGCCGCGACCGGCGCCAACCCCGGCGACTGCATCTTCTTCGCTGCCGGCAAGCCCACGCCCTCGCGCGAGCTGCTCGGCGCGGCCCGCCTCGAGATCGGCAAACGCTGTGACCTCATCGACCCCGACGCCTGGGCATTCACCTGGGTCGTCGACGCGCCGCTCTTCAAGCCCACCGGCGACGCCGAGGCCGAGGGTGACGTCGCGCTGGGCCACAGCGCCTGGACGGCCGTCCACCACGCGTTTACCTCGCCCAAGCCCGAGTGGATCGACTCCTTCGACAAGGACCCGGGCAACGCGCTGGCCTACGCCTACGATATCGTCTGCAACGGCAACGAGATCGGCGGCGGCTCCATCCGTATCCACCGCCGCGATATCCAGAACCGCGTGTTCAACGTGATGGGTATCGGCGAGGAGGAAGCCCAGACGCAGTTCGGCTTCCTGCTGGACGCCTTCAAGTACGGCGCCCCGCCGCACGGCGGCGTCGCCTTCGGCTGGGACCGCATCGTCTCCCTGCTGACGAAGTCCGACTCGATCCGCGACGTCATCGCCTTCCCGAAGTCCGGCGGCGGTTTCGACCCGCTGACCGAGGCCCCGGCCCCGATCACGCCTGCGCAGCGTAAGGAAGCCGGCGTCGACGCGAAGCCGAAGAAGCGCGGCGAGGAAGCATCCGAGGAATCCGATAAGTGATTTCGGTGCCGTGACCTTGTCCACGGAACCCCCATCGGTTACCGACCGGTGGGGGTTTCGTGCACAATAGGGGTATGTCGTACGTCGAGATGCACCCTGAGAATCCGCAGGCACGTCTGGTCAACACGGTCGTTGACCTGCTGGAACGTGGCGGCACGATCGCGCTGCCCACCGACTCTGGCTACGCGATCGCCACGAAGGCGGGCAACAAGGCGGGTATGGACACGATCCGTGCCATCCGTAAGCTCGATGACAAGCACAACTTCTCGTTGCTGTGCCACTCGTTTGCGCAGCTGGGCGAACTCGTGATCATCGATAATCACGAGTTCCGCACCATGAAGGCGCTCACCCCGGGACCCTACACGTTCATCCTGCGTGGGACCAAGGAGGTCCCGCGCATCATGCTCAATAAGAAGAAGCACACGGTGGGCGTGCGTATCCCCGATCATGTCATCACGCAGGCGATCGTCGAGGCGCTGGGCGAGCCGCTGGCCTGCTCGACGCTCATCATGCCGGGTGAGGAAGAGCCTCTGACGGACGGCTTCGACGTGGATGATCGCATCGGACACCAGGTTGACCTGGTGGTCGTGGGTCCCGTGGGCGTCGCCGAGCCGACAACGGTCATCGACTTCTCCGGTGGGGACGCTGTCGTCGCGCGCGTCGGAGCGGGCGATATTTCGCTCTTCGACTGATCGCGTGGTGTTTGAGCAGGCGTCTTTTTCGCGCACGGGCTTTTGCCTGCTGCGCCCGGAGGCGTCAGACGGGATCTATCGCTACACCGATGGGCTCCCGATCGTCGGGCCTCGGCTCGTCGTCGATGGGGTCGACGCCGTACGCGTGACCTTTCAGTGGGGCGCCCAGGCCGCGGCGCACTGCTACGTCATCCTCAACACGATCACTGATCGGGCGCGCGAACACCTCGACGAGTTTTGCATGTCAATAGGGCCGGGACGGGCGGATGCTCGGTCGCTCGTGTGCGCGCTTCCCGCGGATGCGATCCTCAGCTACCAAACGGTGATCGTGGGGCCGTGGGGACTCGAGCCCGGGGTGCGTACGGAGATGGGGGAGTGGATCCGATTCCTCGAGGATGCGGGCCCTGATGAATCGAATCCTTTGAGAGTCGTGAACGGGCGAGGGGCCGCCGCATCGCTCTTCGTCGGGCCCGATGCGCGGGTGGTGTGGCCGTCGGAGGATCTGGCGGCGCCTCAGATGTGTGCGCCGCGAGAGCGCGAGATTGGCGCGGCTATTAGTGCCCGGCTCGGGCACACGCGCCAGCAGCGGGTCGTGATGCACGACGGCGAGGCGGACCCAACGTGCACGCTCATCCTCTTTGACGGCGAGATCTGGCGAGGCAACGGCGTCGGCTGGCTGACTCGGCGTTTTCCTGGCCTGCGCGTCGTGACGATCGACGCGGGGGACCTGGGCGAGCGCGAGGCAGAGCTGACCGATCCCGATCGCGTCGGCGCTCTGCTGCAGGCAGTGTGTGACGAGGCGGGGGGCGGGGCCCGTGATGGTCGCCGGCCAATCCTACGGTGGCCTCGCCGTACTCGAGGCCGGTCTACGATCGGATGTACCCGTTGACGAGATCGTCGCTCAATCGCCGTCCCTGTGGTGGGGCGGTGCACAACGAGGCGTTGGCGAAGGGACGCTGATGGGCGACCTGCGCGTCGGGTCGGTGAGGCCGCGCCAGGGTGTGCGTCTACGGCTGCAGGTGGGTACGTTGGAAGAGACAATGCGTCCCGTGGTGGATGGCTGCGCCGAGCTCCTGCGGCGCCAGGGTGCAGACGTGGAGCTCGACCACTACCGCAGTGGGCACGACGTGGCATGGTGGCGCGAAGGCCTCGTGCGCGCCCTTGATGAATGGGAACCCTCTCACATGCTGACCAGGAATGAGACAGCCCAGGTCAATGCGTAGTCTGTAGGTTAGCTTACCTATGCACCTGATAAGATCGACTGAATTGAGGCACTCGTGCACCTGTCGACGCGAATTCGCGCCATCGTCGGCGTCGCTCTGACCGCTCTCGCTCTGGGAGCATGCTCGTCCAACCAGCCCGCCCCGGCCTCGTCCCCTGAGGCTTCCGAGGCCGCCGAGACCTCCGCGACGCGCACTGTCACCGACGCATCCGGCCAGGAAGTGACCCTGCCGTCGCACCCCAGCCGCGTCGTCACGCTCTCCGAGCCGACGACCGACAACGCGCTCGCCCTGGGCGTCACCCCGATCGGCGTCGTCTCCGGCCGCGGCCAGCAGACGGTCCCCAACTACCTCCTTGATCGTGCGGGTGATATCCCGATCCTGGGCTCCATCGGCACCCCCAACCTTGAGGCCATCGGTGCGGCGCACCCGGATCTCATCCTCGTTGACGGCACATCGGTGAAGAACAATGACACTGAGACGCTGACCGCGCTCGCCCAGATCGCGCCCGTCTTCTTCACGACGCAAAAGGGTGGCGACTGGCGCGAGACCTTCACCCTGACGGCCGACGCGCTCGGCGTTGCTGACCAGGCGCAGGCCAAGCTCGCGGAATTTGATCAGCACGTTGCATCCGTTAGCGCCCGCCTGAAGGACGCCGGCTACCTCGATCAGACCTACTCGGTCGTGCGTTGGCAGGGCGATAGCGCCGGCCTCATCCTCAAGGAGCTGCCCGCCGGCCAGGCCCTGAGCGCGCTCGGCATGAAGCGCCCCGCCAACCAGGACCGTGACGGCGAGGGCCACTCCGAGCCCGTCTCGCTGGAAAACATTGATCAGATTGACGCTGACTGGATCTTCTTTGGCACCCTGGGTAAGTCATCGGTGAACAACCCCTCTGCCGGTGGTAACACGGGTGTCGAGGCCTCGGCCGCCGCCCTGGAAGAGGCGAAGAGCACCGTCGGTTTTGACTCCCTCGGTGCCGTGAAGGCGAACCACGTGATCCCCGTTGACGGTTCCCTGTGGACCTCCGCCGGTGGATACCTCCTCATGGACGGCATCGTCTCGAACATCGAGGCCCAGTTCGTCCCGGCCTCCTGATGTCGAAGGCCAAACGATCTGGGTTGATGACCTGACATGACGACACGTCGCATCACCAGCGTCGCCATTGCTTGTGCAGTGGCGGCGCTGGTGCTTTGCCATCGTGGCAACGGCCTCCCTCGCGCTCGGTTCGCGTCAGATTGCTCCCGCCGTCGTGTGGGACGCACTTGTGCACGGTGGTGTCAGTCAGGACGCCCAGGTGGTCACGCAACTGCGCGTTCCCCGTACGATCGCCGCGCTCGTCATCGGTGGAGCGCTGGGGCTGGCGGGATCCATCATGCAGGCGATGACTCGCAATCCTCTTGCCGATCCCGGCGTTCTTGGTATCAATGCGGGCGCTGCATTCGTCGTGGTGACGGTAACGGCTGCGACAGGAGTCACGACGCGCATGGGAACGCTGGTTGCTTCGCTTCTTGGAGCGGGGGTAGCAGCAGCCCTCGTTTGCTGTGTCGGGTAGTGGTGGGGGATCGCGTTCCCGTTTGGCGTTGGCGGGTATCGCGGTCTCCGCTGCTCTCGCGTCGCTGACGCAGGCGGTCCTGGCGGCAAACCAGTTCGCATTCAACGAATTCCGTTACTGGGCCTCCGGCTCCCTGGAAGGGGTCGATATGGCCTCCGTGGTTGCCGCTGGGGCAGTTATCGCGTGCGGCGGCGTTGTTGCTGCGCTTATCTCTTCGGCTCTTGGCGTCCTCGCTATCGGTGAGGATACCGCGGTGAGCCTCGGTGTGCGTGTGCGCCTCATTCGTACTCTCGGTGTCGTGGCCGTTACGGCCCTCGCTGGCGGGGCGACGGCGCTTGGCGGGCCGCTCACCTTTGTGGGTCTCGCCGTTCCGCTCTTGGTGCGACGCGTTGTGGGTGCTCGGCAGGGGACGATTGCGCTGTGGTCACTGATCGTTGGTGCCGTGTGGGTGTGTGCCGCCGATGTCGTGTCGCGGCTCATCGTCGCGCCGTCTGAGGTGCCCGTCGGCATCATCGTCGCCCTCATCGGTGCTCCCTTCTTTGTGATCGGTGCCCGTGGAAGGGGGATGTCGTGACGCGTGAGGATCATCGGTATGTGACCGTGGCGCGAGCGGGCTTCTCGTTGCGCGTCCATCGACGCAGCGCCGCCGTTGTGCTGATCGGCTTCGTTCTTCTCCTCGCTTTGTCCGTGTATTCGCTGACGCTGGGCGACTACGGGCTGACCGCTGCCGACTCGTTCCGTCGCCTGATCGGCGACGGTGGTCCCCGTGATGACTTCCTGGGCGTCTACTTTGTCCAGTCCGTGCGCCTGCCTCGCATGCTGGCCGCAGTCGCGGTTGGATGCGCGTTGGGTATTGCGGGGCGCATTTTCCAGACGATCTCGGGCAATCCTCTGGGAAGTCCGGATATCGTCGGGCTGTCGACGGGATGCGCCACCGGTGCGCTGATCGCCATCATCATTCTGGGCTCCAGCCCGGCTGTGACGGGCGTCGGGGCGTTGATCGGTGGCTTGGTGTCTGGGGTGTTTATCCTTGCCTGTGCGGGTGGCATGCGAGTGACGGGCATGCGTGTCGTTCTTGTCGGAATTGGCTGCTCGGCTGCACTGCGTGCGGTGAATTCGCTGCTGATTGTGAAAGCGCCTCTGGAAGCAGCGCAGCGTGCGCAGCTGTGGAGCGCAGGATCATTTTCTGGAGTGACGTTTGCTCGATTGTTACCGCTTGGGGTGCTCTTAGGCGTTGTGGTGTTCATTTGCGTGGCCGCTGCGGTGCCGTTGGGGCTCGTCGCGATGGGGGATGATATTGCGACTGGTCTCGGTGTGAGGGTGCGTCGTGTGCGCGTTCTTCTTATCGTTGTGGCCATTGTGCTCGTCGCCTGTGCGACGGCGGTTGCTGGGCCGATTGCGTTCGTTGCGCTGTCTGCTCCGCACGTGGCGCATCGTTTGTGCGGTGGTGGGGGAGTTGGCTTCGCCTCGTGTGCCGTTGTTGGGGCGTTGCTGGTCCTGGCGTCTGATGTCTGCGCGCAGCGCCTGTTTGCTCCGGCTGAGCTTCCCGTCGGTGTCGTGACGGGTGTTCTGGGAGGTTTGTATCTCCTGTGGTTGTTGATTCGTGAGGTGAGATCGTGACAGAGACCGTTACGAGGCAGGGGCTCACTGCCCGGGACATCGTCGTGGGCTATGGGAAAAACGATCCGATTTTGGAAGGTCTGTCGCTGGACGTGCTCACTGGGGAGCTCACGGTCATCGTCGGCCCCAATGCGTGCGGAAAATCGACGCTTCTGCGCTCGCTGGCGCGCGTCCTTGACGTGCGCTGCGGTGTGGTGGAACTTGATGGTCGCAGCGTTGCGGACATTAACCAAAAGGCGCTCGCGCGGCGACTTGGTCTGCTCGCCCAGTCGTCCGTCGCTCCGGGCGACATGCTCGTTGAGGACTTAGTGGCGCGGGGGCGGTACCCCTACCAGTCGCTCCTGCGTCAGTGGAGTCGTGAGGATGACGAGGCCGTGGCGCGAGCGATGGAAGATGCAGGGATCGCGGCTTTGGCGGGGCGTCGCGTTGGGGAGCTTTCTGGCGGGCAGCGTCAGCGCGTATGGATCGCGATGGCGCTGGCGCAGTCTACTGAGATTCTGCTGTTGGATGAGCCCACGACCTACCTGGATCTGAACCATCAACTCGAGGTGTTGCGCCTTGCGGAACGCCTGCAGCGTGCAGGTACGACGGTCGTCGCTGTGTTGCATGACCTGCATCTGGCATTCCGATATGCCACTCACCTCGTTTTTATGAAAGACGGGCAGATCGTGGCGCAGGGTGCGCCTACCAGGGTGGTAACGCCAGATCTGGTGGAGCTGGTTTTTGGAGTCGCGTGCCGCATCATCGATGATCCTGAGACGGGAGCTCCACTGGTCATTCCTCGTCGTTGAGGGGTTGTTGTGCGTCTGAATATCTCAAATGTTGACCAGCGGGTCATCAGTGAGCATGATTGTTCGATAATATTGCTCACAGTCGTTCAGGAATAATCGCATAAAACCAGGTAAAATCAGGTGTTGAGTAGGTGTGCCACGAATTTGCTTGTTGCTCGCAATTACATCTTGGACGCAAGGCAATAGTATGGTTCATGTGGCGAGTGGTTACTCGGACACTGACATGATCGTTCTGCGCGTGACAGCGCCGATCGGTCGAGACTATCCCAGACAGAAGGAGGCGAATACGCATGACGACACACGTGTGCTCACAAAGCCGGGGGCTTCGTATGTCCATGCTTGCGCTGACCGCCTCTGCTTGTGTTGTCGGCGGAATGTTTGTCTCGGTTTCTCCTGCCTACAGCGTGGATGGAATCGGTGATGGTGTGGCGCAGTGTGTGACCGCTTCCGAAGAAGGAGCGTCGATCATCGCGTCGTCGGTCGTTGCCAGCGGTTCGCAGCTGCATGTGGAAGGTGCTGGTTGGGGCCCCTCGTCGGATGACACCCTGGGTTTCGTTATCGTGACGCTTGATGATGGGCAGGAGCAGCGTCCTGACGATGTTGTGCTTCCGTCGTGGGCTCCCGTGTCAGTGACGCGCAACAAGGCTGCATGGTCGGTAGCAAAGGTTGACGCTGACGGAGCTTTTTCCATTGATCTTGATCTGCCTGCCTCATGGGCTGTTGGTTCCTCTCATCAGGTCATGATCGGTGACGGTGTGACGGGTAACTACGTCCAGGTTGAGGTGACGGTCGTCGAATCCGCTGCCGAGGCGCGTTCCTGTTCACTGAATCCCACTGAGCCGGCAACCGCGGATGTCGTCGAGCCGAGCGGTGATGATACTGTGGCGCCGACACCTGACCCTGCGACTGACAATGCTGCCGCGGATGCGCCCGCAGATCCCTTCGATCCTGCTGGTGAGGATACTGCCGCGACGACTAATGGTGAGACGACTGCTTCTGCGTCCTCGTCGACCGGCCCGGAGGTCGCTCAGAGGCAGACGTCTGCGCCTTCGCGCGCAGACGATGCTCCCTCGTCTGCGTCTTCTCCCTCGCCTTCGTCGACCCCGTCGTCTGCGGGGGGGCGCGTCCTCGGCTCGGGCTTCGACATCTTCGTCCGGTGGAGGTGCTACTGGCAGCGACCCGACGCCCGAGCCTTCCACCTCTTCGGAGCAGCAGAGTGTGTCCGCATCGCAGATTGGCCCCAAAGCGCACTCCGAGCAACAGGCGTCGAATCAGGCTGCCCGCGAGCAGGAGTCGCGTTTGAATGGCTGGATCCTCGCAGGTGGCGGCCTGCTTGCGCTTCTCGGCGCAATCGTGACGGTCAGTATTGTTCGACGTTCGCACGGTTTGCTGCGCTAATTTCGCCTCACCTGGTGGATCGCACTACGAATACTTGCATTAACCGATTGGTGTGCGTTGGAATTTAGCATTCACGCGTCACGCCTGTTACTCTTGTTCCAGAACAATTGCTTGTGAGGATTAAATCACTAAGGAGAACGGTATGCAGCACGCACGGGCTACTTCTGCCCTTGCCGCGCGCGGGCTTGCGGGGCGCAGTCGCTTAATGAGCCTCCTGATGGGCCTGAGCCTCTTCGCTGCCATTGCGCTCGCGATACCCGGATTTGCCGCTCGAGCGGACGGTAATAACGATTTGATTCCGTCCCGAACACGACGTTTACCGTCACGATCGAGCACGGCTCGTCGTTCGAGTCGTCCTACGGAGCAACCGGCTACTGGGGTGTCATGCTCGATTCGGGTCGCGTGACGCCGGTTGAGAAGCCGACCTATGAGCGTAATGGTGAGAAGGTGACCGTCACGGCCGATGACGTGTGGGTTGCCACCGCTCCGAACAACTACACCCTGACCGTTCCAGTTCCCAACGGCAAGAACAATATCGAGGGCATCACCTGGGAGCCCGGCACGAACCACACGGTGACCGTGCTGATGTTCAAGGAAGGCCGTTCGCTCGTCGACGGTGACCCGGTGACCTACAACGTGCGCGTGTATCAGCCCGCTAGTGACACTGCGCACCCGGCTCACAGCGAAGACAATCGTCACGATCCGGTCCCGACCGCGGATCCGACGCACGACAATATCGACGATCCGCTTCCGACCCCCGCGCCTACGACGGAACCGACCGCTGATCCTGCGCCTGCGCCTGAACCGACGACGGAGCCTAGCTCCGATCCCGCGCCTGCGCCCAACACGGAGCAGCCTCCGGCCCCTCAGCCCGACGATCCGCAGCTGCCCGCTGTGCGTCCCGCCACGACTTCCTCCGCAACGCCGACGCCCACCCCGTCTGCGAGCGCATCCGCCGCAGCTTCGCAGCCGTCCGATACCCCGGTGTCGCCCATTACGGACGTGTCCCAGCTCACTGACGCCAACAAGGGTGGCGTGAGTGCTGCTTTCACCGGCGGACAGCTGACGATTAACGTTCCTTCGGATAAGGCCGTTGCCGGTGACTGGGTGAGTGCGAACATTATGCAGACCGGTGAGGCTCGCTGGCTCCAGGTCGAAGACTCCAACCAGGTGTCCATGGACGTGACGGGCCTGCCGATGGGCGATTACAAGGTCGTCGTGGCTAACCGCCAGCATGAACTGGTCGGCTGGGCAGAGTTCAAGGTCGCGTCGACCGTGGCCGCCGCTGGTACCGGTTCCTCGGTGGATGCGTCGGGTGGCGTGAAGCTGCACGCGGAGATGCTCTCCTCCTCGCTTGCGGGCAACGAGTCTGAAAGCCTCAACGGCTACCTGCTGGGAGCCGGGGCTTGCATGCTGATCCTCGGTGGCCTCGTGGTCGTCCAGGTTCTCTCCGGTCCTAAGATCGGGTCCTCCTCGAATGGAGTCACTCTGTCCTAAGCTAGGTTTCATGGATCTGTTTGATTCTGAATCTGTCGACGAGTCGGGCGTGCCTGCTTTCAACGCGGGCGCGCCCCTCGCCGTTCGTATGCGCCCGACGACCCTCGATGAGGTGGTCGGTCAGTCTCACCTGCTTGGTGAAGGGGCGCCGCTGCGCCGCCTTCTCTCGCCCGGTTCGAGTGATGGTGTCGCCGTCTCCTCCGTCATGCTGTGGGGTCCGCCGGGAACGGGCAAGACGACCCTCGCTTATCTGATTGCGCGTGCGTCCGGGCGCCGTTTCATTGAGCTGTCCGCAGTGTCCTCCGGTGTCAGCGACGTCCGGCGAGTTGTGGATGATGCGCGTCGAACCCTGGCCAGCGGGGGAGAAGAAACGATTCTGTTCGTCGACGAGGTGCATCGCTTTTCCAAGTCGCAGCAGGATTCGCTGCTTCCGGCGGTTGAGAATCGCTGGGTGGTGCTCGTTGCGGCGACGACGGAGAATCCGTCGTTCTCGGTAATTTCGCCGCTGCTCTCGCGCTCGCTTCTGCTGACGCTGAGGCCCCTGGATTCAGACGCGATTGAGGGATTGATCCGCCGTGCGTTGGCGGATGAGCGCGGTCTCGCTGGGCGCTTCTCCATCACAGACGAGGCCGTGGCTGGCCTCGTGCGTCTGGCGGGCTCGGATGCGCGCAAGTCCTTGACGCTCCTCGAGGCGGCGGCCGGCGTGGCCAGTGACGACGGCTCTGGTGAGATCACTGTCGCGAGCGTCGAAGCGGCAGCCAACCAGGCCCTCGTTCGATGGAGTAAGGATCAGCACTACGATGTGGCCAGTGCGTTCATCAAGTCGATGCGCGGCTCTGACGTGGACGCTTCCCTTCACTACTTGGCTCGCATGATCGAGGCAGGGGAAGATCCGCGTTTCATCGCGCGGCGCATCATGATCGCTGCTTCCGAGGAAATCGGCATGGCTGCTCCCGAGGTGCTCACCACCTGCGTGAGTGTCGCACAGGGCGTCGCGCTTATAGGCATGCCCGAGGCGCGTCTGCTCCTCGCTCAGGCGGTCGTCGCTGTCGCGACAGCCCCGAAGTCGAACGCGACCTATCTGGCGATTGACCGCGCCATCGCTGATGTTCGC
Organism: uncultured Actinomycetaceae bacterium; assembly: GCA_916438945.1. Taxonomy (GTDB): domain Bacteria; phylum Actinomycetota; class Actinomycetes; order Actinomycetales; family Actinomycetaceae; genus Pauljensenia. The sequence continues at coordinate 99,199 of CAKAGS010000001.1, read as the reverse complement.
GCCGGGCGTGGGGGAGCGGTGCCCGAACATTTGCGCGACGCGCACTACGCCGGCGCGAAGACTCTGGGCCATGGCGACGGGTACCTCTACGCGCACGATCACCCCCACCATGTCGCTGCGCAGCAGTACCTACCGGACGACTTGGAGGGCACGCAGTACTACGTGCCGACGGAGAATGGACATGAGGCGATGCTCACGAAGCGGCTCGGCGTAATTCGCAATCTGCTGAAAAGACGCTAGGATGTAACAGTTGTCCGCTCCAGCGGGCACCTGGGGCCTTAGCCGACGGACCGAACCGGTCCTGGAGTTGGCCCCATGCCGGGATTCCCGGCATGACATGAGAAACAGGAAGAAGAAACATGGCAACGAATCGTTCCCGCAAGCAGGTGCGCGAGTCCCGCGCCCTCGGTCTGGCCCTGACCCCCAAGGCCGTTCGCTACTTCGAGAAGCGCCCCTACGGCCCCGGTGAGCACGGCCGCACCCGCCGCCGCCAGGATTCCGACTACGCCGTTCGTCTGAAGGAAAAGCAGCGTCTGCGCGCTCAGTACGGCATCCGCGAGTCGCAGCTGCGCCGCGCCTTCGAAGAGGCCCGTCGCACCGCCGGCCTGACCGGTGAGAACCTGGTCGAGCTGCTCGAGATGCGTCTCGACGCCCTCGTCCTGCGTGCTGGCTTCGCCCGCACCATCCAGCAGGCCCGCCAGTTCGTCGTGCACCGTCACATCCTCGTTGACGGTAAGATCGTCGACCGTCCCTCGTACCGCGTGAAGCCCGGCCAGACCCTGCAGGTCAAGCCGAAGTCGCAGACCACGGTTCCCTTCGAGATCGCCGCTGAGGGTATCCACCGCGACGTGCTGCCCGCCGTCCCCGAGTACCTGGATGTCGAGCTGTCCCGCCTCAAGGCGACCCTGGTGCGTCGCCCCAAGCGTGCTGAGGTCCCCGTGACCGTTGACGTCCAGATGGTCGTCGAGCACTACTCGCGCTGACACTAGTCAACTCCGCGCCCCCGAGCGTTGCTCGGGGGCGCGGTTTTTTCTTTCATTCCACTGTCCGATTGCGCGCGCCGATGTGTCGTGAGCGGCGCCAACCGTCTAACATGGGGAACTATGCGTACGTCTGAAATCCGCACCCGCTGGCTCGACTACTTCGAGAAGCAGGGTCATGAGATCTGTCCTTCCGTTTCCCTGGTCTCGCCCGAGCCGTCGATCCTTTTCACGATTGCCGGCATGGTTCCGTTCATCCCCTACATCATGGGCGTTGAGCCTGCGCCGTGGCCCAGGGCCGCGTCGGTGCAGAAGTGCATCCGCACGAACGACATCGATAACGTCGGCAAGACGACGCGTCACGGTACGTTCTTCCAGATGAACGGCAACTTCTCCTTCGGCGATTACTTCAAGGAAGGCGCCATTAACTTCGCGTGGGACTGCTGACCGGTTCACGCGATGAGGGCAAGTACGGCCTCGATGGGGATCGCTTCTGGGTGACGATTTGGGACCAGGACGAGAAAGCTTTCAACGTTCTGACGAAGCAGATTGGCATGGACCCGGCTCACATCGTGCGCCTGCCTCGCGTCGAAAACTTCTGGGACACCGGCCAGCCGGGCCCTGCCGGCCCCTGCGCCGAGTGGCACTACGACCGTGGCCCCGCCTACGGCCCCGAGGCCGTGGGTGGCACTGTGGATCCTGGCGGCGACCGCTACCTCGAGGTGTGGAACCTGGTCTTCGACCAGTACATGCGCGGCGAGGGTACCGGCAAGGACTACCCGCTGCTGGGTGAGCTGGACAAGAAGGCCATTGATACGGGCGCTGGCCTCGAACGTCTCGCGTTTGTCATGCAGGACAAGCCCAACATGTACGAGATCGACGAGGTGTTCCCCGTCATCGACGCCGCCATGCAGATGAGCGGCAAGCGCTACGGCCTGGGCGCCGCGGGCCCCGAGGCCGGCGCGGCCTACGACGACGACGTGCGCATGCGTGTCGTGGCCGACCACGTGCGCTCCTCGCTCATGCTCATCGGCGACGGGGTGCGCCCCGGTAACGACGGTCGCGGCTACGTTCTGCGCCGCCTGATCCGCCGCGCGGTTCGCTCGATGCGTCTGCTCGGCGTCGACGAGGCGACCATGCCGACGCTGCTCACGGCGTCGAAGGATGCGATGAAGGCCTCGTACCCCGAGCTGGAGACCAACTGGAAGACGATCTCCGAGGTCGCCTATGCGGAGGAGGAGGCCTTCCGCCGCACCCTCAGCACGGGTACCACGATCCTGGACGCGGCCGTTGCCACTGCGAAGGAGTCGAAGGGCGCACCGATGATCTCGGGTGAGTCCGCGTTCGCGCTGCACGACACCTACGGTTTCCCGATCGACCTGACCCTCGAGATGGCCGCCGAGCAGGGCGTGTCCGTCGACGAAGAAGGCTTCCGCACGCTCATGGCCGAGCAGAAGGAGCGCGCACGCGCTGACGCGCGCTCGAAGAAGACCGGCCACACGGACGTGCGCATCTTCCACGAGATTGAAAAGGCGATGGGGGGAGGATCGACGTTCCTGGGCTACACGGAGCAGGCCAGCGAGGCCACCGTCCAGGCCCTCCTCGTTGACGGCGTCGAGGCCCCTGCGGCCAGCGCCCCTGCCGAGGTCGAGGTCATCCTTGATCGCACCCCGTTCTACGCCGAGATGGGTGGCCAGCTCGCCGACCACGGCACGATTCGCCTCGCCGGCGGAGGCGTCGTCGAGGTTCACGACGTGCAGGCCCCGATTCGTGGCCTGAGCGTGCACCGCGGCACCCTCACCGAGGGCGGCATAACGGTCGGCGAGAAGGCGTACGCTGAGATCGATGGCCAGCGCCGCCTCGCGATCGCGCGTGCTCACACCGCGACCCACATGGTCTACGCGGGTCTGCGCAACGTTGTGTCCGAAAACGCTGACCAGGCCGGTTCTGAGAACTCGCCGTCGCGTCTGCGCTTCGACTTCCGTCACTCTAGCGCCCTGTCCGGCTCCCAGCTGAGCGATATCGAGGCCCTCGTCAACGAGAAGCTCGCTGAAGACATGCCTGTGACGACCGAGATCATGAGCATCGACGAGGCCAAGGCGGCCGGTGCGATCGCGCTCTTCGGTGAGAAGTACGGTTCCGAGGTTCGCGTCGTCACGATCGGTGATGGCTTTGACCGCGAGCTGTGCGGTGGTACGCACGTCCCGACGACTGGCCACATCGGCCGCGTGACCCTCCTCGGTGAAGGCTCGGTGGCTTCGGGCGTGCGTCGCATCGAGGCCCTCGTCGGCACCGGCGCGTACGAGTTCCAGGCCAAGGAACACGCGCTCGTCAACCAGCTCTCTCAGCTTGTGGGCGGCCGTTCCGATGAGCTGCCCGAGCGCATCGAGTCGCTGCTGGCGAAGCTGCGCGAGTCCGAGAAGGAGCTCGAGAAGGTCCGCACAGCCCAGGCCCTGAGCCAGGGCGCCGATCTGGCAGCTTCCGCGAAGGCCGTCGGTCCCGTGACCCTCGTCGCCTCAGCAGTTGGTGAGATGCCGTCTGCGGATGCTCTGCGTACCCTTGCGCTCGATGTGCGCGACCGCCTCGGCAACGAGCGTGGAACCGTCGTCGCCCTCGGTGGCATCGTCGGCGGTAAGCCCTCGCTTGTCGTCGCGACGAATGAGGCAGCGCGTGAGGCCTCGGTGAAGGCTGGCGCTCTGGTTCGCGCCGTCGGCAAGTACATGGGCGGTGGCGGCGGTGGCCGTGACGACATCGCTCAGGGCGGCGGTAGCAAGCCCGAGGGCATCGCGGACGCGATCGATGCGATCCGCAAGGAAATCGAGGCTCTGTGAGTATTCGTCGGGGTATTCGTATCGGCGTAGACGTCGGCACCGTGCGTGTCGGCGTGAGCCGGTGCGACCCCGACGGCATTCTCACGATGCCTGTTGAAACCCTCCATAGGGCTCCCGATCTGTCCGATCTTGATCGCTTGGCCGACATCGTGCGTAGCCACGACGCGATCGAAGTGATCGTTGGACTTCCTCGGCATTTGCGTGGGGGAGAGGGGATCTCTGCGAAGGGTGCGCGCAAGTACGCGCGCCGCATCAAGAAGCTTGTTCCCGATGTTCGCGTGGCGATGGTTGATGAGCGCATGACATCCAACCAGGCACACGCGCGGCTGCGTGCTTCCGGTATTCCGGAGATCGAGCATCGCAGCGTTATTGACCAGGTAGCAGCGCAGATCATTTTGGAACAGGCACTCGAGCTCGAGCGCATGGGCGGTCGGGCTCCCGGTGAGGAGATTATCCTCGAACCAAGCGAAGGAGCGCACGCATGAGTACGCCTCCCCCTTACCCCTTCCGTTCGCGTCGCGAGATACACTCCGGCGAGCCTAAGGTCTACTCCGACGCTCCACAAGAGAATGCCAGCGTCGAGGCCTCGTCAGAATCTGTGCCCACTCCTGTGCAGGGCACGCCTGCGGCGGCTTCGGCCTCGTTCGATGACGCTGCTGCGCCTGCGCGCGGCTCCAGCGTTCGCCAGCGCTCGGCGTCGCTGCCCTCTTTCGACGAGGTGACCGATACCGGTGCGACCCCGCGTGCATCCGCGTCTGCTGCCCGTGCTCGCGGTGGAGCGCAGGCCGTCGAGACGCCGTCTGAAACGACCGGCATGCGTTCGCGCAGGCTTGCGAGCGAGCGTCGAGCCGCGCGTCAGCGTAAGCGCCGCCGTCGCGTGCGTTCATTCTTCATCATCGTTCTGGTTCTCGGATTGCTTGGGGGTGCCAGCTACGTCGCCTACGATCAGCTCTTCAACTCCTCGACGACCGCGTCGGATGATTTCCCTGGTCCTGGGTCTGGCTCCGTCGAGGTGACGATCGAGGAAGATTCGTCAGGCCGTGCGATTGGTCAGACTCTCGTGGATGCGGGGGTCGTCAAGTCCGTGGGTGCTTTCGTTCGCCAGTTCGAAACGAACCGTGCGTCGCTCTCGATTCGTCCCGGCACGTACCGATTGAAGCTGCAGATGAGCGCCTCCGGTGCACTCGCCGCTCTGCTGGATGAGACGAACCGAGTTGACTCGACGGTGACGGTTGGGTCCGGTCAGAAGTTGTCCGAAGTCAAGCAGCGCATTGTCGACATCATGGGTGTTTCCGAGGAAGATGTTGATGCAGCGTTTGCTGATACAGAGGCAATTGGACTTCCCTCAGAGGCTGGCGGAAATGCGGAAGGCTGGCTGCTGCCCGGTTCCTACGAGGTTGGTGAGACTGACACACCGACAACCGTGATCGCGCGCATGGTGAAGGGCACCATCGATGAGCTTGATCGTCTTGGGGTCGCTCCTGCCGACCGGGAGACTGTCCTTATCAAGGCTTCCATCGTCGACGGTGAAATGAACATCGACAAGTACATGCCGATGGTCGCCCGCGTCATCGAGAATCGCCTCGCGGACACGAACGGCGAGACGAAGGGCATGCTCGGCATGGATTCGACGGTGCTCTACGGCGTTGGTAAGACCAGCGGCGTTCCCGATCAGGCAGACCTCGACAACGACAATCCGTACAACACGCGACTGCATCCCGGTCTGCCGCCCACTCCGATCGGTCAGCCGAGTGAGAAGGCCATTAAGGCCGTGCTGAACCCGGCCGAGGGCACGTGGCTGTACTTCGTGACGGTCAACCTGGACACGGGTGAGACTCTGTTCGCTTCGACGCTGGAGGAACAGGAGAAGAACCGTGAAAAGTTCAAGGCGTACTGCACTGCGAACCCGAAGGTTTGTACGTCATCATGACCTGGGCCGCGGTCATCGGGTCGCCGATTGAACACTCCCTGTCGCCGGTGATTCATCGCGCGGCATGGGCCCAGCTCGGCATCGATGGCTGGGACTATCGCCGTCTCGAGCACAACGCAGACTCACTGCCCGGTTTCGTTGCCGGTCTCGGTGGCGACTGCGTGGGCCTGTCCGTGACGATGCCCTGCAAGCAGGCCGTCATGCCGCTGCTCGACGCGATCGATCCGCTGGCAAGTGCGGTGGGCGCCGTCAATACGGTCGTTCCGTCTTCGGGGGTCCTTGCCGGTTTCAACACCGATGTCACAGGCATCGCGTCCGCCGTGAGGCGCGCCTGTGCGATGGCGGGGTGCCCCGCGCCGTCGAGCGCTCTCGTTCTCGGTGCTCGCGCGACCGCCTCGTCCGCGCTTGCGGCGTTGGGCGAGCTGGGGATTACGTCGTCGACCGTCGCCGCGCGCCGCTTTGGCGGCCCGGGCTCCGTTGTTGCCGCGGCCTCGCGGCTTGGAGTCACCATCGAACAGGTTCTGTGGTCGGACACCGCCGCGGTGGATCGTGCGGCCGCCAGCGCGGACCTCGTCATCTCCACGCTCCCTGCCTCTGCTGCCGATCCGCTTGCCGAGCGCCTGCACGTTCGGGAAGGACAGATCCTGTTGGACGTCGTGTACTCTCCGCGAGACACCGCATTGCGCAGCGCCTTTGAGAGCGCCGGGGGTGTCGTCGCCGAGGGCACGGACATGCTCGTCTTCCAGGCCGCCGCACAGGTTCAACTCATGACCGGGCACAGCCCCGATACCGATGTCATGCGCGAGGCCCTCGAGGAAGAACTGGAACGCCGCTCAAGGGAAGGATCGGCGCCGTGATCGTCGGCTGGCTTCCTCCGCGAATCAGCGCGGATCTTTCCCTCGTGTCGGGCTTCCTCACGTGGGTTATTGTCCTGGCATGGTTGTGGAGATCAGGCTGGAAAATCCAGCGCAGGTACTTCATCGAAGCAACACGCACGCCATTGACGCGCAATGCGATCGTCTGGAGCGCCGCTATCGTGGGAGCAGTCTTTTTCGTCGCGGCGCAGATGCGCCCCGGCATGCCTTCCGTCATGGCCGTTGCGATGATCGGAGCGCTGAGCGCATACGTCGACGCCCACACGCACCGTCTCCCGAATGCATACACTGCGGCGATGGCTATCGGCGTCGCTGCTGGTGTGGCCGTAGGAGTGGTGATTTCTCCAGCGTGGCAGCAGCGCCTCATCGGGTGTCTTGTCGGCGCTCTGATCTGGACGATTCCCATCGCTCTGCTGAACCGTCTGCCCGGCGGCATGGGTGGGGGAGACGTGAAACTCGCACCCGTCTTGGGCGCCATGGCCGGTTCCGTCGGCTTGCACGCGGCGGTTTTCTCTCTCCTGCTGTCTTTCGTGCTGGCGGGGCTCGCCGCTCTGTGGAAGGTCGTGATCGGTTCGGCTGGCACCAAGTCGCGCGTGCCGATGGGTCCCTGGATGATCGGTTCGGCCCTCTTCGCAGCGATTGCCTGGGGTGTCGTTCCGGACTGGCTGTAGGGTACTTGCGTGGCCTCATCGTGGACCCGACGGGCCGAGGCCGGTCGGGAATGGGACAATGGCACGGTGAGTAACGAGACGTCTTCATTCCAGTGCGAGCCTGTGAGCCTCGATTGGGGCCAGACCTGGCCTCCCCGCGATGTTTTTGTCGATCTTGCACAGGACCGCCGAGTGATCCCGGTTGTCCGGCGTGTGCTCGCTGACGAGCTGAGCGCGGTAGGCGTGTATCGACAGCTCGCGCACGGCAACTATGGCAGCTTCATCCTGGAGTCCGCAGAACATGGTGATTCGTGGGGACGCTGGTCGTTTGTGGGCGCATCGAGCGCTGGCGCTATCGTCGCACGCGATGGCCACGCCCAGTGGATCGGTTCGCACCCCGAGGGTGCCCTGAAGGAGGGGAGCTTCCTTGAGGTTGTGCACTCTGCCCTGGAGGAGCTTGCCGCGCCTGCGATTGAAGGAATGCCCCCTCTGACGGGCGCACTCGTCGGATCCCTGGGCTGGGGAATTATCCCCGAGTGGGAGCCGACGCTCGCAGCGACCGCACCGAAGGAATCCGACATTCCGGATGCAACGCTCGTGCTCGCGACTGAGGTCGCCGCGCTCGACCATGCGACTGGTTCGGTGTATCTGATGGCGATCGCCTGGAACTTGAACGGCTCGGCCGACGGAGTGGACGGGGCGTACGACCGCGCGATTGAGCGCCTCGATGCGATGACCGCGCAGCTGGCAACCCCCATCGCCCCCGCGGTTCTGGGCAGCAGCGGTGCCACGCCGCCCCAGGTGCGCGAGCGCACGGCGCGCGCAGATTTCGAGTCTTCCGTCAACGCGGCCAAGCGCGCAATCGAAGACGGTGACGCGTTTCAGATTGTGCTGTCGCAGCGCCTTGACGTCGCTACGTCAGCCAGTGGTATCGACGTCTACCGCGTGCTGCGCACGGTCAACCCCTCGCCGTACATGTACTTCCTCGACCTGCCGGATGAGTTGGGCGGCCACTTCGAGGTCGTTGGTTCTTCCCCGGAGACACTGGTGAAGACCGAACGACGCCGCGTGTGGACCTACCCGATTGCGGGCTCGCGCCCGCGCGGTGCCGATTCGGCCGAAGACCACCGACTGGCGGCCGAACTGCTCGAGGATCCGAAGGAACTGTCCGAGCACGTCATGCTCGTTGATCTGGCCCGCAACGACCTGTCGAAGGTGTGCGATCCGGCTTCGGTCGAGGTTTCGACGCTCATGGAACTTAAGCGCTTTTCGCACATTCAGCATATTTCCTCCACGGTGACGGGTGTCCTGCGCCCTGACGCTGATGCCCTCGATGCGCTGGTTGCGACCTTCCCGGCGGGCACCCTCTCGGGCGCGCCCAAGCCTCGTGCCATCCAGCTCATCGACGACTTCGAGCCCGCGGCGCGCGGAGTGTATGGCGGTGTGGTCGGCTACTTCGACCTGTCCGGCGACGCGGATCTGGCGATCGCTATTCGCACGGCCTCCCTGAAGGACGGCGTTGCCTCGGTGCAAGCGGGTGCGGGACTCGTTGCCGATTCGGTTCCCGCCCTCGAGTACGAGGAGTCACGCAATAAGGCCGCCGCAGCGGTCGAGTCCGTCGTTCGGGCCTCGACTCTCGTCCCCTTGTCCTGACCCGTAGTGCGGGATGGCTTGCCCGCTGTGGGCTATTTTTCGCTAGCCTTGGTGAGGATTGATCGTTTCTGCCTGAAAGGGGAGCGTCGTGAGCGTTCTCGATGACATTATTGCCGGGGTCCGGCAGGACCTGAAAGAGCGTGAAGACCGCGTCCCTCTGGCTCGCATCAAGGAGATGGAGACCCAGGTCCCGGAGGCGAAGGATGCGCTCGGCGCCCTGCGGGGCCGCGATGGTGCCGTCAAGATCATTTCCGAGGTGAAGCGTTCCTCGCCGTCCAAGGGTGCGCTCGCAGCCATTCCGGATCCCGCAGCCCTTGCGTCGACGTACGAGGCCGGGGGAGCATCCGTCATTTCGGTGCTCACGGAGCAGCGTCGTTTCAATGGTTCGCTTGCGGACCTTGACGCGGTGCGCGCTGCGGTCGATATCCCGATTCTGCGCAAGGATTTTATCGTGACGCCGTATCAGATTCACGAGGCGCGTGCTCACGGCGCTGACCTCGTGCTGCTGATTGTTGCGGCGCTGGAGCAGAACGTGCTTGTGTCCTGCTGGAGCGGACCCGTTCGCTCGGCATGGAAGCGCTGGTGGAGACCCACTCCCGCCTTGAGGCACTGCGCGCGATGGAGGCCGGTGCCTCGATCATTGGCGTGAATGCGCGCAACCTCAAGACGCTGGAAGTCGATCGCTCGACCGTCGAGCAGGTCATCGACGTGATCCCCCAGGACGTTGTTGCGGTCGCCGAATCCGGCGTCGCGAATGCACATGATGTTTTTGAATACGCCAAGTGGGGAGCGGATGCTGTGCTCGTCGGCGAAGCGCTCGTCACCTCGGGTGATCCCCGTGCGAGCATTCAGGACATGGTGAGCGCGGGCCAGCATCCCGCGCTGCGCACGGATCGCAAGGCTCGCGTCGCAGCGGCGCGTCAGGAAGGACAGTGATGGACGCTGAGAACTTCGCTCAAGGACCGTACTTCGGTGATTTTGGTGGACGCTTCGTCGCCGAGTCCCTCATGGGCCCCCTCGAAGAGGTTGAGGAAGCGTGGAAGCGCCTGTGGCGCGATAAGTCGTTCCAGCACCGTTTGCGAGATCTTTTCCTGAACTACGCGGGGCGTCCGTCTCTGCTGACTGAAGCGCCTCGCTTCGCTGCGGACCTCGGCGGAGTGCGCGTGTTTCTTAAGCGCGAGGACCTGAATCATACGGGTTCGCACAAGATCAACAACGTGCTCGGCCAGGCGCTGCTCACCAAGGAGCTGGGCAAGACGCGTGTCATCGCTGAGACCGGAGCGGGCCAGCACGGTGTCGCTACCGCGACCGCCGCTGCCCTCCTCGGCCTCGACTGCACGATCTACATGGGGCGCGAGGACACTGAGCGTCAGGCCCTCAATGTTGCGCGCATGCAGATGCTCGGCGCCGAGGTGATCGCTGTGACCGCGGGTTCGGCGACGCTCAAGGATGCGATCAACGAGGCCTTCCGTGACTGGGTGACCAACGTCGAGACGACGAACTACATTTTCGGCACGGCCGCTGGGCCGCACCCGTTCCCGGAGCTCGTGCGTGATCTCCAGCGCGTCATCGGCGACGAGGCGCGCGCGCAGCTGCTGGCCGCAGAGGGGCGCCTGCCCGACGTCGTCGTGGCCTGCGTGGGCGGCGGCTCCAACGCCATTGGCTCGTTCACCGCGTTCATCGACGATCCGAGCGTCGAGCTGCTCGGCTGCGAGGCGGCCGGTGACGGCTTCGAGACCGGCCGCCACGCCGCGTCGATTACGGCTGACGAGGTGGGCGTGCTCCACGGCGCTCGCACGTTCGTGCTACAGGAGCGCGATGGCCAGACGAAGGCCTCCCACTCCATTTCCGCTGGTCTGGATTACCCGGGTGTCGGCCCACAGCACGCGTGGCTGGCACGCTCCGGCCGGGCCTCGTACATGCCTATTTCCGACGCCGAGGCCATGGATGCTTTCCTGCACCTGTCGCGCACGGAGGGCATCATCCCCGCCATCGAGTCCTCGCACGCCCTCGCCGGTGTGCGCGCATGGGCGCGCGCCAAGGCGGAGGCCGAGGGCCCCTTCGCGCCCGGTGAGGAGCCCATCGTGATTGTGACCGTGTCGGGTCGTGGTGACAAGGACGTGGACACGGCATCGCGGTGGTTCGGCTACGGCCACGCGAAGCTGCAGGTCATCGACCCTAGCGCCGGACCGTCGGGCGTTGCCGTCCTGGATGAGAACGAGGAGAAGTGACATGACGCGTGCACCCCATTCTGCGCTCGCTATTGACGCCGCGCTCCAGCGCGGCGACGCTGCGCTCATCACCTACCTGCCCGTGGGCTTTCCGTCGGTCGAGGATTCGATTCGTGCGGGAAAGGTCCTGGCGGACTGCGGCGTTGACGTCATCGAACTCGGCTTCCCCTACTCGGATCCCGGCATGGACGGTCCGACCATTCAGCGCGCGACCGTCGCGGCCCTCGAGCGCGGCACCCACCTTGAGGATCTTTTTCACGCGGTGGACGAGCTCACCTCGTACGGCATTTCGACCTGCTCGATGACCTACTGGAACCCGGTTGAGTGGTGGGGTGTCGAGCGTTTCGCCAAGGACTTCGCCGCCGTGGGCGGTTCGGGCCTCATTACCCCCGACCTGCCGCCCGAGGAGGGCGCGCAGTGGGAGGCGGCCTCGGACAAGCACGATCTGGAACGCATTTACCTGAGTGCCCCCTCGTCACCCGAGCATCGCCTCAAGCTGATCGCCGAGCACTCGCGCGGCTGGGTGTACGCGGCCTCGTCGATGGGTGTGACTGGTGCGCGCGCTGCTGTTGGCGCTCACGTCGCCGATGTTGTGGCGCGTACCCGTGCAGCCGGTGCCGAGCGCGTGTGTGTCGGCCTCGGCGTGTCCAACGGCGCTCAGGCCCGCGAGATTGGCGCATATGCGGACGGCGTGATCGTCGGATCTGCGCTTGTCAAAACGCTCTTCGATGAGAACATCGACCGCGGCCTCAAGGCTCTGGGTGACCTCGCGAACGAGCTCAAGTCCGGCGTCAGCGGGGCCCGCGCGTGAGCGCCCTCATAGCGGCCGGTATCCCGTCCCCCTCGCAGGGCGTCTGGTACCTCGGGCCGATCCCGCTGCGGGCCTACGGCATCATCATCGCTGCGGGCATGATCATCGGCGTCTGGTGGACCGCCCGCCGGTACCGCGACCGCGGTGGAAACCCGGACACGCTCTACGACGTGGCGCTGTGGGCGATCCCTCTTGGCGTCGTCGGCGCGCGCATCTATCACGTCATCACCTCTCCGGAAGCCTACTTCGGCCCGGGCGGCGATCCGATGCTCGCGTTCCAGATTTGGCGAGGTGGGCTCGGCATCTGGGGTGGAGTCGCTTTCGGCGCACTCGGTGCTTTCATCGCTGTGAAGCGTGCCGGTGTGCGCTTTGGTCCGATCGCCGATTCCCTGGCTCCCGCGCTGCTGGTGGCGCAGGCTATCGGCCGTTGGGGCAACTGGTTCAATCAGGAACTTTTTGGTGCTCCGACGACTCTGCCGTGGGGCCTCCAGATCGACGCGGCGCACATGCCCGCCGGATACCCTGCAGGCACGCTGTTCCATCCGACATTCCTCTACGAGTGCCTGTGGAACCTTGCCGCCGCCGCGCTCATCGTGTGGTTTGACCGGCGTCACCGCTTCGCCGGTGGCCAGGTGTTCGGGCTATACCTGATGGCCTACACGGCCGGCCGGTGCTGGATCGAGATGCTGCGCATCGACGATGCACACCGGGTGTTGGGACTACGTTTGAATGTGTGGACGTCCCTGCTCGTGTTCGCACTCGGACTACTCGTGTTCGCCGTCGCCGGCCGACTCGGTCGATCGACGCGCGTAGTAGCCGAGGACCTGGAAGAACAGGATGTCGACAAGGAAGACGAAGCCTCGTCGGGCAACGACGGGGGAGAGGCCGGTGCATCCATCGAGGAGCACGGAGAGAGTACTGCGAGCACAGCAGATGCATCCAAGGATGGCGTCACCAAGTAACCGTCGTGTGGCGTCTGTCTGGGTTTTGTGTGCCTGAGGTCCCACAACAGGTCGATTCATGGGAATGATCACGTTGCCTCGCTGCTGATCCTCCTCGTTTCAACTGTGATTGGACGGTAAACTCATACCTATGCGTCGAGCTAAGATTGTCTGCACTATTGGACCTGCCACTGAATCCCCCTGAGCAGCTCCAGGCACTGGTGGACGCCGGCATGGATGTCGCGCGTATCAACCGGTCGCATGGAAAGGCTGAGGAACACGAGGCCGTCATTGCGCGCGTGCGAAAGGCGTCTGCGACGTCCGGCCGCGCGATCGCGGTTCTCGTCGACCTCCAGGGCCCTAAGATCCGCCTGGAAACCTTCCAGGACGGACCCCAGGAACTCAAGATCGGTGACACCTTCACCATCACGACCCGCGACGTTCCCGGCACCAAGGAACTCGTCGGCACCACCTTCAAGGGGCTGCCCGGCGACTGCGCCCCCGGTGACCGCCTGCTGATCGACGACGGTAACGTCGCGGTCCGCGTTGTTGAGGTGACTGATACTGACGTCGTCACCCGTGTTGAGGTTCCCGGCATAGTGTCGGACCATAAGGGCCTCAACCTGCCCGGTGTCGCCGTCTCCGTTCCCGCCCTGTCTGAGAAGGACAAGGAGGACCTGCGCTGGGCCATCGAGCAGGATGCCGACTTCATCGCCCTGTCCTTCGTGCGTTCCGCCGAGGACATCAAGGACGTTCACGAGATCATGGACGAGATGGGCAAGCGCATCCCGGTTATCGCCAAGATCGAGAAGCCGCAGGCTGTCGAGGCCCTGGAAGACATTATCGAGGCCTTCGACGGCATCATGGTCGCCCGCGGTGACCTCGGTGTCGAGATGCCCCTCGAGGCGGTCCCGCTGGTCCAGAAGCGCGCGATCGAGCTCGCTCGTATTGCCGCAAAGCCCGTCATCGTCGCGACGCAGGTCATGGACTCCATGATCAAGAACCCGCGTCCGACGCGCGCCGAGGCCTCCGACTGCGCCAACGCGATCCTCGACGGCGCTGACGCGGTCATGCTGTCGGGCGAGACCTCGGTGGGTGCCTTCCCGATCGAAACGGTTCGTACGATGGCCGCGATCATCGAGTCGACGGAAGAGAACGGCGGCGAGCGTATCGCGTCGATCCCCGGCTTCTACGCCGATCGTGCGGGCGTTATCTGCGATGCTGCGGCGCGTATCGCCGAGCACATGGACGCTCGCTACCTGGTGACCTTCAGCCAGTCGGGTACGTCCGCTCGCCTGCTGTCGCGCATGCGCCGCCCGATCCCGATGCTGGCCTTCACGCCGCTCGAGTCGACGCGTCGCCGCCTCGCCCTGTCGTGGGGCATCCAGACGTACCGAGTCCCCGAGGTTCAGCACACTGATGACATGGTGTGGCAGCTCGATCAGGTCGTTCAGTCTGCGCACCTGGCCGACATTGGCGACCAGCTTGTCATCGTTGCGGGCATGCCCCCGGGCATCGCCGGTTCCTCGAACATGCTGCGTATTCACGAAGTCGGAGATGAGGCCGACTATACGATTGGCGGAACCCGCCACGCGTGAGATGCGTGAGTAGCGGGGGCGTCGGCGGCAAGCCGGCGCCCCCGCTCTTTTTGTTTCTTCACGTGGACAAAATGCAATCCGTGGAATAAAGTACTCGGATACACGTTGAGACACGTGGACGCCGCACCAACGACGGCGCGGCACAGCAGCAAATCGCTGCCCGGCGTGATCAGAAATGCCTGTGCGAACAAAGCACGTTTTCTGGCGCGCCCGAATGAAAGAGGAGAAAGAGAAATGAATACGAACATCCGGACCGTGTCGGTCCACGACACTCTGTTTGGCCGCGTGGCCAACAACCTGGAGGTCGGCCAGCTCTCGCGCGCCGTTGAGCCGTGGTTCGCTGACTTCCACGACTCGAGGGTCAAGCAGGCAATCGCCGACCTTGACGAGCCGGCCCGCCGGGGCGCGGCTGCCGAGTACCTCGGTCTCGAACTGAGCGTCGTGGCCTGAGCCGTGACAAAGGGGCCGACAAGCAATGCTTGTCGGCCCCTTGTTCATCCGCATATTCGCGGTATCAATTGCGGTGCGCGCGTCGCATACGCGCTGAAATGCCGGTACCATTAGGAGCACGTACTCCACTGGCGGTACCCCGAGTGGGATTCGAACCCACAACAAGCCGGGTTTGAGCCGACCGCCTCTGCCAGTTGGGCTATCGGGGCTTCGCGTGTGCGAGTTCCACAATAGAGCAGCTGAGCAAACCGATCAAACTGAGGAATATGACAATGAGTGAAGAGCAGGCTGAGCCGCGTCGCGTCCTCGTCGCAGAAGACGAGGGGTTGATTCGTCTCGATATCGTTGAGACGCTGACCCAGGCGGGGTTCGAGGTCGTTGGCGAGGCTGCCGACGGTGAGGAAGCTGTCGAGCTGGCACTCGAGCTTGAACCCGATCTGTGCGTGATGGATGTCAAGATGCCGAAGATGGATGGCATCACCGCAGCGGAGAAGATCCTGCAGGAACTGTCCTGCGCCGTCGTCATGCTGACGGCGTTCTCGCAGACTGAGCTCGTTGAGCGTGCTCGTGACGCTGGCGCGATGGCCTACGTCGTGAAGCCCTTCAGCCCCGCTGACCTGATCCCGGCTGTTGAGATTGCGCTGTCGCGTCACGCAGAGATCGAGTCGCTCGAGGACCAGATTGCCGACCTGTCGGATCGCTTCGAGACCCGCAAGCGCGTGGATCGCGCAAAGGGCCTGCTCATGAAGAACATGGGCATGAGCGAGCCTGAGGCCTTCCGCTGGATTCAGAAGACGTCGATGGATCGTCGTCTGTCGATGCGCGAGGTTGCCGACGCGGTGATCAACCAGGTTGATGACTGAGTCATAGACGTGCGAATGGGGAGGGTCAATCGACCCTCCCCATTGCTGTGCTCTGGCACTTCAGTCGTGGCTTGAACGCACCAGGATGCGGTTTGCCACGCGTGCGATCGAAATCAGGCGGTCTGCCTCGTCGCGAATCTCCACGGTGTGAACGGTCGAGCTGCGGCCCAGGTGAACGGCGGTAGCGGTCGCCGTGATGATTCCCTCGCGTCCGGCGCTGATGTGAGAAGCGTTCAGTTCCGTCCCGACGGCGTAGGCCTGCTTGCCCGGGTTAGCTTCACGCGCGTGGATCTGGGCGGCAAACGACGCCGCGGTCTCCGCGAGCGCAGCGGATGCGCCACCGTGGAGGATCCCGGCGCTCTGACGATTCCCGTCGATGGGCATAGAGATGACGGTGCGCGTCGCGCTATGCTCCAGTACTTCCATCCCGGTGGCTTCCATCAGAGTGCCGGGCCAGTGGGCGCCGACCCACCCGCCGCGTGCGAGCGGATCGGGTGAGGAAGAATGCGTGTGTTTCGTCTGGTGATCGTGTGTCATGGCATCTAGGGTGGCATGTGTGAGTGACACTGTGCTGATTATTGATGGCCATTCGATGGCGTTTCGCGCATTCTACGCGCTTCCGCCGGATAACTTCGTCACGGCTACGGGCCAGCACACGAACGCCGTTTACGGCTTCGTCTCAATGCTGACGCGCTTGCTGGAGACAGAGAAGCCGACCCATGTCGCCGTCGCGTTCGATGTGTCCAGGCACTCATTCCGTACCGAGGAGTACCCGGAGTACAAGGGGACGCGTGACGCCACGCCCGAGGAGTTCAAGGGGCAGGTGGAGCTGATCCGCGAGGTGCTTGATGCGATGGGCATCGTTTCTCTGTCCCGCGAGGGCTTTGAGGCGGACGATATTCTGGCGACGCTGGCCCACCGTGCCGCCAATGACGGAGCGAGAGTCCTCGTCGTGTCCGGCGACCGCGACTCCTTCCAGACGGTGACTGATAATGTGACGGTGCTGTACCCCGGTACTGGCCCCGGTGATCTGCGCCGCATGACTCCGCAGGCGGTTGAGGAGAAGTACGGGGTGCCGCCGCAGCGCTATCCTGAGATTGCCGCCATCGTGGGTGAGACCTCGGACAACCTGCCCGGCGTTCCGGGTGTCGGCCCCAAGACCGCTGCGCAGTGGATTAACAAGTACGACGGCCTGGATAATCTCCTGGCACGGGCCAATGAAATCGGCGGAAAGCGTGGCGCAGCGCTGCGCGAGCACATCGACGACGTCGTGCGCAACCGCCGCCTCAATCGCTTGCTTACCGACATGGACCTCGAGGTGTCGCCGTCCGACCTGGCGCGCCGTCCGACGGATATTGCCGCCATCGACCGTCTCTTCGACTCCCTCGAGTTTGGTCGCCTGCGCCAGAAAGTCCGTGAAGTCTCTGGGATCGGCATGGGGGAGGGGCATGTCGACGAGGCCCCCGAGTCTGTGGCCGATGTCGAGATCTCGGTGTCACTCGCCGACGGCGACTGCGACATCGCGCAGTGGGCTCGCGCCCACTCACCTCTCGCCGTGCTGATCGAGGGGGATATGCGGCCGACGCGAGGCGACGTCACTCGCCTTGTCCTCGCCTCCGACAGTGAGGCGCTCGTTATCGACCCCGTCGAACTGAGCCCCAAGCAGGAGGAAGCGCTCGGGGAGGTGCTCGCCACGGCCTCGTCCCTCATCGTGCAGGACGCGAAGGGCGCGCGCCATGCGCTTGCGTCGCGCGGCTGGACTCTTGGTGACGTCGAATTCGACACTATGCTGGCTGCCTACCTCGCTCACCCCGATCAGCGCTCGCACAAGCTGGAGGATGTGCTGTCGCGTGTGCTTGGCGTCGTGATCGAGGAAGAGGAGGGCGATCCGGATGCCCTCTTCGCAGTCGGTGATATGGGTGCGGGCCCGAGCGCTGCGCAGGTGCGCGTGGGTAAGCTGGCCGCCCACCTGCACCCGCTGGCCGCGACTCTGCGCGCGCGCCTGGAGGAAAGCTCCGAAGCCTCCCTGCTGACCGACATGGAGATGCCCCTGTCGGTCCTGCTGGGGCAGATGGAAGACATCGGCATTGCCGCTGACACGGGCGTGCTCGATGGACTCTCCGGCGAACTCGGCAAGGCCGTCGATGCCGCGCGCGAGGGAGCATGGGCCGCGGCGGGCCGCGAGGTCAACCTGTCGAGCCCCAAGCAGCTCCAGGAGCTGCTCTTCGATCACTTCGGCCTGCCCAAGACGAAGAAGACGAAGACCGGGTACACGACGAACGCCGAGGCCCTGGCGGACCTGCACGCGAAAACTGCGGACGAAGGGGGAGCGGGGCACGAGTTCCTCGGCTTCCTGCTGACCCACCGCGACCGCATCAAGCTCAAGCAGATGGTCGACTCGCTGTCCGCCACCGTTGCCTCCGACGGTCGCATCCACACGACCTTCTCCCAGGTCGCCGCGGCCACGGGGCGCCTGGCGTCCTCGGATCCGAACCTGCAGAACATTCCCGCGCGCAGCGCCGACGGCATGCGCATCCGCGGCGCGTTCGTCGCGGGTGAGGGCTTCGAGTCGCTCATGAGCGCCGACTACTCGCAGATCGAGATGCGCCTCATGGCGCATCTGTCCGGCGACGAGGCGCTCATCGAGGCCTTCAACTCCGGCGAGGACCTGCACCGCACCATGGCGTCCATGGTCTTTGGGACACCGGTTGCCGAGGTGAGCGCCGAGGAACGCTCGCGCATCAAGGCGACCTCCTACGGCCTTGCCTACGGCCTGTCCTCCTACGGCCTCGCCGCCCAGCTTGGCATTCCCGTGCCCGAGGCCGCCGCCCTGCGCGACCGCTACTTCGAACGTTTCGGGAAAGTACGCGACTACCTCGAGGGCCTCGTCGCCCAGGCGCGTGCCGACGGCTACACCCAGACGATGTTCGGGCGCCGCCGCTACCTGCCCGACCTGCGTTCCTCGAACCGTCAGCGCCGCGAGATGGCCGAGCGGGCCGCCCTCAACGCGCCCATCCAGGGCAGCGCCGCGGACATCGTCAAGATCGCCATGATGAACGTCGTCGACGCCCTGTCCGAGGCCGGCCTGACCTCGCGCCTCCTCGTGCAGATCCACGACGAACTGCTCCTCGAGGTCGCCCCGGGAGAGGCTACGGCGCTCGAAGCGATTGTCCGAGACAAGATGGCAACCCCCGTGGAGCTCTCCGTTCCGCTCGATGTCGCCGTCGGAATCGGACGGTCCTGGCAGCTCGCGGCTCACTGATCGGCGTGACGACGCGACGCACGCCACGGAAAGTGTCGCCAAATTCGTCACATTTGCCGATCAAAGGCTGCTAAACTGGTTCACGGTGTCTGGGGACGAGTGCATCCGCATTCGTCTCGGGGCGCCGGAACTGTCCATCTACTATCCAGTCCGTTTCGGAGAAACTACTACATGACCACCAACACGCCGCAGGTCGCTATCAACGACATTGGTTCGGAAGCAGACCTGATCGCAGCCATCGACGAGACCATCAAGTACTTCAACGATGGCGACATCGTCGAGGGCACTGTCGTCAAGGTCGACCACGACGAGGTCCTCCTTGACATCGGCTACAAGACCGAGGGCGTCATCCTCTCTCTCGCGAGCTGTCCATCAAGCACGACGTCAACCCCGACGACGTTGTCGCCGTGGGCGACCAGATCGAGGCGCTCGTCCTCCAGAAGGAAGACAAGGAAGGCCGCCTCCTCCTGTCGAAGAAGCGTGCGCAGTACGAGCGCGCCTGGGGCCAGATCGAGAAGGTCAAGGAAGAAGACGGCGTCGTTACCGGTACCGTCATCGAGGTCGTCAAGGGCGGCCTGATCCTCGACATCGGCCTGCGTGGCTTCCTGCCCGCCTCCCTCGTCGAGATGCGTCGCGTCCGCGACCTCGCCCCCTACATCGGTCGCGAGATCGAAGCGAAGATCATCGAGCTCGACAAGAACCGCAACAACGTGGTCCTGTCCCGCCGCGCATGGCTCGAGCAGACCCAGTCCGAGGTCCGCACGAACTTCCTGCACACCCTCCAGAAGGGCCAGGTGCGCTCCGGCGTCGTTTCCTCCATCGTCAACTTCGGCGCGTTCGTCGATCTCGGTGGTGTCGACGGCCTGGTTCACGTCTCCGAGCTGTCCTGGAAGCACATCGACCACCCGTCCGAGGTCGTCGAGGTTGGCCAGGAAGTCACCGTCGAGGTTCTCGACGTCGACATGGATCGCGAGCGCGTCTCCCTGTCGCTCAAGGCCACCCAGGAAGATCCGTGGCAGGCATTCGCCCGCACCCACGCCATCGGCCAGGTCGTGCCCGGCAAGGTCACCAGCTGGTCCCCTTCGGCGCGTTCGTGCGCGTCGAGGACGGCATCGAGGGCCTCGTCCACATCTCCGAGCTGGCTCAGCGTCACGTCGAGCTGCCGGACCAGGTCGTCAAGGTTGGCGAAGAGGTCTTCGTCAAGGTCATCGACATCGACCTCGAGCGTCGCCGCATCTCCCTGTCCCTCAAGCAGGCCAACGAGGGCGTGGATCCGACCTCCGAAGAGTTCGATCCCTCGCTCTACGGCATGGCTGCCGAGTACGACGAGAACGGCAACTACAAGTACCCCGAGGGCTTCGATCCGGAGACCCAGGAGTGGATGGAAGGCTTCGACGCTCAGCGCGAGGCTTGGGAAGCCCAGTACGCCGAGGCTCAGGCTCGCTGGGAGGCCCACAAGGCTCAGGTCCGCAAGGCCCTCGAAGAGGACGCCGAAGCGGCTCCCTCCATCGAGGAGCAGGCCTCCTACTCGACCCCGGTCGACAACGAGGGCACCCTTGCTTCCGACGAGGCCCTTGCCGCCCTGCGTGAGAAGCTGACGAACAACTGAATCAGTCGTTCTGACTGAGCTTCGACTCGTCAGTTCACGCATGTGAACGCATGAGTGGTGGTCCCCAGGTTTTCCTGGGGGCCACCACTTTTTTGCTTCGTACGCCGCCTGATCTCCGGCCGGTGCGGTGCCGTGCTGCGCCGTGGGCGGCGGTCTTTCTGCTTGTTGTTTGTTGCCCCGACAGATCTCCGGCCGCCGCGCGGCCTGCCCGCCCGCTCGCCGTCCGCGCCGCGAGCTGCGCTCGGCGCGTCGGCTCGAAGCCCGGCCAGGCCCCGCAGGCCTCGCGGCGGCCTCCAATCGGTCGGCGCTGGGAATGACCCGGCCAGGCCCCGCAGGCCTCGCGACGGCCTCCAATCGGTCGGGGGAACCTGTGTGTTGCCCGGCCAGGCCCCGCAGGCCTCGCGGCGGCCTCCAATCGGTCGGGGGAACCTGTGTGTTGCCCGGCCAGGCCCCGCAGGCCTCGCGGCGGCCTCCAATCGGTCGGGGGAACCTGTGTGTTGCCCGGCCAGGCCCCGCCGCCGCCCATGGGTACCGCAGCCAGGCCACCCAAAGCCCGTATTGGCTTGCACATGAGTGGATGCGGTGAGCCGCTGAGCATATGAAATGGCCCCGGATGGTGTGTCACCATCCGGGGCCCTACACGTGCTGTGTTTAGGCAGGCGAACGCTTCATAACTGCCACGTCGATGCAGGTGCCGATGGTGGCCGCGATCAGCATCGGCACGATCCAACCGAGCTGAATGCCCTGGAGCGGGCTCCACATGAGAACAGAGTTGAAGTGCTCGGTGTACACGCCGACATGTGCTAGCGTCGTCGCCGCCGACCAGGCCGCCGTCATCCACGAGCCCAGACGGAAGGTCCACAGTGCCGGGGTAGCTAGGCGTAGCGGGTGGGTTGCGATCGTCAGGAAAACGATGGTGATCGCGATGGGGTAGAGGAAGGTGATGATCGGTACCGCGATGGCGAGCACCGAACTCAGTCCCGCCGAAGCAAGCACGAAGGAAATGATCGTGAAGACGATCATCCACGCGCGGTAGGAGATGGCAGGGAGCAGACGGTGGAAAAACTCCGACGTCGCAGCAATCAAGCCGACCGCCGTCGTCATGCAGGCCGTCAGCACGATGAGGCCGAAAACGATCTGTCCGGGCCACCCCATCGTCATCTGGGCGGCGTTTGCCAGCAGGGTTGCACCGTCGCTGTAGCTTTGACCATTCGGGATCACGTGACCGATGAGGCCCAGGCCCACGTAGACGACGGCGAGCAGGAACCCCGCGATGATGGCGGCCGTCGACGTGCGGCGCACGACCTTGGCTCCGATGCCGCCCCCGGTGTGTCCGAGCGAGGTGACGACGATGATGCCGAAGGCCAGAGCCGCGATCGAGTCCATCGTCATGTAGCCCTCGAGGAGGCCGGCGGCCAGGGGAGTGGATGCGTACTCGCCGGTCGGAGCGTCATGCGAAGCCGGCAGCGATCCTAGGCACAGGAAGACCAGGAGAACGAGAAGGCCCAGCAGGATCGGGGTGAGGATCTTGCCGAGGTTGTCGATAATTGTGCCGGGATTCCAGCACAGATAGAACGCGATGCCGAAGAAAATGAAGCTGAAGATGATCGACGCGGTCAGGGACTGCGTGCCGATCAGAGGCGCGACGGCAGTCGAGAAAGACACGGCGCCCGTACGCGGGAGGGCGTAGAAGGCGCCGATCGACAGGTAGACCATGACGGAGAAGACGATCCCGAAAGATTTGCCGGCCCGGCTCACGAGGTCGCGCATGTCGGTGCCCGACAGAGCGATCGTGATGATGGAGATGACGGGCAGCGCGACGCCGCCGATCAGGAAGCCGACCATCGCAGGGCCAAAGTTGGTGCCCGCGGACGCGCCCATGATCGGCGGAAATCAGGTTGCCTGCGCCGAAAAACATAGAGAAAAGCGTCAGGGAGGTCGCGATGAGGACAGCGGTGCTGCTCGAGCGCCCAGCGGAATCGTCATTGACTGTCTGCGTCACTGCTACTCACTTGATGGTGTGGGTTCTATAACAGCCCCAATTCTTGCATGACGACCACGAAAAGCAACAATTAGCGGGCTACCCTGTGGGTGTGAACATGACTCTGAGGTCCGGGGCTTGCGTGGCCACCCTTATCCGCCCTATTGGCCAGCCTCGCGCGCAGGGACCGCGCCGCATCATTGCGGTGAGCGGAGGCATCGGCTCCGGTAAATCCTCGGTGACGCGCGTCTTCGCCTCTCGGGGCGCGGTGACGGCGGACGCGGACGCGATCGCGCGGGAGATTCTCGAGCCGGGCGAGCCGACGCTGACCGAGGTCGCACGCGCCTTTGGGGATGACCTGCTGAGGGAGGACGGGAGCCTGGACCGGGCGCTCCTCGCCTCCCGGGTATTCGGGGGTGCAGGAGCCGACGAACGCGTCGCTCGGCTCAACGCCATCACCCACCCCGTGATTGAGGAGCGCGCGTGGTCGATCCTGCGCGGAGCCCCGGAGGGCAGACTCGCTGTCTACGACATTCCCCTTCTGGCCGAGGGCGATCACGCGGATCGTTTCGACGCCGTCGTCATCGTCGATGCGCCCCTCGAGGAGCGCGTCAAGCGCCTGGAGGGTAGGGGAGTCGCGCCCGAGGACGCGCGTGCACGTATCCGCGCCCAGGCCTCGTCGCAGCAGCGCCGAGCCATCGCGACGATCTGGATCGACAACGAAGGCAGCGCCGAAGAACTGGAGGAAGTCGCACGCCTCGTCTACGAGCGTTGGCTGACCCCGGACGTTCCCCTCATTGATTGACGAGGCCGGGGCACTCCACGCTCGTCGCGAACCCCGGCGCTTTGTGCGAGCACCCCACGTGCCTGAACGGTAGCGTAGGGTGCGTGAGCACTAATGCCGTGACCCGCCAGAACAAGCCTTTCGAGGTCATCTCCCCGTACACGCCGTCGGGCGACCAGCCCAAGGCCATCAAAGAGCTGGCTGCGCGCATCCGCGACGGTGAACAGGACGTCGTCCTCATGGGCGCGACGGGCACGGGTAAGAGCGCGACCACGGCCTGGCTGATCGAAGAGCTGCAGCGCCCCGCCCTCGTGCTCGAGCCGAACAAGACCCTCGCCGCCCAGCTCGCGGCCGAGTTCCGCGAGCTGCTGCCGGGCAACGCCGTCGAGTACTTCGTCTCCTACTACGACTACTACCAGCCCGAGGCCTACGTCCCCCAGACGGACACCTTCATCGAGAAGGACTCCTCGATCAACGACGAGGTCGAACGACTGCGCCACAGCGCCACGAACTCGCTGCTCACGCGTCGCGACACGGTCGTCGTCTCCTCCGTGTCCTGCATCTACGGCCTCGGTACGCCCGAGGAATACGTGGCCCGCATGATCGAGCTCGAGCGGGGAATGATCATCGACCGTGATGCGCTGCTGCGCCGCTTCGTCGCCATGCAGTACGTGCGCAACGACATGGCCTTCACGCGTGGCACGTTCCGCGTGCGCGGCGACACGATCAAAATCATCCCCGTGTACGAGGAACTCGCGATCCGCATTGAGATGTTCGGCGACGAGATTGAGTCTCTTGCCGTTTTGCATCCGCTCACCGGCGACGTGATCGACCAGGTGGACCATACGTACCTGTTCCCGGCGTCGCACTACGTGGCCGGCGAGGAGCGCATGAAGAAGGCGATCGCCTCCATCGAGGACGAACTCGATGATCGCCTCGCATGGTTCCGCGGCCAGAACAAACTGCTCGAAGAGCAGCGCCTGCGCATGCGCACGACCTTCGACCTGGAGATGCTCAAGGAAATCGGCTCGTGCTCGGGCGTCGAAAACTACTCGCGCCACATCGACGGCCGAGGACCCGGCACGCCGCCGCACACGCTCCTGGACTACTTCCCCGACGACTTCCTGCTCATCATCGATGAGTCGCACGTGACCGTCCCACAGATCGGCGCAATGTTTGAGGGCGACATGTCGCGTAAGCGAACCCTCGTCGACTACGGCTTCCGCCTGCCCTCGGCGATGGACAACCGGCCTCTCAAGTGGGATGAGTTCACCCAGCGCATCGGACAGACCGTCTACCTGTCGGCGACCCCCGGCCCCTACGAGCTCGAACGCTCCGACGGCGTCGTCGAGCAGATCATTCGCCCGACGGGCCTCGTCGACCCGCTCGTCGTTGTCAAGCCCACCGAGGGACAGATCGACGACCTCCTTGAGCAGGTGCGCCTGCGCGTCGAGCGCGACGAGCGTGTCCTCGTCACCACCCTCACGAAGAAGATGGCCGAGGAGCTCACGACGTATCTCGCTGAGCGCGGCGTCAAGGTCGAGTACCTGCACTCCGACGTCGATACCCTGCGGCGCGTCGAGCTGCTGCGCGAGTTGCGCCTGGGCACCTTCGACGTGCTCGTCGGCATTAACCTGCTGCGCGAGGGCCTGGACCTGCCCGAGGTGTCCCTCGTGTCGATCCTCGACGCGGACAAGGAAGGCTTCCTGCGCTCAACCCGCTCGCTCATCCAGACGATCGGCCGTGCCGCTCGAAACGTGTCCGGCGAGGTCCACATGTACGCGGACAACATGACGGATTCGATGAACGAGGCCATCTCCGAGACGATGCGTCGCCGCGAGATCCAGATCGCCTACAACAAGGAACACGGTATCGACCCGCAGCCCCTGCGCAAGAAGATCTCCGACGTCACCGACATGCTCGCCCGCGAGCAGGTTGACACACAGACCCTCCTCGAGGGCGGGTACCGCAAGGAGAAGAGCAAGCGGGAGCGCAGCGACGCCACCGGTGGCCCCCGCGCCATGACATCGGGTCAGCGTGCTGAAGCCGAGCTCGCCGAACTCATCGAGGAGCTGTCCGCCCAGATGATGACCGCCGCCCAGCACCTCCAATTCGAGGTCGCGGCTCGTCTGCGTGACGAAATCGAAGACCTGAAGAAGGAACTGCGCGCCATGAAGCGCGCCCACTGATCGTGCCTGTCGCCCGGGGCGCCGAAGGATGGTGAGGGCCCCGGCCTCGTCCATCGGGAGCGGCCGGTAGTGTCAAGGCGACAGACGCCACTTGTCATCAATCGCCTGGGATCGGCTCCTTCCCACTAGGATAGAGGTGTAAGCGGAGGGGAGTACTCCCACCAACAGTGGCGTCGTCATCACGACGGCCCGCCCACGCGGCGCGGCCTCCGGCGTCACCGGCCAGGGTTCCTGGCGGGAGGAGACCTCCGGTACCCGACTCGTACCGGAGGCACCACGTATGCACGTGCACGCCCTTGCCTGGATAGTCCTGGCTGGCATCATCCTGACCATGATCGTCGTCGACATCGTCGGCCACGTCCGCACACCCCACGAACCCACGCTTAAGGAAGCGACCTGGTGGTCCGTCGCCTACATTGCGATCGCCCTCATTTTCGGCGCCATCGTGTGGGCCGTCTGGGGACCCCAATACGGCCAGGAATACCTCGGCGGCTACATCACCGAAAAAGCGCTGAGTATCGACAACCTCTTCGTGTTTGTCATCATCCTCTCCACGTTCCGCGTGCCGCGGAAAAACCAGCAGGAGGTCCTGCTGGCCGGCATCATCATCGCCCTCGTTCTGCGTCTGATCTTCATCCTGGCGGGCGCCGCGCTCATTGAGAACTTCTCGTGGGTCTTCTACATCTTCGGCGCGTGGCTGCTATGGACGGCCATCAGCCAAGTGCGCGAGGGGGCCAGCGACGACGATGACGAGGAATACAACCCGCCGGCGATTGTTCGCTGGGTGTCGAAGGTCGTGCCGGTGACCGATGGCTTTATCGGATCGCGCATGCTCTACCGTCACGGCGGTCGCACCTACATCACGCCAATGCTGCTGTGCGTTATCGCGATTGGAACCGCCGACGTCATGTTCGCCGTCGACTCGATCCCCGCGATCTACTCGCTGACCTCCGAGGCCTACCTGGTGTTTGCCGCCAACGCGTTCTCGCTGCTCGGCCTGCGCCAGCTGTACTTCCTCATCGACGGCTTGCTCGATCGCATCGTGTTCCTGCACTACGGCCTCGCAGCGATTCTCGGCTTCATTGGCTTCAAGCTGATCAACCATGCGCTGCACACGAACGAGCTGCCCTTCATCAATGGCGGACACGAGGTTTCGGTGATCCCCGAGCCGTCGATCGCGTTTTCGCTGGGCTTTATCGTCGTGACGATCCTGATCACGGTCATCGCCTCTCTCGCGGTTTCCGGGAAACGGCGCGCGTGACAGGCTCCGACCATGGGAGAGCGCTAAAATTCAATGGTCGGATAGTTAAGAGGTACGCATGGTTGTTCACCCGTGGGCGTGGGGCATTCTGGCCCTCGTTGCGATCGGTCTGGTCGCGCTCGACTTCCTCGGGCACGCCCGTAATCCGCACCCGCCAACGGCCGGAGAAGCCGCTCGCTGGACGCTGTTCTACGTCGGCCTCGCGGGCGTTTTCGGCGTCGGCATCTGGCTGACGAACGGGTGGCTGTACGCCCAGGAGTTCTACGCGGGCTGGGCGATGGAGTGGTCGCTCTCGGTCGACAACCTCTTCGTGTTCATCCTGATTCTGAAGGCTTTCCGGGTCCCGCGCGAGAATCAGCAAAAGGCCCTTCTCTTCGGCATCGTCATCGCGCTCTTGCTCCGCCTCGTGTTCATCCTTCTGGGCGCCGCACTCGTCGCACGTTTCTCGTGGATGTTTTTCATCTTCGGGCTGTGGCTGCTGTGGACGGCGTTTTCCCAGATCAAAGAGACCGTGACAGGTGGAGGAGATGACGAGGAGTACGAGGAGAACGCGTTCATCCGCGTCGTGCGCCGCGTCCTGCCGATTACCGACGGCTTCATCGGCGACCGCATGCTGTACCGTCACGGCGGACGTACGTACCTCACCCCGCTGTTCGTCGTCGTGCTGGCTCTGGGCTCGGCGGATCTCATGTTTGCCTTTGATTCGATCCCCGCAATCTTCGGCATCACGTCGCAGGCTTTCCTCGTGTTTGCGTGCAACGTGTTCGCGCTCATGGGTCTGCGCCAGCTGTTCTTCCTCGTGGACGCTCTCCTCGGTAAGCTCGTGTACCTGGGCTACGGCCTTGGCGTGATCCTGAGCTTCATCGGCGTCAAGCTGATTCTCGAGGCCCTGCACACCAACACGCTGCCGTTCATTAACGGTGGCCGCGGCTTCGAGTGGGCACCGGAGATTTCCGTGTCGGTGTCGCTCGGTGTCATTGTCGTGACCCTGACCGTTACTGTTATCGCGTCGCTTATCCGCAGCGCGATGGATGAGGAGGGCGCCGGTGAGCGTTGAGAGCTTGAGTATCGACGAGCATGGACTGAGCGCCTCCGAGGTTTCCGAGCGCGTGGCGCGCGGCGCCGTGAACCGGGTGAAGGACCGTACGTCTCGCTCGGTGACCTCGATTGTTCGTGAGAACGTGTTGACGCTGTTTAACGCGATCATCGTCGCGGCGTCAGTCATCGTGCTGACGTTTGGTGACCTGCGTGATGGCATTTTCGGTGGCGTTATGATCATCAACGCGGTCATCGGCATCGTGTCCGAGCTGCGCGCTAAGCGCACTCTCGACTCCCTGGCGATCGTCGATGCTCCGCAGGCGACCGTGTTGCGTGACGGGACGCTGTCGGTTGTGCCAGCGCGCGACGTTGTCCTCGACGACGTCATCGATCTGACGCTTGGCGATCAGGTGAGTGTGGACGGCACGGTCCTGTCCTCGGCGGGCCTCGAAATCGACGAGTCGCTGCTGACCGGCGAGTCTCGTCCCGTGAAGAAGAAGCAGGGCGATCAGCTGCTGGCGGGCACGAGCGTCGTCGCGGGTGCTGGCCGCATGGTCGCCACCGCGGTCGGCGAGCGTGTCTACGCGCAGGGTCTGTCCGAGCAGGCCCGTGCCTTCACGCGCACGGTGTCCGAGATTCAGATGTCGATTAACCGGGTGCTGCAGGTTGTCTCCGTCATGCTGCTCCCCATTGTCATCCTGACGTTCTACTCGCAGAACCGCATCGCTGGAGGTCACGGGGGAGACTGGCGCGAGGCCCTCGTCCTATCGGTCGCCTCGGTGATTGGCATGATCCCGCAGGGCCTGGTGCTCCTGACGTCCATGAACTTTGCGATCGGCTCGGCGACGCTGGCGCGCCGCGGTGTGCTCGTCCAGGAACTCCCCGCCGTCGAGGTGCTCGCGCGTGTGGACTGCCTGTGCCTCGATAAGACGGGTACGCTCACCACCGGCGGCATTCGCGTGCGCGGCGTTGAGATTATCTCGGGCGACGAGACCGTGGTGCTCCGCGCCCTGGCGAGCGCAGCAAGTGATCGTACCAACGCGACCGCCCAGGCCATTTGGGATCACCTTTCCGACGATGTGCGTGCGGGCGCGACCGAGCGCATCGAGTGGGCTGTGCCTTTCTCTTCGGCCCGCAAGTGGAGCGCGTGGGGGAGTGAGCACGAATCCTGGATCCTCGGCGCCCCCGAGTTCGTCATCGACGAGGCGCTGGCTGGCAACGCCGATCTCCTGGCCAAGGTGGGTGCCGCCGCCAAGGACGGTTCGCGCGTCGTCGCCCTCGTGCACGCCGACGAGGCCGTGGCCGACGATGAACTGCCCGCACAGCGCGCGGTGGCCGCCCTCGTGGTCCTCGAGGAGGATCTGCGTCCCGACGCTGCTGAGACCCTTGACTACTTCCGCTCGCAGGACGTGCACGTGCGCGTCATTTCGGGCGACAACCCGACGACGGTCGGCGCGCTCGCCGCGCAGGCGGGCCTCGCCGCTCCCGACGGTACGCCAGCACGCCTCATGGACGCGCGCGATCTGCCCGAAGACCTGACCTCGGGAGGCATTCATCGACGCGATCGAGAATCACGACGTGTTTGGGCGCGTGACTCCCGAGCAGAAGCGCGCGATGGTTGGAGCGCTGCAGCACGCGGCCACTGCGTCGCCATGACGGGTGACGGTGTCAACGACGCACTCGCGCTCAAGGACGCCGACCTGGGCATTGCGATGGGTAACGGCACGCAGGCCACGAAGGCAGTCGCGCAGATCGTCCTCGTGGACTCGAAGTTCTCCGTGCTGCCGGGGGTCCTGTCGGAGGGCCGCCGCATTATCGCCAACATGGAGCGCGTATCCTCGCTGTTCCTGGCCAAGACCACGTACGCGGCCGTCCTCGTCATCGTGACGGCCCTGGTCGGCTGGCGATACCCGTTCCTGCCGCGCCAGTTCAGCTACATCGATTCGCTGACCATCGGCATTCCCGCGTTCTTCCTGGCCCTGTGGCCGAACCCGCGTCGCTACGTGCCGGGCTTCCTCAAGCGCACGCTGTCGCTCGCGATGCCGACGGGCGTCATTCTGGCGGCGGCCGCGCTCACCGCTTTTGGGATCGTTGATGGCCCGCCTCAGGCGCGCGAGTCCACGGCTGCGATTCTCTCCCTCATGCTGGGGGCGATCTGGCTGCTCGTCATTACCTCACGTCCGCTGTCGACGTGGAAGTGGGTGCTCTTGGTGAGCGTCATTTCCGCGACCGTGGGCGGCGTTCTGCTGGAGCCAGTGCGTCATTTCTTCTCGATGGTCGCGCCGAGTGGATACGAGTGGCTCGTCATCCTGTGCGTCGGCGCGTGCGCCGCGCTGCTCATCGAGGTCGCGCAGCGTATCTTCTATGCGCGCCAGTTTGCCCGTTCCCTGGAGGGCTGAGGCCCTTCGGATGCGACGCGAGGCCGGCATCGGGTGTGAACCCGGCCCCGGCCTCGAACGTCTGTGTGGATCAGAATGCCCGGATGACGGGGTTCCACTCGCGGATGAGGCGCGCCTGGATAACCTCGGCGACGTAGAAGGGATCCTCGTTCAGGATGCGCTCGACGTCGGCCTGGCTCTCGGCGTTGATGAGGAGCAGGGCGCCGGGGATCTCGCCAACGAGGGGACCGGACGCAACGTTGATCCCCTGCTCGAGCAGGCCGGACAGGAACGCGCGGTGCGTCGGGCGAACCTCGTCCATCGTCTCCGTCATCGAGGGGTTGTACACGTATTCAACTGCGTAGAATGCCATATCCCCAACACTAGCCCTGATCCGCGCTTTTGCCTAGAGGACGGCTAGGATCGAGGGGTGCATGACAAGCTAATCATCCAGGGTGCTCGCGAGCACAACCTCAAGGACGTGAGCCTCGAGCTGCCCCGAGACTCCATGATCGTCTTCACCGGCCTGTCCGGATCCGGTAAATCCTCCCTCGCATTCGACACGATTTTCGCCGAGGGACAGCGCCGCTACGTGGAGTCGCTGTCCTCCTACGCGCGCCAGTTCCTCGGGCAGATGGACAAGCCCGACGTGGACTTCATCGAGGGCCTGTCACCCGCCGTCTCCATCGACCAGAAGTCGACCTCGCGCAACCCGCGCTCGACCGTCGGCACGATCACGGAGATTCACGACTACCTGCGTCTGCTCTACGCCCGCGCGGGCGTGGCGCACTGCCCCGAGTGTGGCGCCCGCATCCAGGCCCAGACTCCCCAGCAGATCGTCGACCGAGTTCGCACGATGGACGAGGGCACGCGATTCCAGGTGCTCTCCCCGGTCGTGCGCGGCCGTAAGGGCGAGTACCAGGACCTCATCGACGAGCTGCGCTCCGAGGGCTACACGCGTGCGATTATCGACGGCGAGATGGTTCGCCTCGAGAACGCCCCCAAGCTGGAGAAGAAGCTTAAAGCACACGATCGAGGTCGTCGTCGACCGCCTCGTCGTGCGCGAGGGCATGCGCCAGCGCCTCACCGACTCCGTCGAAACCGCCCTGCGCCTGTCGGACGGCCTCGTCGTCATCGACTGCGTCGACCTGGATGCCGACGACCCCGAGCGCCGCCGCCGCTTCTCCGAGAAGCGTGCGTGTCCCAACGACCACCCGCTGATGCTCGACGAGATCGAGCCGCGTACCTTCTCCTTCAACGCGCCATACGGCGCCTGCCCCGACTGCGCGGGCCTCGGCTTCCGCCTCGAGGTCGACCCCGAGCTGGTCGTGCCCGACGAAGAGCTCTCCCTGGCCGACGGAGCCGTCATTCCGTGGAACTCCAACTTCAAGTACCACAAGAAGCTCCTCGAATCCCTCTCCAAGGAACTGGGATTCACGATGGGCACCCCGTGGAAGTCCCTGCCCAAGAAGGTCAAGGACGCCATCCTGTACGGCAAGGACTACGAGGTCACCGTCAAGTTCCGCAACCGCTGGGGGCGCGAGCGCTCTTACTCGACGGGCTTCGAGGGTGCCGTCAACTACATCGAGCGTAAGCGCGAGGAGACCGAGTCTGCGGCCGTCTCGGAGAAGCTCGACTCCTACATGCGTGAGATCCCATGCCCGACGTGCCACGGCGCGCGTCTCAAGCCCGAGGTTCTCGCCGTGCGCATCGGTAACAAGTCGATCGCCGAGCTGTCCGACATGTCGATCGCGGACGCTCGCGCGTTCCTCGCGGACGTCGAGCTCGAGCAGCGTGCCGGCTCGATTGCCGCGCCCATCCTCACAGAGATTGAGGCTCGCCTGGCCTTCCTCGTCGACGTCGGCCTCACCTACCTGACGCTGTCGCGTGGCGCCGGAACCCTCTCGGGCGGCGAAGCGCAGCGTATCCGTCTGGCCACGCAGATCGGCTCGGGCCTCGTCGGCGTCCTCTACGTCCTCGACGAGCCCTCGATCGGCCTGCACCAGCGCGACAACCGCAAGCTCATCGCCACCCTCGAGCGCCTACGCGACCTGGGCAACACCCTCATCGTCGTCGAGCATGACGAGGAGACGATGGAGGCCGCCGACTGGATCGTCGACATCGGCCCCGGCGCGGGCGAAACCGGCGGCTGGGTCGTGCACTCCGGCCCGCTGTCGGAGCTGCTCACAAACCGCAAGTCGCTGACCGGCCAGTACCTGTCGGGCAAGCGCCGCATCGTCCTGCCTCCAACCCGCCGCCCGATCGACAAGAAGCGCGTCGTGACCGTCAAGGGCGCGCGCGAAAACAACCTGAAGAACGTCGACGTGTCCTTCCCGCTCGGCGTGCTCACCGCCGTCACCGGCGTGTCCGGCTCGGGTAAATCGACCCTGGTCAACGGCATCCTGTATCGCACCCTGGCCTCGCGCCTCAACGGTGCGCGCATGGTGCCCGGCCGGCACCGCACGATCACGGGCATCGAACAGCTCGACAAGGTCGTGCACGTGGACCAGAGCCCGATTGGTCGGACGCCGCGCTCGAACCCGGCGACCTACACGGGCGTGTGGGACCAGATCCGCAAGCTTTTCGCCGAGACGCAGGAGGCGAAGGTGCGCGGCTACGGCCCGGGACGCTTCTCCTTCAACGTCAAGGGCGGACGCTGCGAGTCCTGCAAGGGTGACGGCACCCTGAAGATCGAAATGAACTTCCTGCCCGACGTGTACGTGCCCTGTGAGGTCTGCCACGGTGCGCGCTATAACCGCGAGACCCTCGAGGTCGAGTACAAGGGCAAGACCGTCGCCGACGTGCTGGACATGCCGATCGCCGAGGCCGCGCAGTTCTTCGCGCCGATCTCGCGCATCGCCCGCCACCTCAATACGCTCGTTGAGGTGGGCCTGGGATACGTACGCCTCGGCCAGAGCGCCACGACCCTGTCGGGCGGCGAGGCCCAGCGCGTGAAGCTGGCCTCCGAGCTGCAGCGACGCTCGACCGGCCGCACGGTCTACGTGCTTGACGAGCCCACGACCGGCCTGCACTCCGAGGACATCCGCAAGTTGCTCCTGGTCCTGCAGTCGCTCGCCGACAAGGGCAACACCGTCATCGTCATCGAGCACAACCTGGACGTCATCAAGAGCGCCGACTGGATCATCGACATGGGTCCGGAGGGTGGCGCCGGCGGCGGCACGGTCGTCGCACAGGGCACGCCCGAGGAGGTTGCGAAGGTGGAGGAGTCCTTCACCGGCCAGTACCTCGCCGAGGTCCTGGCGAAGGAAGCCGAGCGAGACGCCGCGAGTTTGCAGAAGTGATGGTTAGTATGGATCTCATGAATCCGATGTACGGCCTCTACGGCTTCTCGTACTTTTGGCCCGCGTGGGTCCACCTCATCGTCGTGGCACTCATGGTGGTG
This sequence comes from uncultured Actinomycetaceae bacterium, assembly GCA_916438945.1. Taxonomy (GTDB): domain Bacteria; phylum Actinomycetota; class Actinomycetes; order Actinomycetales; family Actinomycetaceae; genus Pauljensenia. Next base: position 65,481 of record CAKAGS010000001.1, on the reverse strand, counting down.
TCCGGCGGCCTCACTCTGAAGGCGCTCGTCGCCCACGCTTCGGGGCGTAGCCGCGTCTACGGACTGGGCTGTGGCTTTGTTGCCGGCCTCGGCAACCTGTGCCTGAGCGTGGCGGCCCACGCGGAGGCTCGCCACGTGTGGCAGCTGGGGACGGTCATCGCAATTTACGCGGTCGTGGTCGTCTTCTTGATCATGACGCTCGTGTCCCTGTGGAGCGCGGAGTCCGGCGGCTTCGTGTGGGCGCGTGCCTTTCACATGTTCTTGACGGTTGGCGTCGTCGCCTCGGCTGCCCTGGAGATCGCGCGCCGAATGCTCTTCTGGATCCCGATGCCGGTCATTGGAGTCATCTTCCTTCTTGCCCTCTTTGCGGCTTTCGTCGTGGGACGCAACACGGCCGACGAATAGGCGCTTTGAAACGTACGGAAGCGGCCCTGGCCTCGTCATTGGAACGAGGCCGGGGCCGCTTCGTCGGATCGGACTCCCGGGCCGGTGGCCGGGTTACTCCTGGTTCTTCGCTGCCTCACCCGACGCGTACAGGGCGTCGACCTCGTCGGCGTAGTCGGCCAGGACGCGGCGGCGCTTGAGCTTGAGGGAGGGCGTCATATAGCCGTTCTCCACGGTGAAAGCAGCATTCACGATGCGGTAGCGGCGGATCGACTCGGCGCGCGAGACTGCCTTGTTGGCGCGGGCGATCGCCTTCTCGAGCGAGTCGCGCACCTCCGGCAGGTTCGCGGCCTGCGCAGCATCGACGACGGGCAGGCCGTGGGTGGCCAGCCACTCGGGCAGCATCTCCGTATCCAGAGCGATGAGCGCGCCGATGTACGGGCGGTTGTCGCCGACCACGATGATGTTCGCGATGAGCGGGTGCGTCGACAGGGACTCTTCGAGGATCTCGGGAGAGACATTCTTGCCACCCGCGGTGACGATGAGTTCCTTCTTGCGGCCCGTGATGCGCAGGTGGCCGCGATCATCGATGGAGGCGAGGTCGCCGGTCTTGAACCAGCCGTCGACGTAGGCCTCGGCCGTGGCCTCGGGCAGGTTGTGGTAGCCCTTCGACACGGAGATGCCCTGGACGAGCAGCTCGCCGTCGGGAGCGATCTTCATGCGGTTACCGGGCCAGGGGAAGCCCACCGAGTCAGGCGGGAAGTCCTGCGGTGTCTCCACGGAGATCGGTCCGGTCGTCTCGGACAGGCCGTAGCCCTGCAGGAGCGTGATGCCCAGGCCGCGATAGAAGTTTGCGAGGTCGAGGGCCAGGGGAGCGCCACCCGAGATGATCGTGTGTAGGTTCGGACCCAGGATCGCGCGGACCTTCGACAGGACGAGCGCATCGGCGACGCGTCTGCGCAGCTTGAGCGCGGTTGACGGGCCGGGGGAAGGCATCGCCGAGGCGTCGGGGACGGGCGTCGTGTCAGGGCCGGGACCAGCCACGGCAGACTCAGGCAGGGGAGAGTCGACGTAGGCAGAAGCCTTGGACAGGGCGCGTGCCTGCTTGGCGGCCCACGCGAACATGCGGCCCTTCATGCCGCCGCCGGCCTTCGCGGCCGCGGCGTTGTAGACCTTCTCCATGACGCGCGGGACCACGAGGAGCATCGTCGGTTTGAAGGTCGCGATGTCGTTGACCAGGTTGCGCGTGTCGGGGGAGAACGCGGTGACGCCCTGGCCCGCGAGCAGGCAGTACATGACGAAACGCGCGAGCACGTGAGCGACCGGCAGGAAGAGCAGAGAGCGCGACTTCGGGTCGTTGATGAGGAGAGGCAGGAAGTCGTAGGCCTGCAGCATCGGCGAGATGAAGTTGCCGTGCGTGAGCACGACGCCCTTGGGCATGCCGGTCGTGCCGGAGGTGTAGATGACCGTCGCCTCGTCGCGAAGTGTCACGGCGTCGGTGCGCTCACGCACCTGATCGACGCTCACGCCCTGAGCGGCGCCCGACAGGACGCGCTCGGCACCCCGGTCCAGGGAGAGGATATGGCGCACACCCTCGGTGCGCACGGATTCGACCAGCTCGGCCTGCTGCGTGGTGGCCGTAATGACGATACGCACGTCGGCGTCGGCCAGGATGTGCGCGATCTGCGAGGCCGAGTCCGTCTCGTAGATGGGCACGGTGATCGCGCCGCAGGACAGCGCGGCCACGTCGATGAGCGCCCACTCGTAGGAGGTGGGGGCCAGGATCGCCAGGTGGTCGCGGGCCTCGAGTCCGATGCCGATGAGGCCGCGCGCAAGCGAGTCGGCCTCACCGAGGAAGGTCTCCATCGTGACCGGGCGCCACGCGCCGACGTTGGAGCGGCGCTCAATCGCGACCTGCCCGGGGTGGGATGCCACGCGCTGGTGGAGCATCTTCGGCAGGTTCATGTCCTCGGTGGCTTCTCGCGTCGCGATCGACTCCCAAGAGCCGTCGGCGAGCCTGCGTACCGTCATTGCGGTCCTTTCGTGGGGTGGGCGCTGTGCGCCGTGCGTGGTGGGATCAGTTCTTCTTGCCGCGGCCAAAAATCCCGCGCTTCTTGGGCGCTTCGGCGGAGACGGGGCCGCCGTACAGGGCGTCGATCTCGTGGGCGTAGTCGGTGATGACCTTGCGGCGGCGCAGCTTCATCGACGGCGTCACGTAGCCGTTCTCGACGGTGAAGGTCGCGTCGATGATACGGAACTTACGGATCGACTCGGCGCGGGAGACAGCCTTGTTGGCGCGCTCGACGGCCTTCTCGAGGGACTCTCGCACGGCGGGCAGCTCGGCCGCCTCGGTGGGCGAGCACTGCGGCAGGCCGTGCTTGGCCAGCCAGTCGGGCAGCATGTCTGCGTCAAGGTGAAGAGCGCGCCGACGTAGGGGCGCTGATCGCCGACCACGATGACGTTGGCAATCAGCGGGTGCGTCGCCAGGGAATCCTCGAGGACCTCGGGGGAAACGTTCTTGCCACCCGCGGTGACGATGAGTTCCTTCTTGCGGCCCGTGATAGTCAGCTGGCCCTTGCGGTCGATCGAGCCCAGGTCACCCGTGTGGAACCACTTGCCGTCGGGCATGACCTCGGCGGTCTGCTCGGGCAGGTGGTAGTAGCCGGGCATGACGGACTGGCCGCGCACGAGGATCTCGCCGTCCTTGGCGATCTTGATGAAGTTACCGGGCAGGGGCAGGCCGACGCCGCCGACGGGGTTCTTGCCGATGTGCTGGACGGCGATCGGGCCGGTGGTCTCGGACAGGCCATAGCCCTGGATGAGGGTGATGCCCATGCCGGCGTAGAAGTGTGCGAGGTCGGTGGCCAGCGGCGCGCCGCCGGACACGATGTAGCGCAGGTTGGGGCCCAGGACCGAGCGAATCTTCTTGAGAACGAGCGCGTCGGCGATGCCGTGGCGCATCTTCTTGAACAGGCCCGGGCCGAAGGTCTTCTCGGAGGCCACGGAGAAGGTGCGTGCCTGCTTGGCGCTCCATGCGAACATGCGGCCCTTGATACCGCCGCCCGCCTTGGAAGAGGCCGCGTTGTACACCTTCTCGAGGACGCGGGGCACAACGAGGAGGACGGAGGGCTTGAAGGCCTGGATGTCCGGCAGCAGGTTCTTGATGCTGGGGGAGAAGCCGAGGACGCCCTGGCCCGACAGGATGACGTGCATGACGAGGCGAGCGAGCACGTGGGCGACAGGCAGGAAGAGGAGCAGGCGGGTCTCGGGGGAGTCGATGACGTCACCGAGGACCTGGCGGGCGCCTTCTGTGGTAGCCACGAAGTTCGCGTGCGTCAGGGCCACGCCCTTTGGGTTTCCGGTTGTGCCGGAGGTGTAGATGATGGTGGCGATGTCCGAGGAGGAGATGGCCGCGCGGCGCTGCTCGACGTTTTCGATGGTGATGCCGGTGGCGGCGCGGGCGATCATGCGCTGGGCGCCGCGGTCGAAGGAGTCGACCGCCACGGTGTATTCCGGGGCCACCGAGTGCACAAGCTCGGCCTGCTGGGTGGTGGCCGTGAAGACGCGGGTGACGTGCGCGTCGGTGAGGATGTGCTCGATCTGGGCGGCGGAGTCGGACTCGTAGATCGGGACGGTGATCGCGCCGATCGAGAGCAGTGCGAGGTCGAGGAGGAGCCACTCGTACGAGGTTGGGGCCAGGATCGCGACGGCGTCGCCAGCCTGCACGCCGAGGCCGATGAGGCCGCAGGCGGTGTACTCGACCTGGCGCTGGAGCTCAGCTGTGGTCAGGGAGCGGGTGGAGCCGACGGAGGAGCGCTGCTCGACCGCCACCTGGTCGGGGTGCAGGAGGGCGCGCTTGGCCAGCATGTCCGGAACGATGTCGTGTTCGCCGACCTTGTACGTCGGCTTGATCGTGTACGAGCCATCACGCATGCGCTTCATCGTGTCCTCCGGGATGTCGGTTCAAAGACTGAACAACAGGTTCGATGTGAGTCTACTGGTTGTGGCGCGGCCCCCGCCCCTTAATCGGGGCGGGGGCCACTCAAGTGACGATTAGATCACAGGTCGTAGTACATCTGGTATTCGTAGGGGTGTACGTAGGCGCGCATCGGGGCGACCTCGTTGGTCTCCTTGTAGTCGAGCCACGTATCGATCAGGTCCTGCGTGAAGACGTCGCCCTCGGTGAGGAACTCGTGGTCCTCGCGCAGCGCGTCGAGGGCGGCCTCGAGCGAGCTGGGCAGCTTCGCGATGTCCTGGTATTCGGCAGGGGGCAGCTCGTACAGGTCCTTATCAATGGGCGCAGCCGGCTCGATGCGGCGCTTGATGCCGTCGATGCCCGCCATGAGGCACGCGGAGAATGCCAGGTAGGGGTTCGCGCTCGGGTCCGGCACGCGGTACTCCACGCGCTTGGCCTTGGGCGACGTGCCCGTCACGGGGATACGGATGCATGCGGAGCGGTTGCGCGCCGAGTACACGAGGTTGATCGGGGCCTCGAAGCCGGGAACCAGGCGTCGGAAGGAGTTTACCGACGGGTTCGTGAAGGCCAGCAGCGCGGGCGCGTGCTCGAGCAGACCACCGATGAACCAGCGAGCAGTGTCGGACAGGGAGCCGTAGCCGCGCTCGTCGTAGAACAGGGGCTCGCCGTTCTTCCACAGCGAGATGTGCGTATGCATGCCCGAACCGTTGTCGCCGAACAGGGGCTTGGGCATGAAGGTCGCGGAGTGGCCGAACTCGAGGGCAGAGTTCTTGATGACGTACTTGAACTTCATCATGTCGTCGGCCGCGGTCTGCAGTGTCGCGAAGCGATAGTTGATCTCCTGCTGGCCACCCGAGCCGACCTCGTGGTGGGCGCGCTCGATCGTCAGACCCACCTCTTCGAGGAGTCGGCTCATCTCGTCGCGCACGTCCGCGTACTTGTCGGCGGGGGAGACGGGGAAGTAGCCGCCCTTGATGGGCACCTTGTAGCCCATGTTGCCGCCCTCTTCGGCGCGGCCGGTGTTCCAGTACGCCTCGGGGGGAGTCGACAGAGAAGAAGGTGTTGTGCGGGGTGACCTGGTAGCGCACGTCGTCGAAGAGGTAGAACTCCGCCTCGGCGCCGATGAAGCACTCATCCGCGATGCCGGTCGAGCGCAGGTACGCCTCGGCCTTGGCGGCCACCTGGCGCGGGTCGCGCGAGAAGGGCTCGTCGGTAAAGGGGTCGACGATCGAGAAGTTCACGACCAGGGTCTTGCGATCGCGGAACGGATCCACGAACGCGGAGGAGATGTCCGGGATGAGCTTCATGTCGGACTCGTGGATGGCGGTGAATCCGCGCACCGAGGAGCCATCGAACATGAGCCGTCCGACAAAGCGGCGTCCAGGAACTCGCTCACGGGGATCGTAAAGTGCTGCTGAACCCCGGGGACGTCGCAGAAGCGCACGTCGACGAGTTCAATGTTCTGCTCGGAGATAAAGTCTGCGACCTCTTGGGTGGAGGTGAACATGAACGTCCTTCTTTGTGGGAGAGCTGTACTCAAAGGTCAAGAATCGGTCAATTCGTAACCAAGTTCAGTATAAGCCCACAGGTGGTGCGCGCGTGCATTGGTTTCATCATTCAAATGTTTCATGACATAGAGCACGCCCGAGGTGGGCGCCGGGCACTCCCAGCCCTGGCCTCGTACCCTGGGAGCGTGGCAGATCCTTCGACGTACCGACCCCGCACGGGAGACATCCCGACCTCGCCGGGCGTCTACCGATTCTCAGACCCGCAGGGCCGCGTCATCTACGTCGGCAAGGCCAAAAACCTACGCAATCGCCTCACCAACTACTTTCAGGACCTGGCGAACCTGCACCCTCGCACCCAGCAGATGGTGACGACCGCGAGCGCCGTGCAGTGGACCGTCGTGCGTTCCGAGGTCGAGGCCCTGACGCTGGAGTTCACGTGGATTAAGGAATTCAATCCGCGCTTCAACGTCATGTTTAAGGACGACAAGTCCTACCCCTACCTGGCGGTGTCGATGGGGGAGCGCTTCCCGCGCGTGCAGGTGACGCGCGAGCGTAAGCGGGCGGGATCGCGCTACTTCGGCCCCTACACGCAGGTGTGGGCGATTCGAGAGACGATCGATCAGCTGCTGCGCGTCTTCCCGATGCGCTCGTGTTCGGCGGGTGTGTTTCAGCGCGCGAAGGCGCAGGGGCGCCCCTGCCTGCTCGGCTACATCGACAAGTGCGCGGCCCCGTGCGTGGGGCGCATTTCCATGGAGGAACATCGCGAGCTCGCAGAGGGGCTGTGCCAGTTCATGGAGGGGCGCACGGGTCCGGTGATCCGTGACCTGGAGGAGCAGATGCGCCAGGCTTCCATGGAGCTGAACTTTGAGCGCGCGGCGAAGCTGCGCGATGACGTCAAGGCGCTGCGCACGGTGCTGGAGCGCAACGCGGTCGTGCTCGACGATGGGTCGGACGCTGACGTGTTCTCCCTCATCAGCGACGACTTGGATGCCGCGGTCCACGTCTTCCATGTGCGCGGCGGACGCATTCGGGGCACGCGCGGCTGGGTGATCGAGCGGGTGGATGGCGCGGACGACGCGGCGCTCATGGCTCGCCTTCTCGAGCAGGTGTATTCGTCGGCGTCGCCGGACGAGGCCGGGGCTGGGAAGGCGCCCAAGGTCGCGGCCGTGAGCGTGGACGACGTTGCGCACACGCCGACCTCGGCGATCCCTCGCGAGGTGCTCGTTTCCGTCGAACCCGAGGAGAAGGAGACCATCGCGCGTTGGCTGGCCGAGATGCGGGGCGCGTCCGTGTCGGTGCACGTGCCCAAGCGCGGGCCGAAGGCACAAATCATGGAGACGGTCACGGAGAACGCACGGCAGGCCCTCGCCCTGCACCGCACGAAGCGCGCGGGCGATATTACGGCGCGCTCGAAGGCGCTCGAGCAGCTCGCGGAAAACCTGGATTTGCCCGGCGCGCCCCTGCGTATCGAGTGCTACGACGTCTCGCACACGGGCGGGGAGAACCAGGTTGCCTCGATGGTGGTCTTCGAGGACGGTATGCCGCGCAAGGACGCATACCGCACCTACAACATCCGCGGCGAGGACGGAAACGGCACCCCCGACGATACGAGCGCAATGAACGAGGTGCTCACCCGGCGCTTCTCGCGGCTCCTCGCCGAGGAGGCCGGCGTTGACGGAGAGGACGAGGACGGCGTCGCCTACGCGTCCGGCCCGATCGACGCGATGACGGGACGCCCCAAGCGATTCTCCTACCGGCCCGACTTGGTCGTCGTGGACGGCGGTCTGCCCCAGGTCAACGCCGCGCGCGCCGCCCTGGACGCGGTGGGCGCGGACGTGCCCGTCGTAGGCCTGGCGAAGCGCCTGGAAGAGGTGTGGATTCCCGGCGACGAGTTCCCGCTGATCCTGCCGCGCACATCGGAGGCTCTCTACCTCCTGCAGTATCTGCGCGATGAGTCCCACCGCTTCGCGATCACGAAGCACCGCAAGCGCCGCTCGAAGGCCCAGCGCCGCTCGGTCCTCGATTCCATCCCAGGGCTTGGACCCACGCGCCAGGTGGCGCTGCTCAAGCATTTTGGCTCAGTCAAGCGGATTCGCGAGGCCACGCCCGAGCAGATTGCCGAAGTCAAGGGCGTGGGAGTCGGCCTTGCTCAGACGATCCACGATAGGCTAGCGACATCGTCGAGGGAGGACACACCATGACAACGACGCTTCCCGTGCCACTGCCGGCACGCGTGCTGCTGCTGGGATCGGGCGAACTCGGTAAGGAAGTCGTGATCGCCCTGCAACGCTACGGATGCACGGTGATCGCCTGCGATTCCTACGAGGGCGCTCCCGCTATGCAGGTTGCGGACGAGTTCCGCGTCTTCGACATGAGCGACCCGCAGGCTCTGCGTGAGGTGCTCGATGCCGTCGACGTCGACCTGATCGTCCCCGAGGTGGAGGCCATCGCGACAGACGAGCTGAGTGCCTACGAGGAGCGCGGCGTGCGCGTCGTCCCCAACGCCTTTGCCGTCCAGGCGACGATGGACCGTCAGCGCATCCGCAACCTCGCCGCGTCCCTGCCCGGCGTGCGCACCTCCGCCTTCCGCTTCGCGCGCAGCGAGGCCGAGCTGGCCGCAGCCCTGGACGAGGTCGGCTACCCCGCCTTTGTTAAGCCCACGATGTCTTCCTCGGGGCACGGCCAGTCCCGCGTAACGGGACCCGAGCAGGCTGCCTCCGCCTGGGCCCACGCCGAAGAAGACGCCCGCGCCACGACCGGCGTCGTCATCGTTGAAGAGGGCGTTGACTTCGACTACGAGATCACCCTGCTCACCGTGCGCTCCTGGGACGCCGCTTCCGGAACTGTCACGACGAGCTTCTGCGCTCCGATCGGGCACCGTCAGGAGGGCGGCGACTACGTCGAATCCTGGCAGCCCATGGCCATGAGCGAGGCCGCCCTCGAGGGCGCGCGACAGATGGCCAAGGCCGTCACCGACGCTCTGGCGCAGGCCGGAAACGGCCCGTGCCTCGGCATCTTCGGCGTCGAGTTCTTCGTGCGTGGCGACGACGTCTGGTTCTCCGAGCTTCTCGCCCCGCCCCCACGACACCGGCATGGTCACGATGGTGACCCAAGCACAGTCCGAGTTCGAGCTGCACGCACGCGCGATCCTGGGACTGCCCGTCTCCACGGCCCAGTCCACGCCGGGCGCCTCGGCTGTCGTCAAGTCAACGAGCGCCGTCGATGCCCCCGTCTACAACGGCGTCGCTCACGCCCTCGAATCCGCCGACATCGTGCGTATCTTCGGCAAGCCGGTGAGCCGCGCCGGCAGGCGCGTCGGCGTCGTCGCCACCACCGCGAGCACGCCGAAGGAAGCGCGGGTCATTGCCCGCAGAGCCGCCGCCGGCATCACGATTGACGAGGCCCCCGCACCTTCCGCCTAACAGCTCCCACGACCCACCCAGCCACGCCCTGAGGAGGACGCCATGCCCGACCACACACCCACGGATGCTCACGACGCAGACGAGGCCCCGGCCTCGTCAATGAACGAGGAGAACCCTCCCACGGTCCCCGAGGGCATCGCCGTGCGTGACATGATGCGTGTCAAGTACGAGCCGCGCGCGTCCAACGAGGTGCTCATCATCACCGGCTACTCGGGAGCGGGCCGCACAGGCGCCGCCCGCGCGCTCGAAGACCTCGACTGGTACGTCGTCGACAACCTACCGCCGACCATGCTCCCCGCCCTTGTCGGCATGATGTCGAACGATCCCGCTGCGGGCGTACACCGCCTCGCCGTCGGTGTTGACGTTCGCTCGCGCACCTTCTTCCGCACGCTCGATGCCACCCTCGAACAGCTCAAGGGTGCGGGCATCGTCTACCGCGTTATCTTCCTTGAGGCCAGCCCCGAGACTCTGGTGCGTCGCTACGAATCAAACCGCCGTCCGCATCCCCTCCAGGGTGCCGGTACGCTCATGGATGGCATCAAGGCCGAGATGCGCCTGCTCGCGCCCCTGCGTCGCGCCGCCGACGAGGTCATCGACACGTCCACGATGAGCGTCCACGATCTAACGCGGCGCATCCGCGACATCGTGGCGGGGGAGGAGCGCCCCCTGCAGGTGACCGTCGAATCCTTCGGCTTCAAGCACGGCCTGCCCCTCGACGCCGATCACGTCGTCGACGTGCGCTTTCTCAAGAACCCCTACTGGGTGGACGAACTGCGCCACCTCACGGGCAAGGACCAGGCCGTCGCCGACTACGTGCTGTCTCAGCCGGGTGCGCGCGATTTTGCCCTCGGATATGCCGACCTTCTTGCCCCCATGCTGAGTGGATATCTGGCAGAATTGAAGCCATTCGTCACGATTGCCGTCGGATGCACGGGCGGAAAGCACCGCTCCGTCGCGTCCTCGGAGGCAATCGCGCAACGCCTGCGCTCACACGGATACACGGTTCGCGTGATGCACCGTGACATTGGGAGAGACTGATGCCCTATCTTGATGCAGCCGGCTGGGTTCAACGTGGAGAATCCGGCCAAAACATCGTCGCCCTCGGCGGCGGACACGGACTGTCCGCGACCCTGCGGGCGCTGCGCCACATCACCCGCGCGCTGACGGCTGTCGTTACCGTCGCCGACGACGGAGGTAGCTCCGGCCGACTGCGCCAGGAGATGCCGATCCTGCCTCCTGGCGACCTGCGCATGGCGCTGGCGTCTCTCTGTGAGGAATCCGAGTGGGGCCTGACGTGGCGCGACGTTATGCAGCTGCGCCTCGACACGACCGGCCCGCTCAACGGGCACGCGCTCGGCAACCTGCTGATCTCCGGCCTGTGGCAGCTCCTCGACGATCCCGTCGAAGGCCTCGACTGGGTCGGCCGTCTCCTCGGCGCGCAGGGCCGCGTCCTGCCCATGTCCACGACGCCGATCGACATCGAGGCGGACATGAACGACGGCGGCCGCCGCTACGTCGTGTCCGGTCAATCCAAGGTCGCCGTCGCTCCCGGCACCGTCGAGCACGTGCGCATCACGCCCGAGGCGCCTGAGGTGCCCTCCGCGGTCACCGAGGCAATCTCCGAGGCTGACTGGGTCGTCCTGGGGCCCGGCTCGTGGTACACCTCCGTGATCCCGCACCTGCTGGTGCCCGAGATCAACCGCGCGCTTGCTACGACTGACGCACACCGCGCGCTGGTGCTCAACCTGGCTCGCCAGCGCGGCGAAACCGACCTGATGTCGACCGCCGACCACGTGCGCGTCCTGCGTGAGTACGCACCCATGCTCAAGCTTGATGTCGTCGTCGCTGATCCGACGGCCTGTGACGATATTGATGACCTGATCGTGGCCGCCGAGGAGCTGGGTGCACGCGTGCTGTTGCGGCAAGTCCGCACGGGTGATGGAGCCCCGCATCATGACCCGCTGCGCCTCGCCGCCGCCCTGCGTGACGCATTTGACGGCTTCCTTGGTGAGGTCGGACAGCCCGAAACGTGGTTACCTTAGAACCTGTTGCCTGCTGACAAACGACATGACATATCTGGAGAAGCCGTGTCCCTGACATCTGACATGAAGGATGAGCTGGCGCGCGCCGTCATCACGACGCCGTCCGAGGTCGCCGCCGAAGTGAGCGCGACGCTGCGTTTCGCGGGCGGACTGCACCTCGTGGGCGGGCGCATCCTCGTCGAGGCCGAGCTTGACTCGCCCGTGGCTGCGCGCCGCCTGCGCACCTACCTGCAGGCGTTGTACAACGCCGAGTCTTCCGTCGTTGTGGTGTCCGGTTCTTCTCTGCGACGCGGCAAGCGCTACGTCGTGCGCGTCGTCCACAAGGCCGACGAACTTGCCCGCCTCACCGGCCTCGTCGACTCCCTGCGTCGCCCCGTGCGCGGGCTGCCGCCGGTCCTTGTCGCGTCTGGAACCGCCGAGGCCGCGGCTATCTGGCGCGGCGCCTTCCTCGCCCGCGGCTCCCTTATGGAGCCCGGACGATCCTCGTCTCTCGAGATTACGTGTCCCGGCCCCGAGGTTGCCCTCGCGATGGTGGGGTGCGCGCGTAAGCTCGGCGCGGCTGCCCGCTCCAAGGAGGTGCGCGGCGCCGACCGCGTCTCCGTCCGCGATTCGGACGCGATCGGCACGCTCATCTCCGCCATGGGCGCCCCCCAGACATTCGAGGCATGGCAGGAGCGGCGCGAGCGCCGCGAGGCCCGAGGAAGCGCCAACCGACTGGCCAACTTTGACGACGCGAACCTGCGTCGCTCCGCCCGCGCGGCCGTTGCCGCGGGTGCTCGCGTCGAACGTGCCTTCGAGATTCTCGGGGACGACGTACCCGCCCACCTGCTCGAAGCCGGCACGCTGCGTCTGCGATACAAGCAGGCGTCGCTTGAAGAGCTCGGCAAGCACACGAACCCGCCCCTGACCAAGGATGCCGTCGCCGGCCGTATCCGCAGGCTTCTTGCTCTCGCGGACAAGGTCGCGCACGAACGCGGCATCCCGGACACGGAATCTGCGCTCACCCTCGACATGCTCGAGGAGGACTGAGGTCCCTCATTCCTGCCGCTTCGTCTCAATCCAAACGAGAATTACCCCACGTGCAGATTTTCAAATTGGATTGTGACTGAGTCCGCTTTTGGGTGTAGATTAGGAACTGCTGGAACCGCAGACATCTGCGGGCCGGGCAGGCAACCCGCAGGCCCGGTTGCATCGAAGACCGTGTCCCGTGTGGGCACGAGCAGGAGGAACATAGTGACCACCCGCGTTGGCATCAACGGCTTCGGCCGTATTGGCCGTAACTTCTTCCGCGCCGCTCTCGAGCAGGGCGCGGATATCGAGATCGTCGCCGTTAACGACCTCACCGACAACAAGACCCTCGCTCACCTGCTGAAGTACGACTCGATCACGGGTCGCTTCCAGGGCGAGGTCTCCTACGACGACGAGGGCATCATCGTCGACGGCAAGCACATCAAGGTGCTGGCGCAGCGTAACCCCGCCGACCTGCCCTGGGGCGAGCTCGGCGTCGAGGTTGTCGTTGAGTCCACCGGCTTCTTCACCGACGGCGAGAAGGCCAAGGCTCACCTCGACGGTGGCGCCAAGAAGGTCGTCATCTCCGCTCCCGCGAAGAACGTCGACGGCACCTTCGTCATGGGCGTGAACGAGGCTGACTACGACAACGCCACGATGAACATCGTGTCGAACGCCTCCTGCACGACCAACTGCCTCGCCCCCCTCGCCAAGGTTCTCGAGGAGAACTTCGGCATCGAGCGCGGCATCATGACCACCATCCACTCCTACACGGGTGACCAGCGCGTCCTCGACGCCCCCCACTCGGATCTGCGTCGCGCCCGCGCCGCGGCCCTGAACATGATCCCCACCAAGACCGGTGCTGCCCAGGCCGTTGCCCTGGTTCTGCCCGAGCTCGAGGGCAAGTTCGATGGCCTCGCCGTCCGCGTCCCCACCCCGACCGGCTCCCTGACCGACCTCACCTTCATCGCGAAGAAGGAGGTCTCCGTCGAGGCCGTCAAGGCTGCCGTGAAGGCCGCCGCCGAGGGTGAGCTCAAGGGTGTTCTGAAGTACACCGAGGATCCGATCGTCTCCACCGACATCGTGGGCGACCCGCACACCTCGATCTTCGACGCCACCGAGACCAAGGTCATCGGCAACCTCGTCAAGGTCCTGTCCTGGTACGACAACGAGTGGGGCTACTCGAACGCTCTCGTTCGCCTCACCGCCCTCATCGGCTCCAAGCTCGCCTGAGCACACAGCTGATACACCAGCCATGAGCTGATCAGCGAGATGCCCGTGCACGCTCGTGCACGGGCATCTCGTACATCGCCACCGCCTTCAGACCGAAAGGACTCCTCGTGAGGACCATCTCCACCCTGGGCGACCTGCGCGGCAAGCGCGTCCTCGTCCGCTCCGACTTCAATGTTCCGCTCAAGGACGGCGTCATCACCGACGACGGCCGTATCCGCGCGGCGCTGCCGACCCTCAAGACCCTCACCGACGCCGGTGCCAAGGTCGTCATCATGGCCCACCTCGGCCGCCCCAAGGGTCAGGTCGATCCCGCCTTCTCGCTGGCCCCCGTCGCCAAGCGCCTCGCCGAGCTGTCCGGCGTGAAGGTTACCCTGGCCTCCGACGTCGTTGGCCCGTCGGCCACCGAGACCGTCGCCGCCCTGGGTGAGGGCGAGATCGCCCTGCTCGAGAACGTCCGCTACGACGCTCGTGAGACCTCCAAGGTCGACGAAGAGCGCGAGGAACTGGCCCGCGAGTACGCCAAGCTCGGCGACGCCTTCGTCTCCGACGGCTTCGGTGTCGTCCACCGCAAGCAGGCGTCCGTCTACGACATCGCCAAGCTGCTGCCCTCGGCCGCCGGCCTGCTCGTCCTCAAGGAGATCGAGTCCCTGTCCAAGGTCACCGGTGACCCCGAGCGCCCCTACGGCGTCGTCCTGGGCGGCTCCAAGGTCTCCGACAAGCTCGGCGTTATCGCCAACCTGCTGAAGAAGGCTGACATGCTGTTCATCGGCGGTGGCATGGTCTTTACCTTCCTCGCTGCTCAGGGCTACTCGGTGGGCAAGTCCCTGCTCGAGGAAGACCAGATCGACACCGTCAAGGGCTACATCGCCGAGGCCGCCGAGCGCGGCGTCGACCTGGTTCTGCCCGTCGACGTCATCGTCGCCCCCGAGTTCGCGGCCGACGCGCCCGCGACCGTCGTCAAGGTCGACGCGATCCCCGACGACCAGATGGGCCTGGACATCGGCCCCGAGTCCGCGAAGCTCTTCGCCGACAAGCTCGCAACCGCGAAGACCGTGGCCTGGAACGGCCCCATGGGCGTCTTCGAATTCGACGCATTCGCCGGCGGCACCCGCGCCGTCGCCGAAGCCCTCTCCAAGGGCTCCATGTTCTCCGTCATCGGCGGTGGCGACTCCGCCGCAGCCGTGCGCCTGCTCGGCTTCGACGAGAACACCTTCTCCCACATTTCCACTGGCGGCGGCGCCTCCCTCGAGCTCCTCGAGGGCAAGGTTCTGCCCGGTATCGCAGTTCTGGAGGACTGACTCATGGCACGCACCCCCCTCATGGCCGGCAACTGGAAGATGAACCTCGATCACCTCGAGGCCAACCACCTTGTCCAGGGCCTGGCGATGGCCCTGTCCGACGCGGGCCACGACTACTCCAAGTGCGAGGTCCTCGTCATCCCGCCGTTCACCGACCTCCGCACCGTCCAGACCATCGTCGACGCCGATGATCTTCAGATCAAGTACGGTGCTCAGGACGTCTCAATCCACGACAACGGCGCCTACACCGGCGAAATCTCCACCGAGATGCTGACCAAGCTCGGCGTCTCTACGTGGTCATGGGCCACTCCGAGCGTCGCGAGTACCACGGCGAGTCCGACGAGCTCGTCGGCGCCAAGGCCCGCAAGGTCTTCGACGCTGGCATGACCCCGATCCTGTGCTGCGGCGAGGCCCTCGAGGTCCGCAAGGCCGGCACCTACGTCGAGTTCGTGCTCGGCCAGATCCGCGCCGCCCTCGCCGGCTGGAAGGCCGAAGAGGTCGCCAAGATCGTCATCGCCTACGAGCCCATCTGGGCCATCGGCACCGGCGAGACCGCCTCCGCCGAGGACGCTCAGGAAGTGTGCGGTGCCATCCGCGCCGCCCTGGCCGAGGACTTCGGCGCCGAGACCGCCGAGTCCACCCGCATCCTCTACGGCGGCTCCGCCAAGCCCGACAACATCAAGGAGCTCATGGCTCAGCCCGACGTCGACGGCGGTCTCGTCGGCGGCGCGTCCCTCAAGGCTGACTCCTTCGCCGCCATGGCGACGTTCTACGCCTGAGAAGCCGTCACGCGCTCACCCCGCCCAGCCACGTAAGCCGGGTCGGAGCGGACGCGAGGTGGGGCCAACCGGTGTGCCGGTTGGCCCCACCGGCATTCTCAGTTAAACTTAAGCTATATGTGCCCCGATCCGGGGTGAACTGCGATAGAAACTGGATTGACCGTGACCATTCTGAACAACGTTCTGATCGTGCTGATCTTCCTGACCAGCATCCTGCTGACCCTGACCGTCCTCATGCACAAGGGACAGGGCGGCGGTCTGTCGGACATGTTCGGTGGCGGCATCTCCTCGTCGGCCGGCTCCTCCGGCGTTGCTGAGCGTAACCTGAACCGCATCACCCTGGGCACGCTGCTCATCTGGCTGGTGTGCATCATCGGCTACGCGCTGCTGGCAAAGTTCGGCGGCTGACGCTAGCTCGTCTTCGTGATGGCTCTCCGCTTGCGAGCGGGGAGCCATTTTTACGTCTGTGCCGCTGTGGGGCCGCCTTCATGAAGAAGACGGCCCCACAGGACAATGGTGTCGTATTATGCGAGGCTGATTTGCGTGGCAGCCGCCTCGTCGAGGTAGACGCGCGTTGAGGGGGCAAGGATGCCCGCGACAGGAATCTCGAGGGGCGACGCGCCTGCGAAGGCAGCTCCGAGGGCATCCGCCTTCGCGGCCCCCGCAGTCGTCAGCCACACCTCGCCGCACGCACGCATGACGGGCATCGACACCGTGATGCGCTCGGGCGGCGGCTTGGGAGAATTGCGGATCGCCAGAATGGGGGAGGCCTCGTCCATGTCGACGCGTCCCGGGAAGAGCGAGCAGATGTGCCCATCGGGACCCATGCCGATCAGTGCGATGTCGAAGGAACGCTCACCCATGAGCTCGCGCCACGTGTTGGTGAACGCCGTGGTCGCCTCGTCGAGAGAACCGGCACCAGGCGCGGATACATCGGAGGTCGGCATGCGGACGAACTCAACGCCGGAGGCCGCGTGGAAGAAGCCTTCCCACGCCTGATCGTCGTTGCGATCCGCGTCGCCGAACGCCACGTAACGCTCGTCGACCAGCCACACGCGCACGCGAGACCAGTCGACCTCGCCGACAAACGGAAGCAACGAGGGCAACAGGCTCGTTGTGATCGCGCCACCGGAGATGGCCAGGTTGATGCGTGAAGCGGCCCCGGCCACGTCGATGAGCGTGCGCAGACGAGCGAGGAACGCACGGCCCACGGCCTGGTTGAGTTCCTCAACGGTCGGCAGAACCTCAAGCGTGTGGACAGGCACCATCGTCACTCACCCTCAGAGTGTGCAGCCAAACGTGGGAGTTCCTTCGTGAGGAGCTCGCCGTAGTAGACGTCCGGATCCATGCGACGCAGATCCTCCATGAGGGAGTCCTGCACGGAGCGGCGCGCGAGGTTCACGGAGCGATCTTCGAGGCCGGGGCGCGACAGGCATGCGACCGACGAGGAGGCGCTACGAGACAGCGACACGGTCGTGTCGTCGTCGAAGAAGAACGTGATGTCCGTGATCGTGAGGGCCTCAGGGTCGACGACGCGCTCGACGGGCACACCCAGCTGGTGGTGCAGCCACGCGGCCACGAGGAAGGGCGAAGGGTGCGTCGCGTTACCCGCAACGCGGATCGATGTCGGCAGTCGGTCAAAGTCTTCGGCGACGGCTGCGAGCAGCGCCCGCCACAGCGTGACGCCAGCCCACGCGAGATCTGTATCGCCGGGGGTGTAGACGGCTGAGAGGGCAGACAGCGTGTCCATGGGGCACTCGGTTGCGCGCGAGTCGGTGATGCGCTTGACCGCGAGGCGACCAAGTGGGTGCGCACCCGGGTTCTGCGGGGGAACGACCGGCCAGTACGTGACGACCGGCGTATCCGACTGGAGCAGTGGCATGACGAGTGAGTCGATGTTCGACGCAGCCTCACCGCGAGGTTCGAGGATGATGATGTCGGACAGGCCCGCTGCGTCGCCCACGCGAATCTGGGCGTTCAGGCGCGCTGTGCCTTCGGTGGACTCGGGCTCGACGATGACGATGACGCGGCAGGGATGCTCGCGAGAGACCGCGTCGGAGACCTCGATTGCGTTGTCGACGTCGATGAGGTCGGGCACGCAGATGAGCAGCGTGAGGACACGGCTCAGAGCGGCGGAACCGCGCTCGTCACGCAGCTCCACAATGCGGGAGGCGACCTCGGCCGACGTGGTGTTCTTCAGGGTGATGATCACGGGAGCCTCCAGAAACGGCCGTCGCGGGCCAGCATGTCGTGCGCGGATTGGGGACCCCAGTTGCCGGGGGCGTAGGGCTCTGGCTGCCCCTGGGACTCCCAGAAGGACAGAATCGGGTCGAGGATCTTCCACGAGGCCTCGACCTCGTGCTGGTGTGGGAACAGGGGAGCGGAGCCGACGAGTGCGTCCAGGATGAGGCGCTCGTAGGCCTCGGGCGAGTCCTCGGTGAACGCGTGGCCGTAGGCGAAGTCCATGGTCACGTCACGGACCTGCATTGAGGTGCCCGGCACCTTCGCGCCGAGCTTGAGGGTCAGACCCTCGTCCGGCTGGACGCGGATCACGAGCGCGTTCTGGCCGGATTCACTCAATTCGGAGTAGCCGAACGGCACGTGGGCCGAGCGCTTGAAGATGACAGCGATCTCGGTGACGCGCTTGCCGAGGCGCTTGCCAGCGCGCAGGTAGAAGGGCACGCCCGCCCAACGGCGCGTGTCGACGAAGAGCTTGATCGCCGCGAAGGTTTCGGTGGTCGAGTCGGCCGGGATGCCGTCCTCCTCGAGGTAGCCGCGCACATGGGCACCGCCCTGCCAGCCACCGGCGTACTGCCCGCGAGCCGTATCGATGGCCAGGTCCTCGGGCAGGCGCACTGCGGAGAGCACCTTCTCCTTCTCCGCCCGGATTTCCTCGGGTGTGAAGTGGACAGGTTCCTCCATGGCGGTCAGCGCCATCAGCTGAAGCAGATGGTTCTGAATGATGTCGCGGGCCGCGCCGATGCCGTCGTAGTAGCCCGCACGCGTGCCGATGCCGATATCCTCGGCCATCGTGATCTGCACGGAATCGACGTAGTTTGCTTTCCATAGAGGCTCGAACATGGCATTCGCGAAGCGCATCGCCATGATGTTCTGGACGGTTTCTTTGCCCAGGTAGTGGTCGATGCGGAAGACGTCCTTCTCGTCGAAGATCTGCGAGATGACGTCGGAGAGCTCTTGCGCGGAGCGAAGGTCGTGGCCGAAAGGCTTCTCGATGATGACGCGGCGCCATTCGCGGCCCTGGCGCTTGTTGAGGCCCGTGTCGGACAGGTGCTTGGCCACGACGGGGAAGTATGAGGGCGGAATCGAGAGGTAGAACGCGTGGTTGCCGCCGGTTCCGCGCGAGCGGTCGAGCTCGGCGACAGTGTCGGCGAGCTGGCGGTAGGCGTCGGGATCGTCGAAGGTGCCCGAGACGAAGCGCAGGCCCGAGCGCAGCTGGTTCCACGTGCCCTCGTTGAAGCCGGTGCGGGTGTGTGCCTCGATGGATGCGCGTACGTATTCCTCAAAGTCCTGGGGGCTCCAGTCGCGGCGAGCGAAGCCGGTCAGGGAGAACGCCGGGTGGAGGAGGCCGCGGTTGGCGAGGTCGTAGATGGCGGGAAGGAGCTTCTTGCGTGCAAGGTCGCCCGTGATGCCGAAGATGACGAGGCCGCAGGGCGGGGAGATGCGCGGAAGCCTGCGATCCTGGGGATCACGCAGGGTGGGAATCTCGTTGGTCACGAGTGGTCGCTCCGTTCGCTAGGGGGCAGGACGAGGCCCGGGCCTGGACGTTTCTCCACGCAGGTGAGTGGAACGGGACCGAGGACCCATACATGTCTAAGAGAATAGGGCTGCTGGCACGCCCTCGCGCGCCAGCAGCCCTCTGTCAGTTCAGTTGACTATAAAGTCACGAACGTGCGGCCTCGATGGATTCCTTCGCGGCGGCGGCCACGTGCTCGGCGTCGATGCCGTACTCCTTGAAGAGGAGTTCGCCCGGCGCGGAGGCGCCGAAGTGCTCGATGGAGACCGCGCGGTCGGCGTCGCCGATCCAGCGGTACCACGGCAGGGCGATGCCGGCTTCGACGGAGACGCGGGCACGCACCGACGGGGGCAGGACCGAGTCGCGGTACTCGCGGTCCTGGGCCTCGAACCAGTCGAGGCAGGGCACGGACACGACGCGGGCGGCAACGCCGTCGGCGGCCAGTGCCTCGCGCGCCTCAAGGGCGACGGAGACCTCGGAGCCGGAGGCCAGCAGGATCACGTCGGGCGTGCCCTCGGTGTCGGCCAGGACGTAGGCGCCGCGAGCGAGGTCCTCGGTGGTGGCCAGGCCGGTGCCCTCGCCACGTGCCGGGTTCGGCAGGTTCTGACGCGACAGGATGATGGCGGCCGGGTGGGACTGCTCGAGGATGGCCTTCCAGGACGCGGCCGTCTCGGCGGCGTCGGCGGGACGCACGACCGCGAAATTCGGGATCGCGCGGTAGGAGGCCAGGTGCTCGATCGGCTGGTGGGTCGGGCCATCTTCGCCGACGCCGATGGAGTCGTGGGTCCACACGTAGGTGACGGGCAGGTCCATCAGGGCGGCGAGGCGCACGGCGCCGCGCATGAAGTCGGAGAACACGAAGAACGTGCCGCCGTAGGCGCGGGTCAAGCCGTCGGCGGCGATGCCGTTAAGGGCAGCGCCCATCGCGAACTCGCGCACGCCGAAGTGGAGGTTACGGCCGAACTCGTCGCCGCTGAAAGACGAGGAGGAGCGGTGCGCGGGCAGGAAGGAGGGCTCGCCCTTCAGGAAGGTGTTGTTGGAGCCGGCGAGGTCGGCGGAGCCGCCCCACAGCTCGGGCAGGACGGGGGCGATCGCGTTGAGCACCTGGCCGGAGGCGGCGCGGGTCGCGATGGCCTTGCCCTCTTCGAAGGTGGGCAGCGCGGCTTCCCAGCCTTCGGGGAGGCGGCCTTCGAGGAGGCGCTCCAGCAGGGCGGCCTGCTCGGGGTGAGCGGCCTTCCACGCCTCGAAGCGGGCGTCCCAGTCCTTGCGGTACTCGGCTGCGCGCGCGGCGGCGCGGGCGCGGACCTCGTCCACGATCGCGGCGTCGGCATCGAACATCTTCTCGGGGTCGGCGCCCAGGGCTTCCTTCAGGCCCTTGAGGGCCTCGGAGCCCAGCTTGGAGCCGTGGATGCCGCCGGTGTTCTGCTTGCCGGGGGTCGGCCAGCCGATGATGGTGCGCAGCGCGATGAGCGAGGGCTTTGTGGTCTCGGCCTTGGCGGCGTCGAGGGCGTCGTTCAGGGCGGCGGTGTTTTCCTCGTAGGAGCCGTCCTCGCCGAGCCAGTCGACGCGCTGGACGTGCCAGCCGTAGGCCTCGTAGCGGGCCAGGACATCCTCGTTGAAGGCGATCGAGGTGTCGTCTTCGATGGAGATGTGGTTGTCGTCCCAGATGACGGTGATGTTGCCGAGTTCCTGGGTGCCGGCGAGGGAGGAGGCCTCGGCGGAGACGCCTTCCTCGAAGCAGCCGTCGCCAGCGATGACGTAGACGTTGTGGTCGAAGACGGACTCGCCGAGGGGGGTCTCGGGATCGAGCAGACCGTGGACGCGGCGGGCGTTCATGGCGAAGCCAACGGCGGAGGCGATGCCGGTGCCCAGCGGGCCGGTGGTGATTTCAACGCCCTTGGTGTGGCCGTACTCGGGGTGGCCCGGGGTCAGGGAGCCGGCGGTGCGCAGCGCCTTGATGTCGTCGAGTTCGAGACCGAAGCCGGACAGGTAGAGCTGGACGTACTGGGTCAGCGACGAGTGGCCGGCCGAGAGGATGAAGCGGTCGCGACCGATCCAGCGCGGATCTGCCGGGTCGACGTTCATGACCTTGTTGTAGAGGAGGTAGGCGGCGGGGGCGAGCGAGATGGCGGTACCGGGGTGGCCCGAACCGGCTTGCTCGACGGCGTCGGCGGCGAGGAGCTTAGCGGTTTTGACCGCTTCGTCATCGATGTGATCCCAGTGAAGTGACACGTTGGTCTCCAGTTGTTGGGCCCCTGCATTGGGGCGGAAATGGTTTACCGCGTCACAGTCTAGCGAATATGTGCGCATGCCGATAGCGCTCACGCACATATGTTGCACAGTCGCTTACCCTGTCACTATGACGTCTTTGGAAGCTCTCGTTGACGAGTGGGTGGATTATCTGCGCGTCGAAAGGAGCGTCTGCGCATACAGTTTCGAACTATCGTCGAGATGCGGCTCGCTACGCGTTTGACATGAAGGCTCGTGGAAAGCGCACTGTCGCGGACGTGAGCACGCGAGACATCGAGGACTACACGATGCGTCTGGCCTCCGGCGACGTGACCGGCAAACCTGCTGCGGCCTCGTCCGTTGCCCGCGCGTCCGCCGCGATCCGTGGACTGCATAAGTACGCGCTCACCGAGGGGGCCGTTGGGACGGACGTGGCCGCTGCGCTGCACGCTCCTCGTCAAGGGCGTCACTTGCCCAAGGCTCTGTCCATCGACGAGGTCGGCCGCCTCCTCGATGCAGCTCATGCAGACGATTCCCCGATCGGTTTGCGCGACGCTGCCCTCCTCGAGTTCCTCTATGCGACGGGGGCTCGTGTGTCCGAGGCCGTGTCGCTCAGTGCCGACGACCTCGATCTGGACGGCGACGTACCGGTCGTACGCCTGTTCGGCAAGGGACGCAAAGAACGAATCGTTCCCGTCGGCTCGTTCGCCGTGGACGCCCTCGACGCGTATCGGGTGCGTGCCCGCCCGGTGCTCGCCGCACGAGGTCGTGGAACCACCGTCTTCTTCCTGAACTCTCGGGGAGGCGCGATGTCCCGGCAGAGCGCCTGGACGGCCATCCGGCGTGCGGCGGAGGCGGCGCAGTTGGGAGATCGCGTCTCCCCGCATACCTTGCGGCATTCTTTCGCGACCCACCTCCTTGAAGGTGGGGCGAGTGTGCGTGAGGTGCAGGAGCTGCTCGGACACGCATCGGTGGCGACGACGCAGATTTACACCCAGGTGACAGCCCAGGCACTGCGGGAAGTTTTTACGCTCTCACACCCGCGGGCGCGTGGCACCGACGCATCAGCGCGGTCATGAATTAGGATGGGAGCGTGACCACGAACTCGCATCCTACGCTGACGCCCGACCTGCACGAAGAGCCGGTCGACTTTCCCGTGCCCGCGCCGCTGTCGGGGCATGGTCCCGCCCGCGTGATCGCGATGTGCAATCAGAAGGGCGGCGTCGGCAAGACGACGACCACCATCAACCTGGGTGCCGCGTTGGCTGAATACGGCCGTCGCGTTTTGATCGTGGACTTCGATCCTCAGGGTGCAGCATCTGTGGGCCTGGGAATCAACGCCCTCGACATGGAGCAGACGATCTACACGCTGCTCATGAATCCGAAGGCGGATGTCAAGGCGACGATCTGTCACACGTCGACGGAAAACCTCGACATCATTCCGGCGAACATTGACCTGTCCGCGGCCGAAGTTCAGCTGGTGAATGAGGTTGCCCGCGAGAGCGCTCTCGCGCGCGTGCTGCGCCACGTCGAATCCGACTACGACGTGGTGCTTATCGACTGCCAGCCTTCCCTCGGCCTGCTTGCGGTCAATGCTCTGACGGCAGCTCACGGCGTCATCGTTCCAGTTGAGGCGGAGTTCTTCGCGCTGCGCGGCGTGGCCCTGCTGGTCGAGACCATCGAAACGGTGCGTGATCGCATCAACCCCCGCCTGAAGATCGACGGCATCGTCGCCACGATGGTTGATTCGCGCACGCTGCACTCGCGCGAGGTCCTCCAGCGCTTGCAGGAGGCCTTCGGCGATCTCGTCTTCGATACCCGTATCGGGCGTACCATCAAGTTCCCGGACGCGTCGGTGGCCACCGAGCCGATCATTTCCTACGCTCCCAACCACGCGGGCGCTCACGCGTACCGTCGACTCGCGCGGGAAGTCATCGCCCGTGGCGACGCGGCCTGACAGTCTCGAGGTTCAGGGGGAGTTCGACCTCTTCGCGGTCTCGCTCCCGGTTTTCGAAGGTCCTTTCGACCTTCTCCTCTCGCTGATCGCGCGCAAGAAACTCGACATTACAGAGGTTGCGCTCGCGCAGGTCACCGACGAGTTCATCGCTTTTATGAAGGCGTCGCCAGACTTGTCACGGACCACGGAGTTTCTTGTTGTCGCAGCTACGCTCCTGGATATGAAAGCGGCGCACCTGCTGCCTCGCATTGATGAGGAGGACAATGCGTCTGAGGCTGACTTGGAGGCGCGCGATCTCCTGTTCTCCAGGCTCTTGCAGTACAGAGCGTTTAAGGAAGCGGCAAAGAACATTGACGCGCGCATGGGGGGAGTACGGCTCCTACGTCGCCAGGGATGTTCCCCTCGAGCCGCATTTTGCTACCCTCTTGCCCGAGCTTCGGTGGCTCACAACACCCGATGACCTTGCGCGTTTGGCTGCCGATGCCTTGTCGTCCACGACTCCGACGGTTCAGGTCGCGCACCTGCACGATCCGGTCGTGCCCGTACGCGAGCAAGCACTCGTTGTCTCAGCGATGCTCGCGCAAGCGGGGCGCATGACCTTCCATGAGCTCGTGGAGGATGCGCCGACGCGCGCTGTTGTTGTCTCTCGCTTCCTCGCTCTCTTGGAACTCTACAGGCGTGGAGCCGTTGAGTTCGAGCAAGACGGGGCGCTCGGTGCGCTCACGATTCAGTGGACCGGCAGCGAGGGCAGCATCGACATCGATGTGGACGACTACACGGGTGCCGGCGACGCGGACTTAGCCCCGGCCTCGTACCCGAACGCGGGAGCGATTGCGACAGGAGCAGGAGATGCCGATGAGTGAGAACACGCTGTACGGTCCGATCGAGGCGATCCTGATGGTGGCCTCGGAGCCGGTTGCCGCGTCCGATCTCGCCGACGTGCTCGGAGTGAGCGTTGAGGACGTCGAGACGCAGCTACGCGGGCTCGCCGCTGAGTATATCGGCGAAGGAGGGGATCGCCCGCGAGGCTTCGAACTACGCGAGGTCGCGGGCGGCTGGCGCATCTATTCCGCGCGAGCATACGCTGACGTGGTTGGGCGCTTCGTCGTCGGATCGTCGCACGCGCGTTTGTCACAGGCGGCGCTCGAAACGCTGGCGGTCATCGCCTACCGGCAGCCGATTTCCAGGGCACGAATCTGC
The DNA here is from genome assembly GCA_916438945.1 of uncultured Actinomycetaceae bacterium. Lineage (GTDB taxonomy): Bacteria > Actinomycetota > Actinomycetes > Actinomycetales > Actinomycetaceae > Pauljensenia. The sequence goes on along the minus strand of CAKAGS010000001.1, from coordinate 40,691 downwards.
CGTATTCGAGGGGTGAACGTGGACGGCGTCGTGCGCACGCTCCTGGCCCGAGGCCTCGTAGAAGAGACGGGACTGACACCCTCCGGCGCGCGCCTGTACGGGACGACCGGGGAATTTCTTGAGAAAATGGGATTAACGAGCCTGTCGGAGCTGGTACCGTTGGCACCCTACTTGCCAGACGCCGACGCGCTGGATGAATTGGAGGAAGAACTATGAGGGCTAACCCCTACACCGAGGGTGGAGTGCGCCTGCAGAAGGTGCTCGCCCAGGCTGGCGTCGCATCCAGGCGTGCGTCCGAACAGATGATCGCCGACGGCCGTGTGAGCGTCGACGGCACCGTCGTGCGTAACCAGGGCGTGCGCGTGGATCCGGCGACGCAGGTGATTCACGTGGACGGCGAGCGCCTGATCCTCGACGAGACGAAGCACATCGTCCTGGCGCTCAACAAGCCGATCGGCACCGTTTCCACGATGAGTGACCCGGAGGGACGTCCCACGATCGCCGATCTGATCGCCGACTACCCGGAGCGCCTCTATCATGTCGGTCGCCTCGACATTGACACGTCCGGCCTGCTGCTGCTGACCAACGATGGTGAGCTGGCGAACCGCCTGACTCATCCGAAGTACGAGATTCGCAAGACCTACGTGGCGCGTCTGCACGGCGAGGTGAAGCCGGGCGTTAAGCGCACCCTGCTAAACGGCATCGAGCTGGAGGACGGCCCGATCAAGGTCGATTCCTTCCGCGTCGTCGACACTTACGGCGACATCACCACCGTTGAGATCGTCGTGCACGAGGGCCGCAATCGCCTCGTGCGTCGCATGATGGAGGCCGTCGGCTACCCGGTTCGCGAGCTGGTGCGCACTGGCTTCGGTCCGATCACTCTCGATCACCTCAAGCAGGGCACGACCCGACGCGTCAAGGGTAACGCCCTGACCGCGCTCTACGACGCCGTCGGCCTGTGAACGGCTCGGGCGCGACGGTGGGGCAACGCGCCATTTCGACTGTTGGCCCGGTTCTCATCATTGGATCGGGTCTGCTCGGCGCGTCGCTGGGGCTTGCCCTGCGTGCCGGGGGAGTGCGGGTCTATCTCGAGGATGCCTCGCCCACGTCGCTGCGCTTGGCCTCCGACGTCGGTGCGGGAGAAGCTTTTGGCGACGTCCTCGCTGATGCAGGTGTGCGTCGCGCCGAGTGCGGGTCGGACCAGCCCGGCTATGAGGCTCCGCGGCTCGTCGTTGTCGCGACGCCACCGGATGTCGCAGACCGCGTGATCGTCGAGTCGCTGCTGCGTTTTCCCGATGCGATCGTCACCGACGTCGCGTCCGTCAAGGATGCCGTCGTCGCCGACGTCCTTTCCGGCCTTGAGGCTGAGGGCTCATCCGAGGCATCGTCGCGCTACGTCGGTTCCCATCCCATGGCGGGCCGCGAGCGCAGCGGCGCGGGTGCTGCGGATGGCGACCTGTTCTACGGGCGCCCGTGGGTGATCGTGGCGCATGAGAACACCTGGCCTCGCGCCGTGTTGGTTGCCCGCGCGCTCGCTACCGACGTGGGCGCAGTGCCGTTGGAGATGAACGCGGGGACGCACGATCATTCTGTCGCTCTCGTGTCTCATGTTCCGCAGCTCGTCTCATCGATGCTTGCCGCACGGCTCGTCGATGCCCCCGCTCAGGCGCTGGGTTTGGCGGGGCAGGGGTTGCGTGACACTGCTCGGATTGCGGGCTCTGACCCGCGTCTGTGGACTGCGATTCTTGCGGGCAATGCGGGCCCTGTGGCATCGATTTTGCGCGAGCTGCGCGGCGATCTCGATGATCTGTTGACGCACCTCGACGCTGCGGCTCAGCTGGGTCCGCTGCGCGGCGGAAGCGTCGGGGCCATTAATCGCGTGATGACGGCCGGCAACCAGGGTGTGGCCCGCATTCCCGGCAAGCACGGCGGTGCGCCGTCTCGCTACACCGAGATCGAGGTTCTTATTCCCGATGAGCCGGGTGCGCTCGGGCGCTTGTTCAGCGAGCTGGGCGAAGCGGGCATCAACATCGAAGACCTCGTGCTTGAACACTCGGCGGGCGCACAGGTCGGCGTCGCCCGCGTCATGATTGACCCTTCTGTTTCGGACCGTTGTGTCGCTCACCTGCAGGAGCGGGGCTGGCGGTTGATCACCCACTCAACACCTCGATGAGGAGAATGCTGCAATGAATGACTCGATGCGCAGGGATGCCATTTCACGCGTTGGCATCACGATTGCTATCGACGGCCCCGCGGGTTCCGGTAAGTCCACGGTCTCGAAGGCACTGGCGACGCGGCTTGCTATCGGCTACCTCGACACGGGGGCGATGTACCGCGCCCTGACATGGTACTGCCTGGATCGTGGCATTGATCTGGCGGATAGCGAAGCTGTTGCCGCAGCCGCCGACGAGATGCCCCTGCGGCTCGTGTCGGATCCCTCCGATCCTCACGTGTGGGTAGGCGAACGCGAGGTGACCAAGGACATCCGTGATCCGCGTATTGCACTGGAAATCAAGCACGTCTCGACGAATCTCGAGGTGCGCGCGTGGATGGCGACCGAGCAGCGCCGCCGCATGATGGAAGCCCGGGAGAAGGGCTCGGGCATGATTGCCGAAGGCCGTGACATCACGACGGTGGTGTGCCCCGACGCTGACGTACGCATCCTGCTTCTGGCCGATCAGGAGGCGCGCCTGCGTCGCCGTACGCTCGAGCTGTACGGCGACGCGACAGAGGAACACATGGAGATCGTGCGCGCGCAGGTTGAGGGCCGCGACAAGGCTGATTCTGCGGTGTCCGAGTTCATGGTTGCCGCGCCCGGCGTGGACACGGTGGATTCGACCGGGTTGGATATCGACGGTGTGTGCGAGGCGATTCTTGCCCACGTGGACGCCGACCTCGCCCGGCGTGACGCGCAGTAGGAACCGAGTATGTATGTTGTGTGTGCCCCGCACCGGCAGGTGCGGGGCACACACATACGGTGGCTAGTAGCTGGGATAGTTTTGTCCGGGAGCCTGGCCGAACGGTGGGTTCTGGTCCTGCGCTGAGGGCGCTGTTCCATACCCCTGGCCACTGCCTTGCATGCCATAGGTCGGTCCTTGGGAACCCTGAGTTCCGTATCCGTTGGCGGGCGGCTGGCCGCCACCATACCCGTACGTGGATGCCTGGCCGGGTTGGGTTCCGTACCCGTAGGCGGGTCCCTGAGAGGGCTGCGTGCCATACACCGGTCCCTGACCCGTCGGCGTGCCGTAGGTCGGTACCTGGGCAGGGGCGGTGCCGTAGCCGTTCACGCCAGGTGTCCCTGGCGTCACCGGGCCACCGCTGTAGGTGGTATTTCGCGACCAGAGAGGGTTGAATCCGGTGTAGCGCGATTGGCTCGGGGGGGACGGTGCCCTGAGGGTAGCCTGTCACTCCGTACTGCGGGCCGTTGACGCCGGTGTAGTTAGGCATATCGTGGACGTCTTGGCGCGCTCGCCGATACACAACCACTTGGATGATGCAGAAGGGAAGGGCAATGATCGCGACGATCAGGATCATGATGAGGGCCGCGCCAGTTGTTACCTTTGCATCGGAGCTCGCTGCAGCAACGGTGCGAAGGGGAGCAAGGAAGGTAACTGAGGCTCCGCACGTGAGAAGTTGATAGGGAATCATGTGGTGTATCCTCCGTGCGCGGTAGGGGAACAGGGGTAACCGGTTCGATAAACAGCCGGTTGTGTGTACCGACGCGATACAGGGCCTTGACAATGACCAGAGCGGGCGGATCGAGCGCCAGCGGGGGCGCCGCTCGCGTCCGATCGCACGCAGGCGAGCTGGACTCAGTATCCGCCGCCGTAGGAGCCGTAGCTACCGTTCGTGCCCGACGACGGATAGCCGCCCTGCTGGCCGCCGTAGGGGTTGCCGTAATCTGCCGTGCCGTAGCCGTTTCCCTGCTGCATCGGCGGATTCATGGGTGCACCCGCCTGCGGGTACTGAGAACCGCCATAGACGTTGCCCGTGACTCCGTATTGAGGCCCACTGGGGCCGTTGTAATTAACGGTCTGCATCTGGCGGCGCGACCCCTGGTTAGCCAGGTAACGGAACAGGTAGTAGCTACCTGCGATCAGAGCGAAAGGACCAGGGAGATGACGACGGCAACCGGGTCGTGAGACGTCGTTCGTGAACGGAAACGACGGCGTGTCGGTGCGGGGATGGACGTGTTCGCACGCGTCGCGCGTCCGGTGGTTGCGGTGCTGGCAGGGGAGGTTTCCGTGCTCACAACGACCGCGCTCGCCTGTGCTGTCGACGCCTCCCACGCGCTGGCAGACGGCAGTGCGACACCCGTGACCGCTAGGGCAAGGGTCGCGGCAGATGTCAAGAGGCGGCGGATGGTCATGTGGTGTGCTCCTACGGTGCGTTGGTGACGAGATAGCATCAGTCTAGCCTGGGGCCTGTCGCCCGACCCGCTGTTCTGCGTGCCGATATGGAGGCAAAGCACGAGGGTGGCGGATGCTGCTGTCAGATCAACAGGGGGAATGTGTCATGGCGCACGCCCGTCGGGTTGCTTCCTGATCGCGGGGTGCGCTATAGTTCTACAGGTCGCCACGGCGACGAACTGAATACGGGCTGTGGCGCAGCTTGGTAGCGCACTTGACTGGGGGTCAAGGGGTCGTGGGTTCAAATCCCGCCAGCCCGACGAAAGAACCGTGAGGATTTTCCTCGCGGTTTTTTGTTGCCCTACCCTTCGAGCGCCGGGGCTAGTAGCCGGAGGGACCTCTGTCCTTGCTGAACGTGCCCCCGTGGTTTGTAACCGAAATGTGACCCAGGTTTTCCCGCTTTTGTTTCGGCCGGTAAAACGTGGTTTTCTCGCAAATACTCGCAGATTTTCGCAGGTCGCATGCGGTGTGTGGGCATGTTTCAACGGTCTCAATGAGTTCAATGGCTGGAGTAAACTGTTTCACAGGTCGAAGTCGTCAACGGGGATGATTTCGACCTGCTTACTGTTGGCGTCTGGGCAGGTGACATGCCCTTTCCTCTGGCTACTAGCTTCTCGCGCACTCGTGCGGTTTTCTACAGTTTCAACTCACGCGGTTTCTGTGTCCCACAATGACATCCCGGCCTCGTCCATGAAGAACGAGGCCGGGGCTGGATCGCATGTGGAGCTATCAGACGTTCACTTGGATGTCTGAGAGCTCGTGTCGGCACCGTCCGCTGCGAACTCCTGAAGGGTGGGACCCTGAGAATCCGGATCCTGAAACTCGGTCACCGTCGTTACCTCGTTGATGGCCGGATCAGACACCGTCAGCCCGGTCGTATTGCCAGCGCCGTCGACGATGTTGAGTCGATTGTTCGCGTCGAGCTCCACGATGAAGAGGTCCTCCAACTCACCGACGCCCGCCTGCGCGATTTCTCCCCGCAGCCACTCCTCGTCGCGATGAGCCAGCTCAAGGTTGTCGGTCACGACCTGGCCATTGGACACCAGGACGTAGTTGACGCCACCCTCGCCCTTGCGCCGTACCGTCAGGGAGCCGTTGGCTTCGCGTTGTAAGAGGCTGATGTCGTTGAGTGAAAAGATGCCCATGCCGCGTAGCTCTGCGAGCAACTCGACCGGATCGAGGTTAAGATCCTCGCTGTCGAGAACGAACTGCGTGAATCGTCCGCCCTCGATGATCGTGTACGCCTTGCCCATCACGAGCGAGCGGGTCGAATTGAACTTCGACGTCAGGTAGTTCAGGCCGGAGACGATCGCGAAGGTGATGAGCAGGACGCTGATGTACTCCGCGAAGGAGATTGTGCGGTTGTAGATGACGCCACCGATGGTGCCACCGAGAATGAAGTTCCCGATAAAGTCGATCGGCGTCATCTGGACCGTCCGCTGCTTGCCCGTGAGGTGCAGGTGAAGGACGATCAGGATGATACCGATCAGGAGCTTAAAGACCGTCATCTCGAAACCATGAAGAAAAAACATGACGCCACTCTATTCGCAGGTGGCAGGGTTTTACCCTGCAGTGTGATCAGCTCGTCGGATCCGCGTCGATGGCTCCCTGAATATCGTGGAAGAGGAGGTTCGAGATCTCGACCTGTACCGTCTCGACCTTCGGCACGTCGCGCAGCAGCAACGGATCGTCAGCGGAGGTCTGGAGGGCGAGCGTGCCGCAACCGAAGATCCGGTCATCGAAGTCCTTTTCGATCTGAATGTCGGAGATACGGCTGAGCGGCAGGTCGTGTCCGGTGCGCTTGATGATGCCGGTGCGGGTGATGACTCGCTTCGTCGTCACCGTGTAGGTCGTCGTTATCCACTTGATCCAGGGAACAAGGATGAGCGGAATCGACAGGAGGAGCACGGCGATCCAGATGGTCGGAAGCGCCCAGTAACGGGCATCCTCCGGGACGTAGAAAGAACCAACAGCCGCCGCGATAACGAGGATCGACTCCACGATGATCGCGGGAAGCAGGGTCTTAATGTGCGTGTGCATGTGCCGGACGACGACCTCGTCCTGGCTGAGGAGCTTTTTCGACAGAGCCATGACACCATCATGCCAGATCGCCGCAACTTGTGAAAACGTGCGGGTAACGGCTGTGTGCGACCTCGCCTGAGGTTAAGCAGGCCTGCGATGCGTGCCGACAATATCCGTATTCACGATGCCGATCGCAGCCATGAGCGCGAGCATTGTTGTCGGGCCGACGAAACGGAATCCTCTGGCTTTCAGATCCTTGGCAAGCGCCACCGACTCCGGCAGCTGCGTCGGTACTTCGCCCTGTGAACGCGGAAGCGGATCGCGCGTCGGGCGATACGACCAGACAAGTTCGCCCAGGTGGGCGGGCCCATGCGAGCTGTCGGCGCTGGCGCGCATCGCGACCGTTGCGCGAGCGTTACTGATCGCCGCCTCGATCTTTCTGCGGTTACGAATGATCCCGGGTGCGCTCACGAGACGATCGATGTCCTCGGTTGTGAATGCGGCGACCCGGTCGGGAACAAATCCGTCGAATGCGTCGCGAAAAGCTTCGCGTTTGGCAAGCACCGTGCGCCAGGAGAGGCCAGCCTGGAATCCCTCCAACACGAGGCGTTCGAAAACGCCCGCCTCGTCGTGGATCGGCAGGCCCCATTCGGTGTCGTAGTACTCGCGCATCAGTTGGTCGTGTGAGGCCCACACGGGGCGAATGAGTTTGTCGGAGCACAGCACCAGCCCATCGGCAACGGCGACAGAATCGGATGAAAGGGGAGAAGTAGTCATGACACGATCATGTTGCCCACGCATGCGCGCGTCAAGACGCTAGGGCAGGCCTGTGGATAACTTATGGAGGCGTCGATGGGCTGTGGATAGCGACGGACGTGAAGCAATGTGCCCCACGATGCATGAGGGGCGGGATGCCACGTCCGTGACATCCCGCCCCTGCTTAGTGCTTACTTACGGCGGCGTTCGCGCACGCGCACCGAAATCTGAATCGGCGTGCCGGCGAAACCAAAAGTCTCGCGCAGACGGCGCTCGATGAAGCGGCGGTAGCCGGGATCGAGGAAGCCCGTCGTGAACAGTACGAAGCGCGGAGGCTTGTTCGACGCCTGCGTGCCAAAGAGGATGCGCGGCTGCTTGCCTCCACGCAGCGGGTGGGGGTGAGCGGCGACCAGCTGGCCCAGGAACGCGTTGAGCTGGCCGGTGGGGATGCGGGTCTCCCACCCCTCGAGCGCGGTGTCGAGCGCGCGCACAATGCGGTTCGTGTGCCATCCCGTCTTCGCGGCCAGGTTGATGCGCGGCGCCCATTGGATCTGAACCAGCTCGCGCTCGAGCTCGTTCTTGATCTCCTTCTGACGCTCCTCGTCCACCAGGTCCCACTTGTTGGTGACGATGACGAGCGCGCGGCCCGCGTCGATGACCTGCTGAACGACACGCACGTCCTGCTCGGTCAGCGGCGTCGAACCATCGATGAGGACGAGGGCGACCTCGGCCTTCTCGATCGCGGCCTGGGTACGAATGGACGCGTAGTAGTCGGCACCCGTTGTCCGGTGCATCTTGCGGCGGATACCAGCTGTGTCAACGAACCACCACGAGCGACCGTCGAGCTCGATGAGCTCATCGACGGGGTCGCGTGTGGTGCCCGCCAGCTCGTTGACGACGACGCGCTCGCCGCCGGCCAGGGCGTTGAGCAGGGAGGACTTTCCGACGTTCGGGCGGCCCACCAGGGCGACGCGACGCGGGCCGCCGACTGGCAGGCCGAGGCGACGGCCGACTCCGTGGGCAGGACCTCCATGACGACGTCGAGGAGATCGCCGGTGCCGCGCCCGTGCAGCGCAGAAATCGGGTGGGGTTCGCCAAGGCCGAGGCTCCACAGGTAGGCCGCGTCGGCCTCCTGAAGCGGGGAATCCACCTTGTTGGCGGCAAGAATAATCGGCTTCTTCTTCGAACGGAGCATCTCCACGATGCGTTCGTCGGAAGCGGTCACGCCGACGGTCGCATCGAGTACGAGGACGACGGCGTCAGCTAGATCGACCGCAATCTCCGCCTGCTCAGCGACGGAACGATCAAGGCCCTTGACGTCGATTTCCCAGCCGCCCGTGTCGACGAGCGTGAAGTCGCGTCCCGCCCACTCGGCCGGGTAGGAGACGCGGTCGCGGGTGACGCCGGGCGTGTCCTGCACGACTGCCTCGCGGCGGCCGAGGATACGGTTGACCAGCGTGGACTTGCCAACGTTGGGTCGGCCAACGACCGCGAGCACGGGCAGACCCGCGGCCACGTCGTCCGAATCCGCGAGTGTGGTCTCCCCGTCCAGGAGGGCCAGGTCCTCCTCGTCCAGGTCAAACTGCTCGAGGTTGGCTCGCATGAGACGGGCGCGAGCCTCGGTCTCCGCATCGCTCAGTTCGATCGCGGCGGGCGAGGCCTCCTGCGCGTCTGCGCTGTAGTTCTCGGAAGCGTCCGCGCCGAATGCGTCGGTCGCGTCGGGCTGATTGTCAAAGTCATTCACCCGCCCAGTCTACGGCGTGGCGCGCCGCAAAGGCCCGATAGGAGCCTCTGCGGCGCGCCAGGTCACAGATAAGGGGGGAGTTACTCGTGCGCTCGCACGTCGCCCGCGAGAACTTCAGCGGCGACGGGAACGTCGTTGTAGCGGTGGTGGATCCCCTGGATTTCCTGGTACCACTCGGCCCCTTTGCCCGTGATGATGACGGTGTCACCGGGCTGCGCTGCCAAGATCGCGCGCCGCACCGCATCGCGGCGGCAGGTCGTCACCTCGGTGACGTCTTCCATGCCGGGGCGCACGGAGGCGATGCCGCGCAGGAGGTAGTCGCGAATTGACTGCGGGTCTTCGGTCCGCGGATTCTCGTCCGTCACCCACAGAACGTCGGCTTCGCGTGCGGCGATCTGCGCAAGGTGCTCACGCTTGGTGGCATCGCGGTCGCCGTCCGTTCCGAAGACGACAACGACGCGTCCGGGGGTGAGCTCACGGGTCGAGCGTAGGGTCCATTCCAGCGCTTCGGGCGTGTGTGCGTAGTCGACGATGACGAGCGGCTGGCCGCCCGGTACCGGATTGACCTTCTCCATACGTCCGGGGATCTGAGGAGCGTCCTCGATAGCCGAAATGACATCCGCGACGTCGATGCCGAGGCTGACCGCGCTGACGATCGCGACGGCGGTGTTCTGAATGTTCACCTCGCCCAGGATCGGCATCGCGACGCGGTGCCCCGTACCGGAGGGATCGACGAGCGTGAACACGGTGCGTCCGATCGTCTGATCGGGCGTGACATCTCGAACCTGCCAGTCGGCCGCCTCCTCGGTCAGCGCGGAGACCGTCGTGACCGGTACGGTCGCCTGCTCGGCGAGGCGGCGCCCCCACTCGTCGTCGACACACACGACGCCGTGGCGGGAATGCTCAGGGGTGAACAACAGGGCCTTGGCCTGGAAGTAATTCTCCATGTCGCCGTAGTAGTCGAGGTGGTCGTGTTGCAGGTTGGTAAACGCGGCAACATCGAAGACGATGCCGTCGACGCGGTGCAAGGAAAGCGCGTGCGCCGACAGCTCGATAACGCCCGCGCCGCACTCGTACTGCTCGGTGGCCGCCAGGAAGCGGGCGATGACGGGGGCTTCGGCGGTCGTGCGCACAGCCTCGAATGAAATAGGGCCGACATGCATTTCCACGGTGCCGCACAGCGAAGCGTTTGGGAATCTTGATGTGATGGCCGCGCGCATCAGGTACGAGGTCGTGGTCTTGCCGTTCGTGCCCGTGATCGCCAGCGTCGTCAGACGCGTGGCGGGGGGAGGCGTAGACATTAGCGCACAGCTGCGGAACGACGGCGCGCGGGTCGGCCACCTGAATGACTGGCACGCCCAGACCGCGTTCGAATGCCTGGGTACGGCCCTCCTCGTCAGTGAGAATGACGCTCGCCCCGGCCTCGATCGCCGCGTGCGCGAAACGAATACCGTGCTGCTTCAGGCCCGGGATTGCGACGAACAACCACTCGGACTCGCAGTCGTCGGAGGATACGGTGATACCTCGCAGGCTTGCAGAGGAATCCGCGATCTGTGCGGGAGAGCCGTCGGCGCTGTAGAAGCCCTCGATGTCCAGGCCTTCGAGGGCGGTCGTCAAAGAGACCGGCGTGATCGTGGGACGAATATCAGTCACTGAAGTCATGGGTCTACTCTAGTTCGTCGCGACGGCGGCGCGCGCCACACAGACCGGCGGTGACACAGTAGGATAGGGGTCATGCAGATTTTGACACGCAACGAAGCTACCCATCGCGCTGCCCATCTTCACGTCTCCGCCATCGACGTCGTGGTCGATATACGAGACGCCAAGGACACCACGAACCCCACCTATCCCGTCACGTCGACCCTGACGATGACGTCGGACGAGGACCGTACATTCGTTGACATTGCGGGCGAGGTGACGCAGGTTCTCCTCAACGGTGAACCTCACGCATTCGACGACGACGAAGACCGCGTGTGGGTCGGCGGTCTGCCGGTGGGGGAGACGGTCACCCTTGAGGTTCGCGCCCTCGCGCGCTACTCGCGCAGTGGCGAAGGCCTGCATCGCTACACGGACCCGGAGGACGGCGAGGTCTACCTCTACACGCAGTTCGAGCCGAACGACGCCCATCGAGCCTGGCCGTGCATCGACCAGCCCGACGTCAAGCCCGAGTGGACATTCCACGTGATCGCTCCTGCCGGCTGGGTGGTTTCCTCCAACGGCGTTGAGACAGCCACCGAGCTCGTGGATGACTCGGGTGCGCTGCGCCATGACTTCACGGCGACTCGTCCCCTTTCGAGCTACATCACGGCGATCGTCGCGGGTCCGTGGGCGGTGATCGAGGGCGGTACCTGGAGCGGCGGCGCCTCCGATGGCGGCCACGCCGAGCTGGTGCTGCGCCTCCTGTGTCGCCGCACGCTCGCGCGCTACCTTGATTCCGATGATGTGTTCGAGGTGACCCGCGCAGGACTCGACTTCTTCCACGAGCGCTACGGAGTGACCTTCCCGTGGGGTTCCTACGATCAGGTATATGTGCCCGAATACAACCTGGGCGCCATGGAGAATCCGGGCTGCATCACCTTCAACGAGAACTACATTTCGCGCTCGACCCCCACGTTCTCCGAGCGCCAGCGGCGCGCGAACACGACGCTGCACGAGATGTGCCACATGTGGTTTGGCGACCTCGCAACGCCCTCGTGGTGGGATGACCTGTGGCTGAAGGAGTCTTTTGCTGAGAACCAGGGCGCCAGCGCGATTGCGACGGCGACCCGCTACGTGGGTGAATGGGCGAACTTCGCGATGAACCGCAAGATCTGGGCCTACACGCAGGACCAGATGCCGACCACGCACCCGATCGCTGCCGACATTCCGGACGTCGCCGCGGCAAAGACGAACTTCGATGGCATCACCTACGCGAAGGGCGCATCCGTGCTCAAGCAGCTGGTCGCCTGGGTCGGGGAGGACGCCTTCTACGAGGGGGCGCGCCGCTACTTTGCCGAGCACCAGTTCGGGGCTACGAACCTGCAGGATCTGCTCGTCGCTCTCGAGGGGGCCTCGGAGCAGGAACTGTCCTCTTGGAAGAGCGCGTGGTTGGAGACCTCTGGTCCGTCGACGCTGTCCGCTTCCTGGGTGACCGACGCTGTCGGGGCCATCACGGACTTTACGCTCCATCAGGGTGGCGAGGCCTGCAACGGTGTGCTGCGCCCCCATCGCGTCACCGTGTCGACCTGGCGCGTCGCGGCGGGAGCGCTCGAACGCACGCACGTGTTCGACGTCCGTATCGACGGGGAAACTGCTCCCATCGACCCCGAGGGCGTGCTCGCAGTCCCCGGTGGTGCCGCCTCCGCCGACCTCGTCGTCGTCAACGATGACGACCTCACGTACGCGATCTCGCGCCTCGACGAGCGCTCGACCGACGTGGCACTTGCGTATGTGGGAACCATCGACGAGCCGATCACGCGTGCGGTGATCTGGGCGTCGCTGTGGAACGCGGTGCGTGACGGTCTGCTCGATCCTCGCCGCTTCATCGTCGCCGTACTGACGGCCGTTCCTGCCGAGACCGAGCCGGCTATCCGCGACCGTCTCCTCCTGTTCGTATCTGAAGCGCTCTCGGCATTCCTTCCTGGTAGCCTGCGCGGCGACGTGCACGACCAGGTCCTGGCGACGACGATTCGGCTGTCGCGCGAGACGGGGGATGCCGACGCTTGGCGTTCCTACACGCGTGCCTTCATCGCGGAGTTCGCGGCCCGTGGCGGCGACGAGTACGAGGCCACGGTGCGCGCTCTCGCGGACAGCGACAACCCCGATATCGCCTGGCGTGCCCGCCGCGCTCTGGCGGCTCGCGGCCTCGTCGACGCAGATGCGGTTGAGGCGTGGCGCAGTGCCGACGGATCCGGTGAAGCGGCACGTATGAGCGTCGAAGCGCTCGCCTCGCTGCCGCTTCAGGACGCGCGCTCGCGTGCGTGGGAGTCGGTCTACTCCGAATCGCTGTCCAACGACTTTTTGACCGCGACGCTTGCCGGCTTGAACGCGTCGTCGTGGGACGGCGACTCAGGTATCGAGGGCGCTGTCGATCGGCTGCGCTCCTACTGGGAAAGCCACACGATCGGGATGTCCCTGCGCTATGCGAACGGCGTGCTCGCCTACGGCCTCGACATCGACCGCGACGGTAGTGTCGAGCGCTCCGTGGGACTCCTGCGCGGCTGGCTCGACGCCAATGGCGATGCTCCCGCGCAGCTGCGCCGCATCGTCCTCGAGCACCTCGATGCCTTCGAACGTGACGAGCGCGTGCAGCGCCAGTGGAAGCAGGATCAGTGACGCAGGGGGAACACCGAGCGACGCGGCGGGGGAGCAGGTCGAGGCTACCCAGGCCTCGTCCGTCGACCCCGCGGCCTCGATGTCCTTGCTGAACTCCCTGCTGGCCAACCCCCTCGATGCCGGGTACGAGCACTATCGTGCCGAACACGGGTCGAGACCAGCGAGCGTGATCGGCAAAATCAGTGTTTTCGCGGTGGCCGTCGCGCTCGGCTTCGGCTCCGTCGTCGCGACGTCGTCGCTGCGTGCCCCCGCGGGCGACGTGAAATCCAATCTGAAATCCCAGGCCTCGGAGCGCACGGCTGCGGTCGAAGCGTTGAACGACGACGTACAGTCGCTGGGCCGTGCCATTGACCAGTATTCCCAAACCGGCTCGAGCGCCTCATCGAACCCGGCACAGGATCTGATGACAGCCACGACACCCGTCAGCGGGCCCGGTATCACCGTGACTCTGACCGATCGCAGCGGCCCCGGCAAGGGGAGCGGGACCGTGCGCGACCAGGATCTGGCGATGGTCGTCAACGCCATGTGGGCCGCCGGGGCCGACGCTGTTTCCATTAACGGTCAACGGGTGGGGCCCGAGACGTTTGTGCGTACTGCCGGCTCCGTCATTCTTGTGAACGTCACCCCCGTGTCCTCGCCCTACGTGGTGGCGGCAATCGGCGACGCAAACGCCCTGTCGATCGCACTTGTCCGCGGCACCACTGGCGACTACCTGTCGGCCGCGCAGTCGGTCACCGGAATGACCGTGTCATCCACAGTCAGCGACAACCTCCAGATGGAGGCACTCACGCTCACAGACTCCCACTACGCAACCCCGGTGGGAGAATCGAACGAAGGTGGTTCTTCATGATTGCCGTCATCGGCTTGATCATCGGCATTGTTCTCGGCGTGCTCCTAGATCCGACGGTCCCGGTCTGGCTCGCCCCGTTCCTGCCGGTCGCGGTCGTTGCAGGTCTGGATGCCCTCTTCGGCGCCGGACGCGCATGGCTTGAGGGACGCTTTGCGGACCGAGTGTTCGTCACGTCGTTCTTTTGGAACGTCGTCGTCGCGTGCCTCCTCGTCTTCCTCGGCACGCAGCTTGGCGTTGGCTCAGCGATGACGACTGCGGTTGTCGTCGTTCTGGGCATCCGTATCTTCTCCAACACGGCATCCATTCGCCGACTTCTCCTGAAAGCCTGAGATGAACGACGAACCTACCCCGACGGTCGCGCACGAAGACTCTGGCGACGAACTCACACGCACGCGGGCATCCCGTCGCTCCGAACACGCGCACCCGCGTCTGTGGGCTCGCGCTCGTCAGGCGTTTTTTGCTCTTCCCCGTGGGCTTCACGTCGTGATGCTCGTGATCTTTATGATCCTCGGATTCGCATTGGCAACGCAGGTGCGCGCGCAACGCTCGGATCCGCTCGAGGGCCTCTCCGAGCAGGATCTCGTGACGGTACTCGACGAACTGGGGACCCAGGAAGAGAATCTGCGTACTCGCCGCGGTGAGCTTTCCGGCGAACTCGATGAGCTGCGAAGTGCAGCCGATGAAGCCCAGGCGCGCGAGCAGGCGACTCGCAAAGCTGAAACGCAGGCGCAAATCGCCGCCGGCACGGTTGCCGTGCACGGGCCCGGAGTGACAGTGTCGGTATCGGATCCGGGCGCTAACCTGACGCCGACACAATTCGTCATGACGCTGGGTGAGCTCCGTAATGCTGGAGCCGAGGCCATCGAACTCAACGGCGTGCGTCTGTCGACGCGTGCGGCATTCACCGGCCAGGCGGGTGCAATTCTCGTGGACGGGACACCCATCACCTCGCCCTATACATGGAAAGCCATCGGCGAGGCACAGACGATTGCAACAGCCCTCGATATTCAGGCGGGTTCTGCGGCTCAGATGCGCGCCAAGGGCGCTACCGTTCAGATCACGCCCAGTGATGATCTGTCGATCACGTCCATCGCGACGCCCAAGCCACCCCAGTTTGCTACCTATGGATGAGATCGCGATGAGCGCACCGTCCTCAGGTGCGTGCTCGCGCCTGATACAAGCCAAACGTTTACACTTATCTCAGTCCACCATTTTATTTTTTGGAGCGCACAATGTCTGACAACCAGCCGTTCGATCCGACTGCAACCTCAGTTTTCGGCTTGGCGCCTGTGGCTGATGAGGTCGAAGAGACGCCCGTTGCCCTGTCCGCTCGCGACCGTGAGGCCGTCGAGGCGCTGCCTGCCGGATCGGCTCTCCTCATCGTGCAGCGCGGTCCGAATACGGGTGCGCGATTCCTGCTGGACCCGGAGGTGACCAACGCCGGTCGTTCTCCTAAGGCCGATATCTTCCTCGACGACGTGACGGTATCGCGTAAGCACTGCCAGTTCATCGCTTCTGAGGGCGGGCACATCGTTCGTGATTCGGGTTCGCTCAACGGAACGTACGTCAACCGCGAGCGCGTTGATTCTATTCAGCTGCGTGCCGGTGACGAAGTGCAGATCGGTAAGTATCGCCTGACCTACCAGCCGTCGACCAAGCAGGCCTGACGTGTCCGCAGCCGTTGCGCACGCGCGGGGGGCAGCATCGTCTCACGAGGAACGTTCGTGGCCGCAGGATGCCGATCATAGCCCTGAGCTGTCGATCGGCCGCGTCGTCGACGCTTTGAAAGAGGAATTCCCCGCCATCTCGCTGTCTAAGGTTCGTTACCTGGAGAGCGAGGGGCTCGTGGCTCCCGCGCGCACGGGTTCGGGTTACCGCAAGTACTCCGCCGCCGATGTGGAGCGCTTGCGTTACGTGCTCACGGAGCAGCGCGATTCATTCACGCCGCTGAGCGTGATTCGTACCCAGCTCGACGCTCTCGATGCCGGGCATACACCGACGCGGCGCAGGGTCGCCCAGGTTGTCTCTTCTGAAGGACAGACGGTGTCGCTGGGCGGGCGCCGTGCGATTCCCGCGGCTGACCTGTGCGATCTGACGGGTGTCGATATGGAGACACTCGAACGCTACACGCGCCTCGGGCTTATCACACCGGACCTGGCGGGTTACTTTCCCGCGCGTTGCGTGCAGACGGTGTCCGCTATCGCGCGTCTTGAGTGTGCTGGAGTCGACGTGCGCGTCTTGCGCGCGGTCCGGCAGGGCGCCGAGCGTAGTGCGGATATCATTGACCAAACCGTGTCCTCGCAGCGGGGACGAGGCCGGGGCGCGGATCGTGAACGTGCCCGCGCCCGTGCGGTTGAGCTGGGGGGAGTTGTTCGCTGAGCTACACCGTGAAATGTTGACGGTAGCCGTGTCAGCTCTCGCGGATGATGGAGACTAAGTCTCATGTTGAACATGAAGGTTAGACTCGCCGCTTCGGTCATTGACCACCGTGCGTCGGTGCTCTACCGTAGTGCTGTTCTCATCAAGTACCACCTGCAAGGAGCCCGACAGTGAGCGCACAAGCGAACGCCGCTAGCCGGCAAGGCATGCTTTCGGCGACCCGCTCGAAGGCCTTGATACGGACGAGATGGGATACCGTGGCCCGGTCGCCTGTAGTGCCGCTGGTATCACGTACCGCCAGCTCGACTACTGGGCTCGTACTGGCCTTCTTCAGCCGTCTATCCGCGCAGCTCGCGGTTCTGGATCGCAGCGTCTGTATTCCTTCCGCGACATCCTCGTCCTGAAGGTCGTCAAGAAGCTCCTCGACGCCGGTGTGTCCCTCCAGCAGGTGCGCGTCGCCGTGTCCTCGCTCCAGAACAGGGGAGTGGACGATCTTGCCTCGATCACCCTGATGAGCGACGGGGCGTCCGTGTACGAATGCACCTCGACGGACGAAGTGATCGATCTGCTTCAGGGCGGCCAGGGCGTCTTCGGCATCGCTGTTGGCCGCGTGTGGCGCGAGGTCGAGGGGTCGCTTGCGGAGCTTCCGCTTGAGCGCTCCGAGCATGCGTTCGTTGACGAGCTCGCCGAGCGCCGTCGCTCAAAGTTGTCCGCGTCCTGACACGTAATCGTTTTCGATAGCTGTGGGGGCCAGGCTGAGCCTGGCCCCCACAGCTATGTGCGTCTTCTGGGATGTTCCTCGTCGACGTCAGCGGCGCCCGAGGGGACGGCTCACCGTGTATGACGCTTCGACGTCGGTGATTTCGACCGTCACCATCCCGTTGGCATCGACGATGTAGGACTCTTCGATCAACGGTCCGTCTTCGGTGCGGATGACGGGTACGTAGTTCAGGTCGACATCGTCGCGGCGCAGGGCACGATCGAAGGGAACGATCACCTCGCCGTACGGCTGAAGATCGCCGCGCGGCACCCCGGCCTCGTCGAACGATGAATACTCGACGAAGCGGAAGTAACCGATGTTGTGCGCGGCGCGGTACCGGCGCTTGATCGTCAGCGTTTCACCCGGTGCGAGCTCCGTGTTCGGCTCAAGCAGTGTGTCGAAGGAAATGAAGCTACCTGCCTCACGCTCGCGGAACACGCCGACGCCGCGGGAAAGCTGCTCGCGCACCGTGTACGCTGCCTCCGGATCTGCGCCGATTGCAAGGCCGATTGCGGTCGACGCGGCCGTGTGGGGGGAGCGATGCACGCGGCGGCCAAAGCGCGAACGCAGAATCCGGGCAACGAGGGGCAGCTGCGACCCGCCACCGACGACGTACAGGCCGGCGATGTCGCCGCCGAGCTGACCGACACCTGCCGCATCGGGAACGAGGAGCGGTTCCATCGCGGCGATCGTTGCCTCGACGAGGGGAGTGGCGGCTTCGTAGAAGTCGGCAACCGGAATCGTGACGGGCTTGCCGTCGACGGGCACGGTGATGAACTTCGTCGAAGGGGAGAGGGTCTCCTTCGCGTCGCGTGAGTCTTCGATGAGACGCTCCCACGCCGCGTCCCCAAGCTTGCCTGAGTCGGTGCCGGCGGCAGCGGCGAGGCGAGTAGCGAGTACGACGTCGAAGTCGTCGCCACCGACCATGTTGAGGCCGCGTGATCCCATCACCTCGTGGAGTGTGCCCGTGGCGGAGACGATGGAAGCGTCAAACGTGCCGCCACCCAGGTCGTAGACGAGGATCGCGGTGCGCTTCGAGTTCAGCGTCCCCGCGTGGCGATGGGTGTACTCGAAGCCGGCGGCAGAAGGCTCGTTCACCATCGCAAGCACATCCCAGCCAGCCCGTCGGAAAGCCTCGAGGGTGAGGAAACGCTGTGCCGACCACGCATGCGCGGGGATGCCGACGAGGGCCTCGAGCGGCTCCGAATCGGGCAGCGAGGCGATGGAGGAGTTCGTGCGCAGCTGGCGCACGACGTAGCTGAGGAAGCCGGTCAGTGCATCGAGGATCGAGATACTGTGGTTGCCCAAGCGCAGCGTCGAGGTGTCAGTCACCGACGGATCGGACAGAAGGCGCTTGAAAGAGCGCAGGTGGGCAGCGCCCTCCCTGGCGGCGTCCTCAGCATCAAACCCGTAGATCAGGCGATCGCCGTCAAGGGCGATGATAGACGGGATGAAATCGACCGTATCATCATTATTGTTGACGAACGAGACGATCGGGTAGTTCCCCCGATCGACGATAGCGATCGCTGTGGTCGTGGTGCCAAAATCAACTCCGAGTCTCATGGCATCCACACTAGCGTTTAAATAGGGGAGGTCCTAGGATGTCTCGCCGGGCGTACGCACATTCCCCAGTAAGGTCCTGTTGGCAATGGTGACAAAGAGCCAGGCGAGCAGGAAGTATGCGCATCCGGCAATGGCGTCAACCACATAATGATTGGCCGTTGCGACGATTGTCACGATGGTTAAACGGGGTGGACGGCGAGAATCAGTCGGGCCCACCACGAGCGCCACACGTACGTTCCAAGCATGAAGGCCACCCATACGGACCAACCCGTGTGCATCGATGGTATGGCACCGTAGGGATTGGCGAGTGTGCCGAACAGGTGGGAATAGGCTGACGTATGCTCGGCGACCGCATCGACGAACCCAAGTTCGGGCACGAGGCGCGGGGGCGCCAGGGGATAGGTCCAGTAGGTGACCAGCGCGCCGAGCGTCATGATGACAAGAGTCCACCGTGCCCGGCGGTAATAGGCGGGGGCCTTGAGCCATAGGACGACCATCGCGAAGCCGGTCATAGCAAAAAACGAAATGGCGTATTGTGCGGACGCAAGCGATGCGAGGAGCGGATGAGCCGTCAGCCATGCGTTTACTGGCCCTTCAATAAACAGTCCGAAGCGCGACTCGAAGGCTGCGACATCGTGCGCATGTGCGACGGCCACGGATTCTGGTGACTTTGCGAGGAAAGACAGAATCGAATACGACAGACATGCCAACGTGAGCACGATGGTCTCGCGGATAGCAGGGGGGCGCTGTATTCGCGCATCACGGTCTGTCGTCATGGGTGTAACTGTACCGCGTGGTCGGAGGGTGACGAGAAGACTAAAACGGACATAATGTACATTATCGGATTGGAGGGGTGGGGCGCGGCCGGGCCTCAGTATCGTTCCGCTTGACGTGTCAGATAGAATGGACCCGTTTCTTATCTACGTCCAGGAGGCTGTTATGGCTGACCGCGCACTGCGTGGCATGCAGATCGGTGCGAAGTCCCTCGAGTCCGAGGACGGCGTTGTTTTCGCCGACCGTTTCATCGTTCGTTACGCCTGCTCGAACGGACATGAGTTCGAGGTGACGCTGTCCAGTGAGGCGACGGCTCCGGCGACCTGGGAATGCAAGTGCGGTCAGACCGCTGAGCTTATCGGTGAGACCGTCGAGGACGAGGACAACAAGCCCGTCAAGCCTCAGCGCACGCACTGGGACATGCTCCTCGAGCGTCGTTCCATCGAAGAGCTCGAGGTCGTCCTCGCCGAGCAGCTCACTGCATACCGCGAGGGTCGCCTGCGTCCCGAGGGTTCCTACCGCAAGGGCTGATTACTTCGAGAATGCTCGACGGGCGGCTTGGGTCAGGCGACCCAGGCCGCCTTTCGTCACCATGACAAGTTCCTCGACGAAGATTGACGAGTCGAGTTTCGACTCTCCAGCAATGCGCTCGTCGAAGGTGATCGGTACTTCGGCGATGACGGCCCCCAGGGAGCGTTCCAGTTCGGTCATTTCGACCTGGAAGCCGAATCCTGTGGTCGCTACCCGACTCAGGACCTCGTGCTTCGCCAAAAAGGCAGCGCGGTGCAGCCGTAGCCCTGCTGTTGCGTCCTTGACCGGGGTGCCCAGGCAGAATCGGACATAATAATTGCCTGCTTTCGATAGAGCGACGCGCTTGGAGGACCAGCCGTTGATGGCGCCGCCGGGCACCCAGCGCGAGCCGATGACGAGGTCGGGCTTATCGGGTCCGGCCATGCGTGCCAGTAGCTTTGGCAGATCCACCGGGCGGTGCGATCCGTCCGCATCCATCTGGAGAATAAACGGATATCCCTGCTCGATCCCCCAGCCCATACCATCGACGTACGCGGTGGCCAGGCCGGACTTTGCGGGACGGTGTAGGACGTGCAGTCGTTCCTCGTCCTCGCACCGAGAATCAACCCACTCCCCCGTTCCGTCCGGCGACGAGTCGTCCACGATGAGGATATGGGCATGGGGAACGTGGGCCCACACCCGTGTGAGGATATCCGGGAGCGTCTCCATCTCGTTGTAGGTCGGAATAACGATCAGGGTGTGGTCTCCCTGCGGAGACGGAACAAGGCGCTCAGAAACGGTCATGAGTCACATTTTGCCGAATTTAGTGTCTCGACGCACGCCTGGCGCGCGCTGAGCCCCTTATTCCTTGCCCGATAACTGTCACGAATGCGAGCACGCTGATCAGAAATGTTACGGCCATGACGGCGCCTGGAAGCCTCTCCCCCACCCGCGCAGTCACTGTCAACGACGAGCGGAGCGGAATATCGGCGGCAAGTGTGGCTGCCTGCTCGGTACCGGTGCTCTCCAGAATCGAACCGTCGGGCCGAATCACGTAGGAATGACCGGTTGTCGAAGCCTGAACGGCGCTGCGCGAATACTCCATTGCGCGCATACGCAACAGCTGTCCCTGCTGGGCAGACTCACCCGAGGAACGGAAGTGGTAGTTGTTCGACGGAACGATAATCGCCTGTCCGCCACGAGCCACGCCGTCGCCGATCACCAGCGGGTAGGCGGCCTCGAAACAGATACCGACCGCGAGAGGAACACTGCGCCCATCGCGTGCCTCAATCGTCATCAGCGGAGGCTCATCCCCCGCCTCCATGTCCCGGCTCGACTGCGCTACCTCAGTGGCAAAGGACGCGATGAAGTCGCGGAATGGAATGAACTCACCAAAGGGAACGGGAACGTGCTTGGAGTAGCGGGCGGCCTCGTCCATGCCTGTGTCAGGCTCCCACAGCGCCAGCCAGTTCTTGACGTGGTCGCGCTCGTTCAGGTTCGTGTAGCCGATCAGGATCGGCGCATCGAGCGCCGTGGCCGCCGAATCGACGGCCTGGCCGATTGCGGGGAATGCAAGCGGATCGCGATCGACGGAACCCTCGCCCCAAATCGCGAGATCGATCGGGTTCTGCGCGAGTTTCGGCGAAGACGCGAGCTCCAGGGACGCCCGCACGTTGTTGTCGGTCACCTCGCCCTCGCGGCTGTACGCCTCGGCCCCTGGCAACGCGATATCGCCCTGGACGACGCCGACACGCAGCATCCCGTTCTCAGCCTGATTCGGCAGCGTCACAGCAAGCGGAGCGACGAACGCGGCTGCCACGATCAGGGCAAGGGCTGGGCGCGAAAACCAGTGCTCGCGTACGACGGCAGCATCGCGAGCCGCACAAGCGCGGCGCACCAGAACCGCCAGGAAAACGACGACGGCGGTGATGAGCGTGGTTCCCCCCGTAGGGAGCGAGGCGGCCCAGAGACGAATCGACCTGCGGCAACGCGACCGACCCCCACGGAAAGCCCGACCACGGCCAGCGCGACCGCGCTGCGTCAACCCCTGCCCAGGTGAGCGCGTAGAACAGGCGTGCATGACGGGTCCCCGCGCCCAGGCCCACAGCTGCGTCCACCGAACGAACAACGCCCAGCCCATGAGAAAGAGAGTCTGGACGAACGCAAGAACGAACCACGGAGGCGTCGTACCCACCGCCAACGGAATCCAGTCGATCAGCGGAACCCAGAAGCTCATGCCGAACACGAAGGTCACCGTCAGCGCACGCGGGGCCCTGGCCTCGTCAATGCGCGACACAAACAGGGCGAGTGCGGGCACCGACAGCCACCACCAGCCCACGGGCGGAAACGACGCATACAGCGCCAGACCGGCGATAGCGGCGATGATCGAATCGCCGCACACGTGTGCGAACGATGCGCGCCGCAAGATGTCCTGATGCCCCACTAGCCCTCCGGTTATCTCAAATCGTCGACCACGCAACGATACCGCGACCGATGCGGTCTTTCGCGGCCTCGGCCTTTCGCTTCAGTTCACTGCTGGTCGCGGCCGATGCGATCTGCCCCAGGCAATCCATCACCTGACGCATCCAGCGCACAAAGTCGCCAGCTTGGATGGGCGTCGCGTCGATGGCGGTGGCCAGCGTCGACCCGTGCGCCCACGCGAGCGTTGCCGCCATGAGCCCCGCGTCCAGGCTCGGAGTGAGATCACAGCCGCAGGCTTTTTCGACGCGGTGAACGCGCTCCACAGTCGCCAGGCTCTCGTGCCAAGCCTCTTGCACACGCATACCCACACCGGCGGGAGCCAGCTGCTGGGCGTCGTCGTCGGAACGCGAGTCGTACACGAGTGCCGACACCATCGATGCAAGCTCCGCCTCGTCGAGCTCGTTCCAGGTTCCTTCGTTCATCGACATGGCGACAACCAGGTCGCGTTCGCCGAAAAGACGCCGCAAACGCTGACCCGCATCGGTGACTTCGTCTCCGGCCAAAAAGCCGAGACGTTCGAGCACCGAGCAGACACGGTCGAACTGGGCGGCCACGGAACCCGTCTGGGAGTCGATGGATGAACGGAGACGATCGATCTCGCGTGTCAGGCGTGCCCACTGGGCGCCCGCACGAGCGTGTTCTTCGCGGTGCGGGCAGCGGTGAACCGGATGCTGACGCATCGCAACGCGAAGCGCCGATATCGGATCTGAGGACTCGAGGGACTCCGTCGGAATCTCATAGGCGCCACGCGCAGCCTGAGAACGCAGCTCTGCGGCGATACGAGTGCGCTCCTTTGTACGTCGGAGCGCGGAGCCGCCGGGAATGGACATGTGACCGACGACCGCGATCCCACCGCGCACGTCCTCGGGCGCCAATGCGCGCCACGTGGAATCCTCACCGATAACGGATACTTCCACACGGCCCGAGGCGCTGGTGGCCTTCGCGCCGACGACGCACAGGCGCGACTTGCGTCCGCGCGTGAGAGCGAGAACGTCACCGGGGCGAACGCCCGACAGCACACGACGAGACTCATCGCGCGCCTCGCGCTTGCGTGCACGCGCACCGGATTTCTCCGCTTGCCCCAACTGGTCGCGCAAAGTCAGGTACTCGCGAACATCGCCGTGCGAGCACGACAGTTCAGCGGCCGTCGCATCGCGCTGCGCTTCCAGTTCCGTCAGACGCGAGGCAAGCGTAACGACGGCGGAATCAGCCTGATACTGGGCGAACGACGATTCCAGCACCTTGCGCGTCTGGGCGCGCGATGAACGTGCGAGCAGGTTGACGACCATGTTGTAAGTCGGCGTGAACGCAGAAATCAATGGATAGGTGCGCTTGGAAGCGAGGGCCGCGACCTCTTCGGGTGCCACTCCCCCACGATGCGAGACGACCGCGTGCCCCTCGGTGTCGATGCCGCGGCGCCCCGCCCGTCCCGAGAGCTGCGTGTACTCACCGGCGGACAGGGAGACGTGCGCCGAGCCGTTCCATTTCGTCAGAGACTCGATGACGACTGTGCGCGCGGGCATATTGATGCCGAGTGCCAGTGTCTCGGTCGCGTACACCATCTTGACGAGGCCACGCGAAAACAGGTGTTCAACGCTTTCCTTCATGAGAGGCAGCAACCCGGCGTGGTGAGCGGCGATTCCCCGCATCAGTCCGCGCTTCCAGGCCTCGGCGCCCAGGACGATGGCGTCCTCGGGGGGAAGCAAAGCGATGACCTCGTCGATGTAGCTCTCGATCTCGGACGCTTCCGAGCGTGTTGTCAGCGTGATGCGTGTTGACAGGATCTGGCGAACCGCATCCTCACACCCCGCGCGGGAAAAAATGAATGTGATAGCGGGCAGCAGACGGGCGCGATCAAGAGAAATCAGCGTCGACGGACGCGATTCGCGGCGCACGCGGACCTCACGGTTCCACGAACGCGAGCCGCGCCCGCCACGCATCCCGGAGTCGCGCGTCGCCGCCACGAGTTCGGGGTTGAGCTTTCCCTTGCCCGTGGGCGCATACAGGTCGAAGATCTCCTCGCCGACGATCATGTGCTGGTAGAGCGGGACGGGGCGCTTCTCGGAGACGATGATCTCGCAGGTGGAGCGCACCTCGCGGATCCAGGCCCCAAACTCCTCGGCGTTGGACACCGTTGCGGATAGCGCGATGATCGCGACGTGCGCGGGCAGGTGAATGATGACTTCCTCCCACACCGGGCCGCGCATTTTATCCGCCAGGTAGTGCACCTCGTCGAGGATGACGACCCCTAGGTCATCGAGAGGAGCACCCGCGTAGATCATGTTGCGCAACACTTCGGTCGTCATGACGACGACCGGAGCGCTCGAGTTCACCGACGTGTCTCCGGTCGCTAGGCCGACGTTGTCGGCGCCGTAGAGGTCGCACAGCTCGAGGTACTTCTGGTTGGACAGTGCTTTGATGGGGGTCGTGTAGAACGCGCGCATTCCCTGCTCGAGCGCGACGTATGCGCCGAACTGGCCGACGATCGTCTTACCGGCGCCCGTTGGCGCGGCCACGAGGAGCGAGCTGCCGGCCTCGACAGCATCGAGTGCCTGGATCTGGAACGGGTCCGGGGTGAAGCTTAGTGTGGAGACCCAGCGGGCGCGCAGCGACGAGGCGGCCTGAGCTTCGGCCTTGTAGGCGGCGTAGCGTTGGGCCGCGCTCCCCACACCCAGGCCGATCTCTTCCTCGCGCGCGACGGTCTGAGTGTCCCGGGCGCGGTGTCGACGTCGTTTCGGGCTCACGATGCATCCTCTCCGGTCCAGTTCGACAAGGCGGTGTGCGCGTACTGAGCGGCAGACTCGCGCATGTCGGGCGTTACTGCGCGCAGGTGCGGCGCAATATCAATGAGAAGACTGAGGCCCCACTGTTCGTTCCAGACAGGTAGGGTGATGCGCGCTCCCCCGTCGTCCAGCTCTGTCGTAATGCGCCCGTCGTATTCGTCGGCGATCCACCGGGCGTCGCGATCGACATCGAGCGTCCAGGTTGGCGCGTCGTGTCGAATGCGCCGAGGTTCTTCGACGCGTCGGCCTTCGCCTCGCACGTCGGTAATCGACGCGACCGCGAAGCTGCGCGCCTCCCCCCGCACGCGTGCACCAGCCGCGTAGCAGCCACCCGGTCGCCGTTGCTTCAAGCGCCCACGGGTCGACAATGCGGCGCGAGCGAATGCCCGACGCGGATACGTAGTGAAAGACACTCGTTCTTGTCGCAGGAGAGCATCGCGCAGTGTCTCAAGGCTCGCGCCCGACGAGGTCAGAGACGGAATCGCTTCCACGTGCTGATCCGCGTCGGTCTCTTTCAGACCGCCGAGAGCGCACACGACCAGAGCAGCGTGCGGAACGTGGGCGGAAAGGTCGGCGCCGAGAAGTGGGGTGATCGCGGACAGGCCAATGAGAAGAGCCTGCGCTTCGACCGTCGATAGGCGCAGCGGCGCCGAGGCGCCCAACGTCGAACGTAGCGACACGCGCTGTTCTTGTTCGTAGAGCTCCCAATCGACCTCGAAAGAAGCGCCGGGCAGTGAATCTCCAACGGAGGCAAGGTACTCGATGTCGCGACGCACCTGACGGCGAGTGCGATGGAAGTGCGCGGCGATCTCATCGACACTCACACCCGGATGCTCGCTCACCCAGGCCACCATCGAAGCGAGACGGACAACGGCCAGCTGAACGTTCTCAGGCATTGCGTTCACCCCATGTGGCGGCCGCGCGCAGGCGCGTCAGCATCGCATCTCGCAGTGGCTCGGGCGCGACGACAACCACGTCGGCAGCCAACGGAAGAAGGCGGCCGATCCACGTTCCCATCTCAGCGCCTTCGAGCGCGACGCTCTCCCACCCCTGCCGAAGCGAACCGGATTCCTCAGCCGCCACCCCGGCCTCGTAACCGTGGAGAAGCGTGCGTGCAGTGGAGCCCGCGCGCACGTGGACGACGGGAGAAACGAACGACGATACCCGAGGAAAGACAGCGCCCTCGGGCGGAAGTGAAGCATCGCCAGGCTCTCCGATGAAGGAAATCTGCGACCGTATGCGCGACACGCGGAACGTGCGCTCGCCGCCGCGGTCGAGATCCCAACCCCACAGGTACAGAGCACGGCCCTGCACCGACAGCGCCCACGGTTCGACGGAACGCTCCGTCAGTTCACGCGACCCCGGGTATTCGAAACACACAACCCTGCGCTCTCGAATGGCCTGGGACAACACGGTGGCTGCCCCGACACCGGTGAGACCCAGACGAATAGTTGGACTTGAAACATCGTCGGAGGAAGCGGCTGCGGCCTTCGCGTCGATGGCGTCTGCGAAAAACTCGCTGCTATCCCACGCGCGTGCAGCCAGCGATATCAGGGCGCGGTCAGCGCTCGTCACCTCAATGCCAGGGGCAAAAGAATCCCACGCGATGCTGTAGCGCTCCCCCGGGTGAATCGTCATGTGGGCGCCCGCATCGCGCAGCGCGTCTTTGTCGCGCTGAAACTGCGTCTCAAAGGCATCATCTGCAAGCCCCTGATATCCGGGAAGGGCACGCAATTGTGCCTTCGTGCGCCCGGGACGCGCGCCCAGGAGCTCCACAAAAAGCTCAAGGACGCGCACGTTAGCGTTGACGGCGGTACTCACCCGCCTACCCTACGCGAAACGCGCGCGTCCCGAGCATACGGCGCACCGTTCAGGACTGAGAAGACGCGGTTTCCGCGCTGTTCGTGTATTCGTTGCTCACGATGGCGGTCGGATCGACCTCACCCTCAAGGACCCCGATCGATGTCAGGAACGACACCATCGACGACCACATGGCGAGATCCTGCACGCCGTCAGCGTGCGCGTCATCCCCGAGCCACAGCGGAACGGTCGCTGCGAGCACCGCGTTCGCTGCTGCCAGCGAGGTCTCGTCGCTGAGCGTCGTATCCCACTTCGCAGTCGCGTCAATCGCGACCTGGGGATCGGCGGCGATCGCATTCATTGCTTTGGTGGTTGCAGACACGACCGCTCGCGCCGCATCCGGGTGGGCCTGCGCCCACTCGCGCGTCGTAATGATCGAGGCCGCCACAAGCGGAGTCGAGGCGCCATCGAGCGGGATCTCCCGGATGTCGATGCCCGCCAGCTTCATCTGCACCGCGTCGTTGTTGGTAAAGCCAACGACTGCGTCCACCTGTCCGGCCGCAAGCGCTGCCTGCTGCGTATAGCCGATCGACGAAATGGTCACGTCCGAGGCCTGCAGGCCACCGGCCTTGATGGCAGCGAGAGTGGCGTAGTAGCTCGAACCGTACTCGCCGGGGATACCGATGTTCTTCCCGGCCAGGTCAGCTAGGCTCGTGATCGACGACGAGGCCGGGACGATGACGCTTCCCGGGTAGGTCGCGTAATACTGGCCAATCGACACGAGGTCCAAGCCCTGCGAGGCGGCAACTGCAGCCTCGTCGCCGGAGGCAATGACCACGTCCTCCTGGCCGGCCAGAAGCGCCGTGAACAGTCCCTCGTCCGAGCCGTGATGGCGAACGGTGGGCGTGATGCCGGCGTCGTTATACAGCCCCTGAGAATCGGCGACGTACACGGGCGCGAACTGAATGTTCGGGATGTAGGTCAGCCCGATCGTCACGTCCGAGGCGCCCCGCGAGGATGCGCCTGACTGCGTCGCGCTGGGACCGACTGTGCAAGCGCCCAGTGCCAGCGAAGCGCTGGCAGCGATAACGGTCGCACGAACGATAGTGGAAAGCTTCAAGGGATGTCTCCTTCACTGCGTGATGGCGTAGCGCTTCGACCGCTCAATTCGGTACACGATGACGTACAGGATCGTTGCCATCGCGCACAAAATCGCGATGATGACGAACATGCCGGCGGTGTCCACGTTGCTTCTCATTTGAGTGAGTACCTGCCCGAGCCCGGACCCTCCCATGACCATCTCCCCCACGACTGCGCCCGTGACAGACAGAGCAAACCCATTGCGCAGACCACCCAGAATGGCGGGTGCAGCGAGAGGGAGCTCCATCTGTGTGGCCATCGTCCAGCCCGTCGCACCGTCGAGTGCGGCGGCCTCGAGCAGCTCACTATCGATATGCCGTAACCCGACGACCGTTGACACAAGGATCGGGAAGAACACCATCAGCGCGCACAGCACGATGACCGGTGTGATGCCGTACCCGACCCACAGCACGAGAATGGGGGCGATTGCGATGGCGGGCAACGCTTGGGTTGCTCCAAGGAAGGGTTCCACCGCCGCAGCCAACAGCCGCCAGCGGTAGATCGCGTACGCTAATGGCAGCGCAACGACCGTTCCAAGCGCACACCCCGCGATAGCCTCGCCTCCCGTCACCGCAATCTGGCGCCAGGTCGTGGGGCGCTGGAGCAGCGCCACGCCTTTTCGGGCAACAGCAAGCGGATCGGGTAGACGCCAGGCTTCGATGCCGGTCAGCGAGGTCGTCAGCCACCATCCCGCCAGCGCAAGGGCGAGAAAGATGATCGGCGCCGCGACGGTGAGCGCACCGCGGGGCTTGTTCCGAGTTGCCACGACTTACTTTCCGACACCGGGGGTACGCGCAGCACAGCAGACGCACGGATGCGCCTCATGCACTCCTCCCATCCGGACTTTAACCGTCGGTGCCGGAATTTCACCGGCTCAACCGCCTTCGTTCTGTGAAGGCGGGTCGCGGACTATCACCGCCGGTTCGGACTTTCACCGACCCCGGAGTACTCGTGTGCCATTGTGCCACCGACGGGCGCAGCGCGCGAGGCGTATCCGCTATGGAAGAAAGGGCGGCCGAGCGGGCCCTTGTCCCGCTCGGCCGCACAGCGACGTGACGTGATCAGTGGGTGTGAGCGTTAGCGAGTTCGCGTAGCGCCTCAACCTCACGGTAAGCATCGTCGGCGCGGAAAACGGCCGAACCCGCGACAAAGTTGTCGGCGCCGGCCTCGGCCGCGCGCTCGATCGTCGCGCGGGAAATGCCGCCATCGACCTGGATCGATACCTGCAGGCCCGCGGCGTTGATCGCGGCGCGAGTGCGCTCGATCTTCGGGATCATTTGCTCGATGAAGGACTGGCCCCCGAAACCGGGCTCGACCGTCATGATGAGAATCATGTCGAACTCGTTGAGGATGTCCACGAACGGCGCGATGTCTGTC
Organism: uncultured Actinomycetaceae bacterium; assembly: GCA_916438945.1. Lineage (GTDB taxonomy): Bacteria > Actinomycetota > Actinomycetes > Actinomycetales > Actinomycetaceae > Pauljensenia. The sequence continues at coordinate 11,029 of CAKAGS010000001.1, read as the reverse complement.
GCGGGCTTCAGGGCCAGGCCGGCGCGCGCACCGATGCGGTGCAGCTCGCGCGCAAGGCGCAGCGGTGCTGCTGCGGCCTCCGCGTGGAAGGTGACGGACTCACAACCGACCTCCGCGTACTGCGGAGCCCAGCGATCCGGGTCCTCGATCATGAGGTGCGCGTCGACCGGGAGAATACCGGACTTGACGACAGCCTCCGCGACGGGCAGACCCCACGACAGGTTGGGGACGAAATGGTTGTCCATGACGTCGACGTGAGCGATGTCCGCTCCTGCGATCTTGGTGAGCTCACCGCGCAGGTTGGCGATGTCGCAGTTGAGAATCGACGGGCTAATTGTGGCGTTCATAACGCATATGCTAGCGCTTGCGCAGGCAGGCTACAAACATGAGATCTGTGCCGAAACGGTGGTCCCACAGCTGCAGCGTACGTCCCTTGTGACGGGCGATGACGCCAGCCGAGGCAGGCACGTCCAGCGCTTCGGGTGCGCACTCGTTTGCGAGGGCCACGGTGTCAAGTAGCTCGACCTCTCCAGCCTTGAGCAGACGCTCGACCTGTTCACGCGTCTCGGCCGCGTGCGGCGAACACGTGATGTAGGTCAGGACGCCGCCGGAGCGCGTGAGTTCGACTGCCCGATCGAGCAGCTCGCGCTGGAGGACAGTCAGCTCCTCGACGTCCCCGGGCGTGCGGTTCCAGCGTGACTCGGGGCGTCGGCGCATCGAGCCCATGCCCGAGCAGGGTGCGTCGACGATGACACGATCAAACGAGCCGAGCGGCCATGCGCTCTGGCCCCCACCGAAGGTACGACCGTCTCCGCTCACGACCTCGATGGAGTCGAACTGGCGGGTCGTGCGCTCGACGAGGCGTCCGCGGTGCGGGTGCACCTCGTTGGCGGTGACGCGTGCTCCCACGCCAGCAGCGAGGCCCGCCAGAAGTGCGGCCTTGCCACCGGGACCCGCACACAGGTCGAGCCAGCGCTCATCAGGGCCGCCCTCGAGCGGTGCTGATGCGGCAATAATGGCAGCGAGCTGCGAGCCCTCATCCTGGGCGCCGGAGCGGCCGTCACGAATTGAAGGAAGTCGCGCGGGGTCGCCAGATTCGAGGAGAACTGCATACGGGGAGACGGCGCCCAAGGCAACGCGCGTGTCGAGAATGTCCTCGGCCTCGTCAGCGAGTTCGTCGACGCTCATCAACGACGGGCGGGCCACCAGGGTGACCGTGGGAACCTCGTTATCAGCCTCGAGCACGTCGATAAGCTCATCCTCAGGGTAACCGTGGGCCTTGAGGGCGTCACGGAACGCGGCGACCATCCATGCCGGGTGAGAGTAGCGCACGCCAAGAGCCTCGTCCTCATCCTCGATGGCATCCATGGCTGCATCACGCTCGGAAGGATCCTCGCGGGTGATCGAGCGCAACACGGCATTGACGAAACGGACGGGGCCATCCGTCAGGTGCTCTCGGGCGACGTCGACGGTGGCGGAGACAGCCGCGTGGTCAGGCACGCGCATGTCGAGGAGCTGGTGGGCGCCCATGCGCAGAATGACGAGCGCGCGCGGATCGAGATCAGCAAGCGGACGATCAATGTGGCGCGAGATGACCCAATCAAGGCGGCCAAGAGCGCGCAGCGTGCCGTGGACGAGCTCGGAGGTGAAGGCGGCATCCCGATCAGAGAAGTGACCGTCGCGCCGTGCCTGACGCAAAGCCTTCGGCAAAATAATGTTCGCAAACGCGCCCTCAGTCGCGACTTGGTGCAGAACGTCGTAAGCGATACGACGAGGCTCGTCGGCCTTGCGCAGCTTGCGGTAGCCGTCAGCGTAACGCCTCTCGCTCATCGCTCAACCTCCAGCTCTCCGCCAAGGCGCAGGTCATCGGAGGGCCGCGCTCCCCTCGCCCAGGCGGCCGCGTCCATCCAGGACTTACCGGCCGGGGCGACCTGACCGAGTACAAGTGCCCCGCTTGCGCACCCGACGGTCACCTGCTTCTTCGTCACCTCGAGCTGCCCGGGAGCAAGATCGTCACGGTCCACAGGCGTTGCCTTGTCGAGCTTCATGCGGGCCCCGCCCGGCGCCACCGTGTAGGCGCCGGGATTGGGCGTCACGGAACGAATGATACGGTCCTCGTACGCGGCCTCATGCGTGAACGACACGTAGCCGTCCACGTGTTCGAGGCGGCGTGCGTGCGTCACGCCTTCCGAGGACTGCGCAGTAGCGGTTGCGCTGCCAGCGGCAAGCGCATCGACAACGCCGAGCACCTGATCTGCCCCGGCCTCGGCCATGGACGAGAGCAACTCTCCAGCGCTCTCGCGTCCGATCGGAACCTCGACGCGTGAATAGACGTCGCCGGTATCCAGGCCCTCCTCAAGGTTGAACACGCAGGACGCGGTCGTCGGATCCCCTTCGCGAATCGCCCACTGAACCGGAGCAGCTCCACGCCACCTCGGCAGATCCGAGAAATGGAGGTTCACCCACCTGTGGGTCGGCATCGCCAGCACGTTCGGGGGGACGAGACCGCCGTAAGCCACAACGACGCCGAGGTCCGCCTGCATGTCCTCGATACGGCGTGCGATCTCGGGAGTCTTCAGCGTCGTAGTCTCCAACAGCTCCACACCGGATTCGGCGGCAACTTCCGCCACCGGAGACGGGTACATAGTCTTGCCACGACCGCGCCGAGCCGGTGGGCGTGTGATAACGAGGGCGACCTCATGGGACGACGACAGCAGGGCCCGCAGCGTGGGAACTGCGGCCTCGGGGGTACCAGCAAAAATAATGCGCACGGCCGCCAGTCTACGGCACTGCGCAGGCCCTTACTCAGAACAGCTCGGGTGGGTTCACGCTCATTTTCACGAGCGGAACCTTGCGGGCACTGCGCGAGCGACGAATGTCGGCGAGAACCGCGAGCATCGAGGCAGCACCAGCCAATGGGGTTCGCACCAGCGTACGCACCTCATTTTCTTCGCCCTCGCGCGTCGCCGGTCGTACGACGGTACCGACCAGCTCAGCTCCTCCCTCGCGAATGACCTGTTCGGCGACCTGGCGGACCTGAGCCGCCAGCCCATCGAGCGCAACCATGGTCGTGGCCGGGAAGAAGCCCAGGGCCTCGCGCTCATCGAGAAGACGATCGGCGTAGTCAGTGGGAGCCCATCGCACGAGTGCCTGCCCCAAGGCATCGGGAATCGTCCCGACAACGAGGCCGGGGTGGCCTGGGCGGACGAGAGACAGCGCGTTGAGCCAGCGCCTGGCAGCTTCCTCCGGGGCCCACAGCTCCGTGCGGCCGGCAAGAGCGTGAGCGTCGAGAATGACTGCTGCGGCATAGCCGCCGTCCACATCCGGCTCAGCACCCGGCGTCGCAACGACAACAGTGGGACGCGCGGGAAGTTGACGGTTAATCCGATGAGCCGCCGACGACTCAAGGACCGACGCGTCCGGGAGATTGCGTGCGATCTCCTCGGCGGTGCGCGTCGAACCCACGCGAGCTGCGCGCAGCTCTGTGCCGGAGCAGTGCGGGCATCGCCACGCCTGCGAGGTACGCGCACACCACGAGCACGTCACCTCTCCCCCGCTGCCGACGGCGAGGGGCCCGGAGCAATGACGACAGCGAGCGCGTTCGCCACAGCGCCGACACACGACTGTGGGCCAATATCCTGAGGCCGCAACCTGGATGAGCACGGGGCCTTCTCGAAGCCCCTGGCGGATCATGCGCAATGCGGCCTGGGGAATGCGCATGTGGCCGCTGGCGCCCTCGCGTTCCGCTTCCGCCGCTCCATGCAGATGTACGCGAGGAGTCGCGTCGCGCAGCGCGCCGGGCGCGGGATCGAGACTCACAGCCCATCCGGAACGAACGAGTGCCTGTGCCTTGACCGACCGCGCATACGAGGCAACGAGGAGCCCCGCGCCCTCCACCGCACACCGCTGCACGGCGACGTCGAGAACGTCGCAGCGGGGGAACCGGCGCTCACGCAAGCGATCGTCGCCGTCATCGCAGATCACTATGAGGCCCAGGTGCGCACACGGAACCCACGCCGCCGAGCGCGTCCCGACCACAATCGGAAGACGCCCGAGTGTCGCGGCTATGTGGATGCGGTAGCGTTCCTCGGGACTCACTTCACCGCCCGTGAGTGCAACGGGGACACCGAGGTCCTCCTCAAGCGCGCGTGCGTACCGTGCTGCGTCCTCTCCGGTCGCCGTCACGATGATGACGCTACGCCCCGACGAGACGGTGGCGGCGACGGCATCCGACAAGCACGAGCGCATCCGAGGGCGCAGCGCGGTCACGACCGCACGCGGAGACTCTCCGGCTGCAAGGCGGTGAAGCAGCGCTTGGCCAGCAGAATAAGGCGCCCAGCCTTCCGAAACAGTCGGAGCCTCGACGGATGGCCACGCCGGCTTGTGCGCCTCTACAACGGTCTTTTCACCGCGTGCGTGTCGGGGTGGGATTGCGAGCGACAGCACCTGGGAGGTTGTCGCGAGGAAACGCGCCGCAATGCGGCGAGCAGTCTCATACAGAGCGGGCGTCAGCACCGGGACCGACGACACGACGGATTCGATCTGCACGGTCTCGTCGAGTACCTCACGGCGCGTACGCTCGATGATCCAGCCGTCCACGCGCGAACCCGAAAAACGTACACGAACCGAGCGCCCAACCTCTGCCTCGTCAAGAAGCCTATCCGGCACGACGTAGTCGAGCGGGCGATCCATGTGCGGCAGATCGACGTCAACGAGCACGCGAGCGATCTGCGCGGCCCGAGACCGCGGCGGATCAAACCGTCAAGCATGCCCTGTTGGGAAGTCATGATCCTAGTGAATCACGGCCCGCACACATCTGCGTCCCGTTCTCAGCCGAGAAGCTTCAGACCGTACTTCGCGACGACCATGGCGAGCACACCAAAGACGATCAGGCCCCACAGTGCCCAGTCGAGGCCCTGAGCGACAATGCGACGCAGCCCCTCGGGCGCTGGAATGACTGAATCGCGAATATTGATGCGAGTGATTCCACCAAAGACGAGTGTTGTCGTCAGGGTGATGAGCAGGCACCACGGGCACAGCACCTGGATGATGAAGTACGACTGCCCGAACAGCCAGAACGCAAAGAACAGCGCAATCGTGTACAGCAGGTTCGTGCCCAGCATGTACCAGCGTGGGAACTTCACGCCCGCGAAAATAGCGACGGAGATCGCGAGAACCACGGCCTCGAAAAAGATGCCGAGGAAAGCGTTAGGGAAGCCGAGGATACGCGCCTGCCACGTCTGCGCGACCGCCGAACACGACAGCACGGACGAAATATCGCAGCCAAAGCGCGCCGACGAATCGGCGGCCAGCTGCCAAGCCTCGATCGAAAGAACGAACGACGTGACGAGGCCGATGAAGCCCGAGATGATCATCTCGAGGCTCGTGCGCCGACGCCACGCGCGGCGAGCGGCCTCGGTCTCGTACGAGGGCAGGTAGTCCTCGGCTTCCAGTGCTTCGCTCATGCCAGTGCGGCCTTGAGCGCGTCGACGCGGTTGGTCGCCTCCCACGGGAACTGCTCGCGACCAAAGTGACCGTACGCAGCGGTCTCGCGGTAGATCGGACGCAGCAGATCGAGGTCCTCGATCATTCCGAGCGGACGCAGGTCGAAGACTTCGCGGATGGCGTCCGCGATGCGCGCCTCGGGCACTGAAGCGGTACCGAATGTATCGACGTACAGGCCGATCGGGTGCGCACGTCCGATTGCGTAGGCAAGCTGAATCTCGCAGCGCTGCGCGATGCCGGCTGCCACGACGTTCTTGGCCACCCAACGGGCGGCGTAGGTGGCAGAACGATCGACCTTCGACGGATCCTTGCCGGAGAACGCGCCGCCGCCGTGGCGAGCCATGCCGCCGTAGGTGTCGACGATAATCTTGCGGCCGGTGAGACCGGCGTCAGCAGCGGGACCACCCAGCACGAAACGACCTGAGGGATTGATGAGGGTCTTCATGGAGTCAGTCGCCAACGCCAGGCCAGACTCCTCGATGACGGGGTTAATAACGTAGTCACGCACCGCGTCGGCGATCGCCGACTGCGACAGCGCCTCGTCGTGCTGGGTGGACACGACGATCGTGTCGATACCCACCGGCCGACCGTCTTCGTACGCGAGAGTCACCTGAGTCTTGCCGTCAGGACGCAGCCCTTCAACGATGCCCTGCTTGCGAACGTCAGTCAGGCGCTTTGCGAGACGGTGCGCCAGCCAAATGGGGGCGGGCATGAGGTCCGGGGTGTCCGAAGAAGCGTAGCCGAACATGATGCCCTGATCGCCCGCGCCGAGACGGTCGCGCGGGTCACCGCCCTGGGTGCCGCGCACTTCAATGGCTTCATCGACGCCACCGGCGATATCGGGGCTCTGGCCGTCCAACGACACGGACACGCCGCAGGAAGCGCCGTCAAAGCCAACGCGCGACGAGTCGTAGCCGATCGACAGGATCTCACGACGCACAATCTCCGGAATCTCGACGTACGCCTCGGTCGTCACCTCACCCGCGATATGGATGAGGCCGGTGGCCGCCATCGTCTCGACGGCAACGCGCGAGCGAGGGTCGGCGGCGAGCAGCGCGTCGAGGATCGCATCGGAGATACGGTCACAGACCTTGTCGGGGTGACCTTCGGTAACGGACTCAGAAGAAAAAAGCTGTTGACTCACCGCTTTAGATTATCAAGGAATGAAGCCATATGGCCGACAAGACCAGCGGCCACCTCATCCTTTGAGCCGACGTAACGGCCTGCGATGTGCCCGCAGCTATCGAGAAGCCGGATATCGTTGGGAACGTCGCCGAATCCGACGCTCTTCCCCACCCGATTCAGGCAGATGAAATCCGCACCTTTTCGAGCTGCCTTGTCAGCTCCGTAGGCGAGAATCTCCTCGTCGGTCCCGGTCTCCGCGGCGAATCCGATGACGAGCGACGGACGCTGCTCACTGTGACCAATCTCGGCGAGAATATCGGGGTTGCGCACCAGGCGAATCGTCGGAGCGTCCTTCGTCGATGGGTCCTTCTTCATCTTCGAGCTCGACACGGACTCAGGGCGGAAGTCCGCGACAGCTGCCGTCATCACGAGAGCATCGGCGTCGGCCACCTGATCGATCAAGGCCTCGCGCATCTCCAGGGCACTGCCCACGCGAGTGACCTGCACGCCCGTCGGCAGCGCCTTGAGCAGAGCCGACTCGACGTTGGCGGCGATCACGCGTACGGAAGCGCCGGCTCGAGCCGCTGCCAACGCGATCGCCAGGCCCTGACGGCCAGACGATCGATTTCCGAGGAAACGCACGGGATCGATGGGTTCGCGCGTGCCGCCGGCAGTGACAACGACCGTGCGGCCAGCGAGAGTGTGCGATGCCTGTTCGCGGGCGTCAAGCAGCTCGAGAGCCACCCGAGCGATCTCCTCGGGTTCGGGAAGGCGACCGACACCGCTGTCGCCTGAACCGAGTGCACCAGAGGCAGGATCGATGACGTGCACACCGCGCTCGCGAAGTGTCTTGACGTTCGCCTGCGTAGCGGGCGCCAGCCACATGTTGGAGTGCATCGCGGGGGCAACGACAACGGGCGCGTGTGACGCGAGAACAGTCAGCGACACCATGTCGTCGGCGAAACCGGTGGCGAGTCGCGCCAAAGAATTCGCGGTCGCGGGGACGACGATGATGAGGTCCGCGACGCGAGCAAGTTCCACGTGCTCGGCGCGCCCCTCCCCCGCGATGTCCACGGCGACCGGGCGGGACGTGATGCCCTCCCAGGTGGAGCGGCCGACGAAATCCAATGACGCGCGCGTCGCAGTCACATACACGTCGTGGCCCGCGCGTTGACACTCGCGGACCACGATGGGTGCTTTGAAGGCTGCGACGCCGCCGGTCACTCCGACGACGATCGTTGCCATGTCAGGCCTCGGGGTTGGCTTCGAGAGACAGGAGGCCTTCGTTGATCTCGCGCAGGGAAACAGCCAGCGGCTTCTCATCCGGCTGCACGTCGACGACCGGACCCACGAACTGGATCATGTTCTGCTGAAGCTGCAGGTTGTAGGAGTTAATCTGGCGCGCGCGCTTCGCAGCGAAGATGACAAGCGCGTACTTGGAATCGACGTGCTCCAGCAGATCGTCAATGGGTGGGGACGTGATGCCCACGGGCTGGGCAACAATTCCGGACATGCGTGTATTCCTCTCAGTGGCGGATTCAGATAGATACTACTCCAGGCCAATGAGCCGAGCCAGCTCATCCGCCGCGCGCTCCACGTCGTCGTTGATCACAACATGGTCAAACTCCGAGGCGGCCTCGAGCTCAACGCGAGCGGTTGCCAGACGACGGGCCTGCTCCTCGGGGCCTTCGGTGCCGCGCCCGATCAGGCGGCGCTCGAGCTCCTCCCACGAGGGCGGGGCCAAGAAAATGAACTGTGCGTCGGGCCTGTTGACACGAACCTGGCGGGCGCCGGCCAGGTCGATCTCAAGGAGCACAGGCTTGCCCGATTCGAGGGCCTCATCGACGGGCCCGCGAGGGGTTCCGTACTTGTTTTTCCCATGAACAAGCGCCCACTCCAACATGTCTCCCCGTTCGATCATCGCATCGAACTCGGAAGGGGAAACAAAGTAGTAGTGGACGCCGTTCAGTTCACCGGGCCGAGGATCGCGAGTTGTTGCCGAGACCGACACATTGAGGGTCGGGTAGCGCTCCTTGAGCGCCGCGACAACGGTTCCCTTTCCAACGGCTGTGGGGCCAGCGAGGACAGTCAGTTGAGCCTTAGTCATGACTCAAAGTGTGCCACGCTTGGCTGCGTCAGCCGAAACGCTCGACGAGCGCCTTCCGCTGGACGGGGCCGAGGCCACGTACGCGCCTGCTCTGGGCGATCTTGTATTCGTCCATCAGTACGGCAGCCGTGTTCGTGCCGACGCGCGGCAGCGACTCCAGCAGCGAAACGACCTTCATCTTCGCTACGGCTTCGTCTGAATCAGCGAGTTCCAAAACCTCCGACAGGTTCATCGAGCGCGCCTTGAGCGCGTTCTTCACTTCGGCGCGACGCCTCCGTGCCTGCGTTGCCTTCTCGAGAGCCTGCGCCCTCTGTTCTGGCGTGAGATCAGGTAGTGCCATTCTGATCATCTCCTCGGTTGGGATCTTCGGTAAATAAACTATGTCACCTTCCAGACCGCTAGTGCCAGACCAAAACGATGCTCTTTTAGTAACAGAGCAGATTATTGCAGTGAATCGACCGTTGCACGGTAGGCGTCTCGCAGGCCGACGATGCTCGGGCCAGAACGCAGGATTGCTCGAGAGGACGAGGCGAGGACGGCATCTTCGGCTCCGGCGAAAACCTCCCTGACCTGCGCGGGACCGGCGCCCTGTGCGCCCACTCCTGGAGCCAAAAAAGCGCCTTTGAGCGAAGCGAGGTCGATGCCCAAACGCTTCACTGCATCTCCCACTGTGGCCCCCACGACGATGCCCGCCGGCCCAAGGTGTTGTTGGTCACACTGGCTGTTAAAGTCCGCCAGTTGGGACACGACGCGCCCCGCGACGCTGGTTCCATCCTCGCCGCGGGCGTGCTGAACAGAGGCGCCTTCAGGGTTGGAGGTGAGTGCCAAGACAAACACTCCCCTACCCGTCTGTCGCGCCAGTTCGAGTGCAGGAGTCAACGAGCCAACGCCCAGGTACGGCGAGAGCGTGACAGCGTCACCCGCCAGTGGAGAGGAATCCGACAGGAATGCCTGCGCATAGCCATCCATCGTCGAGCCGATGTCACCGCGCTTTGCATCCACAATGCACAGCGTTCCGACTTCGCGGCAGGCAGCGATGACCTCCTCGAGGACGGCGACGCCTCGAGAACCGTGCCGTTCGAAGAACGCGGCCTGAGGCTTGAAGGCGGCAACGCGACCGCCGAGCGCCTCGATGACGCGAAGGGAGAACTCTCGCACACCGTTTGCGTCGTCGTCAAGTCCCCATTCCTGCAAGAGGCCAGCGTGGGGATCGATGCCCACGCACACGGGGCCGTAGGTGCGCATGGCTTTGTACAGACGGTCGCCGAAGCCAGCCGAGGTGGCGGGCTTGATTGCGGAAGTAGTCATCGTGTTTCCTCCGATCGGATGGAATCCCATTCCTGCAGCGAGCGCACGGAGTATGCCCCGCGCATACGCACCTCGATGGCCTGCACCATCGCGTTGAAGGCCTGGAGCGTGGTGACGGCCGGGCGGTCCTGCGAAGCAGCCGCTGCGCGGATCTGGTAGCCGTCGTTACGCGGGGCGCTGCGCTGAGGTGTATTGACGACCATGTCGATCGAGCCATCGTTAATGAGGTCGACGACCGTCGGTTCGCCGTCATCGCCGCGGCCCTCGGAGGACTTGCGAATAGCCTGGGCCTGGATGCCATTGCGGCGTAGGACCGATGCTGTTCCGGAGGTCGCGAGGATGTTAAAGCCCATCTCGTGCATGCGGGCGGCCGGCAGAACGATCGCTCGTTTGTCGGTGTCCGCAATCGAGATGAAGACGGTGCCCGACGTCGGCATGTCAGTCGAGGCGCCGAGCTGGGACTTGGCGAATGCCGTCGGGAAGTCGCGGTCGATACCCATGACCTCGCCGGTCGAGCGCATCTCGGGTCCGAGGACGGTGTCGACGATCTCGCCCTTGTCCGTGCGGAAGCGCTTGAAGGGCAGGACGGCTGCCTTCACAGCGATCGATCCGCCGTCGTGGATTTCGCGGGCGTCCGTATCAGGCAGCATCCCCTGCTCGCGCAGCGAGGCGATCGTGGCACCGACCTGGATGAGAGCGGCGGCCTTTGCGAGCTGTACGCCCGTCGCCTTCGATGCGAAGGGAACGGTACGCGAGGCGCGCGGGTTTGCTTCGATGACATAGAGGGTGTCGGAGAGCAGAGCGAACTGAATGTTGATGAGGCCGCGCACGCCGACGCCACGAGCGATCGCCTCGGTGGAGGCCGTGATGCGTTCGAGCTCGCGCGCGGACAGCGTCATGGGAGGCAGCACGCACGAGGAGTCGCCCGAGTGGATGCCAGCCTCCTCGATGTGCTCCATGATCGCGCCCATGAAGGTTCCTCGC